>JADKAQ010000001.1:0-300000 GCA_016719105.1 Gemmatimonadota bacterium | reverse complement strand
GGCGCTCTACATCGGTGTCATCGGCATCGGCATGGTCGCGAGTTGGCTGTACAACGGTGCTGAAAGGAAGCCATCGCTGGCCTTCGGCCTGATCATGCTGGTCGTCGTCCTTGAACTGATCCTGCTCAACCTCACCGGCCTGGCCTCGCAGAACCCGATCTTCGGTGGCGGCGCATGGCTGTACGGGCTGATCGGCAACATCATCGGCGCCTTCGTCATGGGGCGCTTCCTCTGGAGAACGCATCACCCCGATGGCGCGTGGGACTGGGAGCACGCGAACGACGAACACTTCCACACGGGGATGAAGAAGGTGTAACCCCGCAGCACGACACGCAGGTCGACCGGTGGCACCCCTCGGGGGGCCACCGGTTCGTCGTCTGGCGCGTGGCGGCACCCAGCACGGGGCGCCCGTGCACCGTCTGGTAGCCGCCCCACGGCGTTCGCGGTATCGTCTCCCCATGCCGATTCCGCATCGATCCCCGTCGGGCGCCCTCGCTCGCCGCGCCTCGCGTCCCCGCCTCGCCGTCACCCTCCTCGTCGCCGCGACGACGCTCGCCCTCCCGCTGGCGGCGCAGGGCACCCGCTCGACAACACGCGCCGTGCCGGCCGCGACGCGCGTCCCCCCCGGCGGCACCGGCGCCGTCGCCTCGACTCGCGGGATCGTCGTCTCGGTCTCCAACGTCGCCTCCGACATTGGCGCCGACGTCCTCGCGCGCGGCGGCAATGCGGTCGACGCCGCCGTCGCCACCGCCTTCGCCCTCGCCGTGACGCACCCGTCGGCCGGGAACATCGGCGGCGGCGGCTTCATGGTCGTGCGCAAGGCGACCGGCGAGGCGACGACGTTCGACTTTCGCGAGAAGGCCCCGCGCAGCGCCTCCGCGACGATGTTCCTCAACACCGACGGCTCCATCGCCTATGCCCGCACCGACTCCGGCTGGCTCGCCCCCGGCGTTCCGGGGACCGTGCGGGGGATGGAGATGGCACACAAGGCGTTAGGCAGGCTGCGGTGGCGCGACGTCGTCCTCCCGGCCGCACAGCTCGCGGCGCGCGGCTTCCCGCTCTCCCGTGCGCTGGCCGCGGACCTCAACGAACAGCTGCGCACCACCTTCGCCCCCTTCCCCGCCTCGGTCGCGGCGTACGGCAAGCGCGGCGGCAAACCGTGGCGTGCCGGTGACCTGCTGCGGCTCCCGGACCTGGCGCGCACGCTGCGCACCATCGCCGACAGCGGGGCCGACGCCTTCTACACCGGGTGGATCGCCGACTCCCTCGACGCCCAGATGCGCGCGCACGGCGGGGCCATCACGAGGCAGGACCTGGCCGACTACCGCGCCGTGGAACGACCGCCGCTGCACGGCTCCTACCTGGGGTACGAGATCATCGCCATGGGGCCGCCCAGCTCCGGCGGCACGGTGCTGCTCGAAGTGCTCAACCAGCTCGAGGCGCTCAACGCCGAGCGCTTCACGCGCACGTCGAGCGACTTCCTGCACCTGCGCATCGAGGCGGCGCGCCGCGCCTACCTCGACCGCGCGCGCTTCCTGGGCGACCCCGACTTCGGCCCCATCCCGGTCGACCGCCTCACCGCCAAGAGCTACGCCGACTCGCTCGCCCGCAGCATCGATCCCAACCGGGCCTCCAACTCGGTGGCGTTAGGCGGGTCGCTGGTCAGCACGAGCGAGACGATGCAGACCACCCACTACTCGGTGGTCGACGCCGAGGGCAACGCGGTCTCGGTCACCTACACGCTCGAAGGCGGGTACGGCTCGGGGGTCGTGGTGCGCGGGGCCGGCTTCCTCCTCAACAACGAGATGGGGGACTTCAACAAGAAGCCCGGCTACACGTCCACACGCGGCGACATCGGCACCCCCCCCAACGTGGTGGCGCCAGGCAAGCGCATGCTCAGTTCGATGACTCCGACGATCGTCGCCCGGGATGGCGCCCTCGTCCTGGTGACCGGTTCACCCGGCGGTCGCACGATCCCCAACACCGTCCTCGACGTCGTGCTGGGGGTGACGGCGTTCAAGCTCTCCGTGCGCGCCGCCGTCGACGCGCCGCGCCTGCATCATCAGTGGCTCCCCGACGAGACCCGCTACGAGGCCGGCGCGATCCCCGACTCCACGAAGCAGGAACTCGAGGCGATGGGGCACGTCATCCGACAGGGCCCCGTCCGCTCGCAGGGTGATGCCCACAGCATCTGGTACGACGCGACGACCCGGACCGCGTACGGAGCCAACGACACGCGCACACCGGATTCGAAGGCGAGCGCCCCCCGAGCCAAGGGTAGCCGCGCGAAGCGGTAGCCGCACGAAGGAGTAGGCCACGGCGCGGCCCCGGCCTACTCCTTCGTGCGGCTCCAGGGCTTGAGCGCGGGGAACGGGCGCGTCCCCCAGCCGGCGGGCTTCTCACGCAGGGGATCCACGCCCTGCAGCGTGGCGTGCAGCTGCGCCGGGAGCGCCTGGTAGAGCGCGGTCCCCTCGGTCTTCCAGGCGAGCATCTCGTCGGAGACGTCCTTCACGATCTTCGCCGGATTCCCCACCACCACCTTGCGATCGGGGACCTGCATCTCGGCGGGGACGAAGCAGAGGGCGCCGACGATGCAACCGGCGCCGATCACGGCGTTGTCCATCACCACCGCATTCATCCCCACCAGGGCGTTGCGGCCGATGCGGGCGCCGTGGATGATCGCGCCGTGCCCGATGTGCGCCCCTTCCTCCAGGACGACCGTCACACCGGGGAACATGTGCACGGTGCAGTTCTCCTGGATGTTGCAGCCGTCGGCGACCTCGATGGCCCCCCAGTCGCCGCGCAGCGCCGCCCCGGGACCGACATACACGTCGCGCCCGATGGTCACGTGCCCGGTGACGACCGCCTGCGGATGGACGAAGGCGGTCGGGTCGACGACCGGGATGATGCCGTCGAAGGCGTAGATCACGCGCGCTCGAGGATCATCGCGAACCCCTGCCCGACCCCGATGCACATCGTGCACAGCGCATACCGCTTCCCCGTCCGCTGCAGCTCGCGCGCCGCGGTGAGCGCCAGCCGCGCCCCCGACATGCCTAACGGGTGACCGAGCGCGATCGCGCCGCCGTTCGGGTTCACCCGCGGATCGTCGTCGGCCACGCCGAGCTCGCGCAGGACGGCCAGGCCCTGCGCGGCGAACGCCTCATTGAGTTCGATCACGTCCATCTCATCGATCGACAGACCGGAGCGCTGCATCACCAGTTGCGTGGCCGGGACCGGTCCGATGCCCATGATGCGCGGCTCCACACCGGCCGCGCCGGCCGCCACGACCCGCGCGATGGGTGACAGCCCCTCCTCCTTGCACGCCGGCTCCGACGCGAGCAGCAGCGCGCACGCCCCGTCGTTGATCCCCGACGAGTTCCCGGCGGTGACCGACCCCTTGCCGTCGGTGCGGAAGGCCGGCTTGAGCCGGGCCAGCCCTTCGAGCGTCGTGTCGGGGCGGATGAACTCGTCGGCCGCCACCTCCGCCGTCGTCCCGCGCTTGGCCCCGGGCACCTGCACCGGGACGATCTCCTCCACGAATCGCCCGCCCTCGCGCGCGGCCGCCGCCTTCTGCTGCGAGCGCAACGCGAACGCGTCCTGGTCCTCGCGAGAGATCTTCCACTGGTCGGCCACGTTCTCGGCCGTTTGCCCCATCGCGTCGATCCCGTACTGCTCCTTCATCGCCGGATTCACGAAGCGCCAACCCAGCGACGTATCGAAGAGCTGCGCGTCGCGGGCGAAGGGGGTCGTCGCCTTCGACATCACGTACGGCGCGCGCGACATGCTCTCCACGCCACCGGCGATGTAGAGCCCGCCCTCGGCGAGCTTGACCGCACGGGCCGCGTTGGCCACCGCACTCAGCCCCGAGGCGCACAGCCGGTTCACCGTCTCCCCGGGGACGCTGGTCGGGAGTCCCGCCAGCAGCGACGCCATGCGCGCCACGTTGCGGTTGTCCTCGCCCGCCTGGTTCGCGCAGCCGAGGATCACGTCGACGATCTTCTCGCCCTCCACGCGCGACTGACGGCGCAGCAGCTCGCGGATCGTGAGCGCCGCCAGGTCGTCGGGACGCACGCCGCTCAGGGCGCCGGCAAAGGAGCCGATCGGCGTCCGTACGCCGTCGACGATGAAGGCATCACGCATGGCTGGTCTCGTCGGGAAAGTGAGGGCGCGACGTCTTGTACGCGGTCCCCTTGAAGAGCGCCACCACGCGGTCGTGCTGGTTGGTCACCACCACGCGATAGTAGCCCAGTCGATTGGAGCCCGCTTCTTCGTCGGCGACCGCCGTCAGCACGTCGCCGGGGTGGATCGCCGCGGGATAGGTGATCGTGTTGTCCACCGCCACGGTCACCGTGCCGTGGGTGTTGCACGCGCAGGCAAAGGCCGAGTCGGCGAGCGAGAAGACGATCCCGCCGTGCGCCACGCCAAAGCCGTTCACCATCTCGGGGCGTACGGTCATGCGACAGGTCGCGTGCCGCGGCGCCACCGCGACGACCTCCAGTCCCAGCCACCGGCTGAGCGCGTCGGTGGCCATCATCCCCTCCACCACCCGCTCGGCAAGTCGCTGCGGATCGTTGGTCGAAGCGGTCATAGGGCGAAGCGGTCGGCGTTGCGCACCATGCGGCGCAGCAGCGGCGACGGGCGATAGCGATCCTCCCCCGTCTCGGCCTGCAGCGCCTCGAGATGCTCCAGCAGCTTCTCGAGCCCGATCTCGTTCCCCCAGGCCAGCAACCCCTTGGGGTAGTTGACCCCCTTGGTCATCGCCAGCTCGATGTCGGCCGCGGTGGCAATTCGCAGGTAGAGTGCGTCGGCCGCCTCGTTGACCAGCATCGCCAGCGTGCGCCGGAAGATGATCGTCCCCAGCGTCTCGTCCTTGACCGGCGCCGGCGACGTGGCCCCGTCGGTGTAGTCGTAGAAGCCGCGCCCCCGCTTGCGTCCGAGCAGCCCCGCCTCGAGCAGGCGCTTCTGCGTGAGGGACGGGCGATAGCGCGCGTCGTAGTACATCGACGTCCAGACGCTCTCCGTCACTATGTAGTTCACGTCATGGCCGATGAAGTCCATCAGCTCGAACGGTCCCATACGGAAGCCGCCGATCGTCTTCATCGCCCAGTCGATCGTCGCGACGTCGGCGACCCCCTCCTCGAGCATGCGCAGCGCCTCGCCGTAGAACGGGCGCGCGATGCGATTGACGATGAAGCCCGGCGTGTCAGCCGCGCGCACCGTCACCTTCCCCCACGACGTCACCAGTCGCGTCGCCCGCTCGACCACCGCAGGATCGGTGCGCACACCGGGAACGATCTCCACGAGCGGCATCACCGTCGCCGGATTGAAGAAGTGCACGCCCACGACCCGTTCGGGCGACGCGCACCCGCCGCCGATCGACGCCACCGACAGCGACGACGTGTTGGTCGCGAGAATGCAGTCGTGCGCGACGACGAGTTCGATGGCCCGGAACGTCGCCTGCTTCACTTCGAGCTTCTCGACGATCGCCTCGATCACGATCCCGCACTCGCGGAACGGGCCGACGCCATGGTCGGGTTCCACCAGCTGCAAGCGCGCCAGTGCCGCGTCGCGCGCCTCGGCCGTCATGCGCCCCTTCTCCACCTCCCGCGCAAGGCCGGCGGCGATCGCCTCCTGCGCCCGGCGTACGGTCGCATACACGGCATCGGTCAGGAGCACGCGATGCCCGCGCGCCAGCGCGACCTGCGCGATCCCCGAGCCCATGGCGCCGGCACCGACCACGCCGACCACCATCCCGTCCGCCGTCTCGGCGGCACCGCCCGTGGCGTTACTCACCGCGAAACTCCGGTGCCCGCTTCTCGCGGAAGGCGCGCACCCCCTCCACGAAGTCGCGCGTGCGCCCGGCAGCACGTTGCAGCTGTTCCTCGACCTCGAGCTGGGCGACCACATCGTGGGTCACGGACGCGTTGAGCGCCTGCTTCGTGAGGGCGAAGCCACGCGTGGGCTGCGTCGCCAGCTGCAGCGCCAGCGCCTCCGCTTCCGCCATCAGCGCCTCCGGTTCGCAGACCCGCCAGATCATCCCCCACTCCGCCGCCTGTTGCGCCGACACCTTTTCGGCCAGGAAGGTCAGGGCCGTCGCCCGCGCCATCCCCACGAGGCGCGGAAGGAAAAAGGTCCCTCCGCTGTCCGGAATGATCCCCAGCTTGCTGAACGCCTGGATGAACGACGCCGATCGCGACGCGAGGACGATGTCGCACGCCAGCGCCAGGTTGGCCCCCGCCCCCGCCGCGACGCCGTTGACCGCCGCCACCACCGGCTTCTCCAGCTGCCGCAACCGGCGCACGATGGGATTCCAGAGTTCGCGCACCACGTCGCCCAGGTCGGGGAGCCCCGCCGGGTCGTCGAGCGACACCGCCCCCAGGTCCTGGCCGGCGCAGAACGCACGCCCCGCGCCGGTGAGCAGCACCGCGCGCACCGCGCCGTCGTCCGCCGCACGGTCGAGCACGTCTTGCAACTGACGGCCCATCGCCATGTGGAACGAGTTGAGCACGTCCGGGCGGTTCAGGGTGATGCGCATCACCCCTCCCGACACCTCGTGCAGGATTGCCGTCTCAGTCATGCCGTGCCTGTCGTGGCCGAAGGTCGCGTGTGTGGTCCAACGTCGGCGCCCCGCCGGTCTCCAGTGGCCTCCACTGACCAACCGCGCGGGACGATGGGTGGAACCTAGCCGCGCTCACCGCGCCCGCACCACGTCCACCCGCTCGATCACATCGCCCTCGATGATCCCCTCCGCCACCTCGCGCCCCTGGATGATCTCGCCGAACACCGTGTAGTCGTGGTCGAGACGGAAGTTGTCGGTGAGGTTGACGAAGAGCTGCGCGTCGCCGGTGTCGCGCCCCCGCGTCGAGATCCCCAGCGTCCCGCGCACGTGGCTCGGGAGCCCCACCTCGTCGCGCATGAAGGGGCCATCCCCCACGTACTCGGTCGCCGCCGGACTCCCCCCCTGGATGACGAAGGTCGGTTCCACGCGATGGAAGGTCAGCCCCGCGTAGTAGCCCGCACGCGCCAGGCGCACGAGGCGTGCGACCGTCACCGGCGCCTCGTCGGTCAGGAGCCGCACGACGAACGAGCCGCCCCCGCTCGCCGAGGACATCTTCACCAGCAGCCGAAGCTCTCCGCCCAGGAGCGAGGCAACCTGCTCCCCGGGGCGCGGGAGCGGCCGTGGCGTCGCCGCCACCCGCCGCAACGTCCAGCGCTCGAGGATCGTCGCCGCTCGACGTGCAACCGTGGAGTCGAAGTCGGCGGCGTAGGCGGCGAGCCGCGATGCCTGACGCGGCCCCCCCAGTTCGCCCAACCGATCCAGGATCGCCAGGCGCGGATCGAGCGCGTTTTCGCGCTGCTCCGCGCTCAGCCGGTCGAACGCCGCCAGGAGCGCCGGCACCACCGAGTCGGGGAACGGCGCCCCCTTGAGCGCCGTGGCCGCCTGCAGCACCACCTGATAGTCGGTCGACGCGAGCGCCGCGGTGAAGACACGATCGGCCACGTGTCCCACCGTGGACGAAATCCCGGCGAGCGCCGCCTCGCGCACGTTGCCGTTGGTGTCGTACGCGAGCGCGCTGAGCGTCAGCGTGTCCTTCACCGCCGCCGCGGCGCGCGCCACATAGAGCCGCACCTGCCACAGCGGGTGCCGGGCGTCCCGGCGCAGCAGCGGGATCGCCGTGGCCGGCGCCACACGTGCCAGCGCCACCAGCGCGTGGGCGTGCGGATGCCAGCTGGTCCCCCCCTTGGGGCGGATCGCGCGCTGCGTGTTGCGCATGTCGATGACGCCGAGCAGCGTGTCGGCCGCCACCTGTCGCTCGTCGCATCCCGTGCCTAACGCGTCGATCGCGGCCAGCAGCACGTGCGGGTTGGGATCGTACGTCATGGCGATGAGCGGCGCGCACGGGCGCGGGGACGGCAGGGTGCGATAAGCCCGCACCGCCTCGAAGCGCACCACGAACGACGGATCGCGAAGCGACGCCGTGACCACCGCGCGACGTACCGCCGTGTCACGCAACGCCTGCGACGCCACGACCGCCAGTCGCCGCACCTGCTCGTCGCCATCCTGGCGTGCGCGCCTGACGAGTTCGGACGACGTATCGCCAGCCGCAATGAGTCCCAGGTACGCGAGCCGGCGGACCGAGGGGCCCAGGTCACCGGCGGCGGCGGCGGCTCCCCGCCCGCGGGGCCGACGAGTCCAGCCCGAACGTCGTCGCCCAGCGCATCGCCGCCAGCGCCCGCGGCGACGTCCCCCCGGTCTGCCGCCGAGCGCGCGCCAGCGAGTAGAGCCCGTGCATGATCCCCTGCGCTACCCGCGCGTCGCCGCGCACCAGCGGGCGCCCCCCCACCCCGGGACGCTCCCCCATCTCCACGATCACGCGCTCCACCTCGCGCGGGACGACCGAATCGGCATACGGCAGTCGCCCGAGCGTGCGGGCCGCCGCGCCCAGGAAGGCCGGATCGGGAAAGCGCTCCGCCGTGCGCACCAAGGCGTCGACGGCGTTGTCGATGGCAGCGCGCCGTTGATCGGCGGTCGCGTCAGCGCTGCGCAGCCCTTGCAGCGCCTGGGCGATCGCGTTGGCCGCCTCGAGACGCACGCGAGGGTCGGCATCGGCGAGCGACGGCGTGATCGAATCGAGCAGCGTCGGGCGCTGCAGCCGCCCTAGCGCCCGCACCGCCACGCGACGTACGGTCGGCGACTTGTCGCCGAGCGCCGTCAGGATCGGGGCGGTCCCTGCGTCATCGCGAGGGCGCGCATCCTCAGCCGCAATCACCCGGACGAGGGCGCTGCGTTCGGCCGCCGAGAGCGCGGCTCCGCTCGCTCCCGCGGCCCCCACCCCCGTCCCCGCCGGCCGAGTCCCGGGGCGCACCGGCGAGACCTTCTGCGCGCCGATGGCGCGCGTCGCACACGCCAGCGCCGCCACCACCCCCCACGCGGCGAGCGTGCGTGGAACGGACCTCGTGAAAACGGCCGAGAGCCAGCGCGTCGTCGCGCGGGCACCGTGCCTAACGAACAGCGTCATGCGGAACCGGGGCGATGAGGGTCGATCGCGCGCCTCCCCGCCCGATGCGGGGCCGACGCGCCGAAATGTGCACCAGCGAGCGCGGACTTGCACCGGTGGCCGTGGCCGCGTGCGAACGGCCGCCGTCGAGGCCACCGCCATGGGGTGCCCACCACCCGTCGATGCCACCGCCCGCGGTGGCACCGTTTACATCGTCGCTCCCGGTTTCGTCACGCTCCCTCGAGCAGTCCTCCCCGATAGATTTCCGTCGCTTCCATCCGTCCCACGTTCAGGCCTGGTGGCGCCGCAGGACGCGTCACCCTCCTCTCGATATTCGGTCGCCCATCATGTCGCGATCCAAGACCGCCCCCCTCCCGGATTCGCCCACCCCGACGACCGCCCGCGCGGCCGGACGTTCCAAGGGGAACGGGACCATGTCGTCCCCCAATCAGGGCAACGCATCCGGCTCCGGCCTGACGAGCCTCGACTGGCGCCGGATTGCGTACAACACCCTCGTGTCGCGCGCCCTCGACGACATCGAAGAGCAGACCAACCGCAATCGCGCCCAGGTCCCGAAGGACCACGTGGTGCTGTACCAGTTCTCGGCGCGCGGGCACGACATGGCGCAGTCGATCCTGGGGAGCTTTCTCACCAGTGCCAACGACGGTGTCGGCGCCTACTACCGCTCGCGCCCTCTCCTCCTCTCGATCGGGCTGTCCATCGAGGACGCCCTCGGCTCCCCGCTCGGACGGGCTGGGGGGTTCAGCGACGGGCGCGACATCGGCGTCGTCTGCAACTTCCCCAACCGCCACGGCCCCAAGGTCCTCCCCATGGCCGGCGACGTGGGATCGCAGTACACCCCGGCGGCCGGGTGGGCGCAGGCCATCACCTACCATCGCGACATTTTGGGCGACGCCGCGTGGCAGGGTGCGATCGCCGTCACGTTAGGCGGTGACGGCTCCGTCGCCACCAACGGCTTCTGGTCGTCCCTGACGATGGCGACGACGCTCAAGCTCCCGATGCTCTTCTACATCGAGGACAACCACCTCGGGATTTCCGTGAGTGGCGACATGCAGACGCCAGGGGGGAACATCGCCCGCAACCTGGCGTCGTTCTCCAACCTGTTCGTGCAGGATGGCGACGGGACCGACCCCGCCGACGCCGCCACGAAGATCAAGGCATGCGTCGATCACGTGCGCGCCGGCCACGGCCCCGCCCTCGTGCGCCTGACGGTCCCGCGCCTCTCGTCGCACTCGGGCCCCGACAACCAGAAGGGCTACCGCACCGACGCCCAGATCGCCGCCGACGCCGCGCGCGACCCGCTCCCGCGCTTGCGCGACTTCCTGGTCCCGGCGCAGCTGAGCGCGACGGACTGGGAGACGCTCGAAGCCGACGTGGCGCGCGACGTCGCCGCCGGCCTCGCGGGCGCACGCGGCCGACCGGCGCCGCAGGGGAGCACCGTCCGGCGCCACCTGTACGCCGAACCCGATGCCCCCGCCGACGAGGCGATGGGAGGGCTCAGCTCCGCAGAGCGCGCGGCACTGGGGGGCAACACCGAGGCGCAGGAGGGCGGCGAGCATCTGCGATTCCAGGAGGCGATTCGCCGGACGCTGCGACGTGAACTCGAGGTCAATCCCAAGGTCGTGGTCTTCGGGGAGGACGTCGGGCTCAAGGGCGGAGTGCACCTCGTTACGGAAGGACTGCAGAAGCAGTTCGGCGCCGGGCGCGTCTTCGACACCTCGCTCTCGGAGGAAGGGATCATCGGGCGCTCGGTCGGGCTGGCCATTTCCGGCCTCGTCCCTGTCGCCGAGATCCAGTTCAGGAAGTACGCCGATCCGGCCACGGAGCAGCTCAACAACACCGGGACGATGCGGTGGCGCACCGCCAACCGATTCTGCGCCCCCATCGTCGTGCGGATGCCGGGTGGCTTCGGCAAGGACGTTGGCGATCCGTGGCATTCGCTGAGCGCCGAAGTGGTGTGGGCGCACGCAGTCGGCTGGCAGGTGGCGATTCCGTCCAACGCCGCAGACGCCGTGGGGCTCCTGCGCGCGGCGATGCGATCGCCCAACCCCACGATCTTCTTCGAGCATCGTTCGCTGTTGATGACCAGCGATGGCAGCGCCCGTTATCCCGGCGACGACTTCATCGTCCCCCTGGGGGTCGGCAAGACGTTGCGCACGGGTGACGACGTCACCGTCGTCAGCTGGGGGGCGATGGTGCATCGGTGCGTCGACGCGCTGGCGATGACCGACGCCTCGGTCGAACTGATCGACCTGCGCTCCATCGCGCCCTGGGACAAGGCGCGTGTCCTCGAGTCGGTGCGCAAGACGGGACGCTGCCTCATCGTGCATGAGGACACGCGGACCGCCGGCTTCGGCGCGGAAATCGGTGCCGTGCTCGCGCAGGAGGCCTTCTGGTTCCTCGACGCGCCGGTCGAGCGCCTGTGTGTCGACGACGTCCCGATGCCGTATCATCCGAACCTGCTCGACGCCGTGCTCCCCTCCGCGACGACGATCGCCGATCGCATCGAGCAGCTCGTGCGCGCGTAGGCGACGTGTCGCGCGCCTCGCGCGTGCGTAGGCGCCGTGTCACGCGCCTCTCGCGCGTGCGTAGGCGCCGTGTCACGCGCCTCTCGCGCGCGCGAAGGCAACGTACCGCGCGCCTCACGTCGTCATCGCACCGCGTGTGGCGCGGGGGCGCGCGTCGTCGCTCCCCTGCTCCACCACCACGCGCCCCAGGTATCGCCGAAACTCCGGCTTGGTCCCGAAGTGCAGCAGCATCCCGACCTCCGCCTGCGAACAGCGCATGCAGTTGAGGAGGCGGGCGCGATCGGCATCGAGCAGCTCGCCGCCGGCACGCACCGCGACGACGACCTTGCCGTCCACGAGCAGGTCGGCCGCGTACGTCCCGATCTTGCGTCCCTTGTAGAAGACGCCTAACGGCACATCCTGTTCGGCCTGCACGCCGCGCGACGCGAGCTCCAGGATGAGCGCCCGCAGGTAGACGGCCTCCGCAAAGCCGTGGCCAAGCTCACGATGCACGGCAAAGAAGGCGGCCAGGAGGCGCCCGGTGGTGTGCTCGTGCACCAGGCGCGTCCCCTGCGGACGTTCGTCGGCGACGAGCATGGCACGTTCGGAGTCGAGGGCGAGGACGGGGACGGGGACGGTCATCGGGAAGGCTCGCGGTGGGAGTCGCGAACATGATGTGCGGTGACCGACCGGGTGCCTGTACCGAAACGACGCGTCAGGTGTCGTTCGATTGCACCGCCATGGATCGCTCGCGCCGCCGACGACGGCGGCGGCGCCGCGGTCAGATCGCCTTGAAGTGCTCGAACGGCTGGTGGCAGGCGTTGCAGCTGTGGAGCGACTTGCACGCCGTCGAGCCGAAGTCACTGCGCGTCACGGTGTCGCGCGAGCCGCAGAAGGGACACGCCGGCGACGCCGCGCGGCGCATCAGGGGGACGAGTGGCGACTCCTCGGCCTTTCCGGGCGGGGCAATCCCGTAGCGCCGCAGCTTCTCGCGCGCCTCCTCGCTCATCCAATCGGTCGTCCAGGCGGGCGAGAAGATGGTCTGTACGCGCGCCGAGAGTCCGCGCGCGGCCAGCGCGCCGGTCACGCAGCGCTCGATCTCGTGCATCGCCGGACAACCGGAGTAGGTCGGCGTGATGTCGACGACCACCGCGCTCCCGTCCACTCGCACATCGCGCACGATCCCCAACTCGACGACGCTCAGGACCGGGATTTCGGGATCCTTCACCTCGTCGAGCATCGCCCAGATCTCGTCGCGCGAGGGGGCGAGGGGAGCTACCACTTGGCCCCCGGGTGGCTGCGCGCCACGATCTGCATCTCGGCGAGGAGGTGCCCCAGGTGTTCGGTGTGCTTCCCGACGCGCCCACCGCGCGCCATGAAGCCGTCGGCGGGGACGGTGAGCGTGGCGGTGTTCGCCACATCCCGGACCTGTGCACTCCACGCGTCGCGCACCGACGCCGGGTCGACGGCGAGTCCCTGCGCGGCGAGGCGCTGCTCCACCTCGTCGCCGACGAAGAGCTCGGCGGTGTAGCGCCAGGCGTGGTCGAGCGCACGTTGCACCCGGCGGTGGCTCTCCTCGGTGCCGTCGCCCAGCTTGATGATCCACTCGCCGCTGTGGCGCACGTGGTAGCGCGTTTCCTTGAACGCCTTGGCGGCGATCCCGGCCAGCTCCGTGTGCTGGCAGCGCTGGAGCTGCTCGAGCACGAAGAGCGCCTGCGTCGAGAAGAGGAACTGGCGCACGATCGTGTCGCCGAAGTCACCGTTCGGCGTCTCGCACAGCAGCGCGTTGCGGAAGTCGACCGCCTCGCGGAAGTAGGCCAGCGCATCCTGGTCGCGCCCCTTCCCCTCCACCTGCCCCGCGAGCTGCAAGAGCAGGTTCGCCTGCCCGATCAGGTCGAGCGCGATGTTGGAGAGCGCGATGTCCTCCTCGAGGATCGGCCCGTGCCCGCACCATTCGGAGACGCGATGCCCGAGGACCAGTCGATCGTCCCCGAGGCGCAGGAGATACTCGAAGAAGTCCTGCTTCGTCTGGTGATCCATTGTGCCGTGCCTCGTCGTCTCGTCTGCTCGTCGGGTCGTCTTCTGCCGTTCAGAAGACGCGCACGCCTCTCGGCGTCTTGAAGAACTGCGGGTGCCGGTACGCCTTGTCGTTGGCCGGGTCGAAGAATGCCCCCACATCCTCGGGGGTCGACGCGGTGATCACGACGCTCGGGACGACCCAGATGGAGATCGCCTCATTGCGGCGCGCGTACACGTCGCGGGCATTCTGCAGCGCCTGCTCGGCGTCCGTCGCATGCACGCTCCCCGCGTGCTGATGCGGCGCCCCCGCCTCCTCCTGCGTGAACACTTCCCACAGCGGCCACTGCGTGTCGGGGCCCGTGGGGGCCGTCCCGATCGTCGCGCTCGTCATCGTCCCTGTCCTCGTGCCTGGTCGTGAACCGGTCGTTAGGCCGCCACCGGGCGGCGTGCGTCGCGCTGCTTGGCGGCGTAGGCCTCGGCCGCCTCCCGCACCCACGCGCCCTCGTCGTGCGCCTGACGACGCGCCTCGAGGCGTTCGCGGTTGCAGGGGCCGTCTCCCTTCACCACCGCCCAGAACTCGCTCCAGTCGATCGCGCCGAACTGCCAGTCGCCCGTCGCCTCGTCATAGCGCATGTCGGGGTCGGGGAAGGTCAGGCCGATCGCCTGTGCCTGCGGGACCGTCAGGTTCACGAAGCGTTGGCGCAGGTCGTCGTTGGACTTCCGCTTGACCCCCCACTTCATGAGCTCCGCCGAGTTGGGCGAGTCCTTGTCGCTCGGCCCGAACATCATCAGGGCCTGCCACCACCAGCGATTGAGCGCGTCCTGCACCATCGCCTTCTGCTCCGGCGTCCCCGCCGCCAGCGTGGCGCAGATCTCGTAGCCCTGCCGCTTGTGGAAATTCTCTTCCTTGCAGATGCGGATCATCGCCCGCGCATACGGCCCGTACGACGCCTTGGCGAGCATCGTCTGGTTCACGATCGCCGCCCCGTCCACCAGCCAGCCGATGATCCCGATGTCGGCCCAGGACAGGGTGGGATAGTTGAAGATCGACGAGTACTTCGCCGTCCCGTTGTGCAGCTGTTCGATCAACTCGCGGCGGTCGATGCCGAGCGTCTCGGTGCCGCAGTAGATGTACAGCCCGTGCCCCCCCTCGTCCTGCACCTTGGCGATGAGCGTCATCTTCCGGCGCAGCGTCGGCGCGCGCGTGATCCAGTTCCCCTCGGGGAGCATGCCGACCACCTCGGAGTGCGCGTGCTGCGACATCATCCGGATGAGTTGCTGCCGATAGCGCGGCGGCATCCAATCCTTAGGCTCGATCACGCCCCCTTCGGCGATGCGCGCCTCGAAGGCGGCCAGTCGCTCGGCGTCGTCGGTCGGCGTGGGCACGGTCTGCGTCATGGGCGAAGTCTCCGGCGTGTCGCATGGTGCGGGACGATCGCGGCCTCGGTCCCCGGTCGGCCCGGCCGTGGCGCGATACGCTACAAGTATCTCCGCATCTCCAACCAGCGCAAAGTCTTGCGCCGGCCCGACGTTCGTATTAGGACCGATAAGTCCTATCGGCAAGATCCCTTCCCGCGACCGCCGTCGCCGCCAGTCGAGGGCGACTAGCTTATCGCCGTCCCGCCGGCAGGCCGTGTGCGCCGATTCCGTGGCGCCTGCGACCAACGCACGGCTCGCCCCCTTCCCCGCCCTCGTGCCATGACCGCCCCCTCACCGCTCGAAGCCGGCACCGTCAGCCACAACGTGGCGCACGGCATCGCGACCGTCACCTTCGCCCACCCCAAGGGGAACTCGCTCCCCGGCGCCACGCTGCGCGAGCTGGCCGCGACGTTCGACGCCCTGGCCCCGCGCGCCGACGTGCGGGTGATCGTGCTGCGCAGCGAGGGGCACGGACCGTTCTGCGCCGGTGCCTCGTTCGACGGACTGCGCAGCATCGCCGATGCGCGCCAGGGGGAGGCCTTCTTTTCCGGCTTCGCGCACGTGATCCTCGCGATGCGTCGCTGCCCGCAGTTCGTGATCGCGCGCATCCACGGCAAGGCCGTCGGCGGCGGCGTGGGGCTGGCGGCGGCCGCCGACTACAGCATTGCGGTGCGCAGCGCCTCGGTTCGCCTGAGCGAGCTGGCCGTCGGCATCGGCCCGTTTGTCGTCGGGCCGGTGATCGAGCACAAGATCGGGCATGGGCACTACATGGCGATGTCAGTGGACTACGACTGGCGGGACGCGGCGTGGGCGGAGCGCACCGGACTCTATGCCCGCGTGGCGGAGACGCCGGCCGAACTGGATGCGCTGGTGTCGGCGCTGGCCGAGAAGCTCGCCGCGGCCAACCCGGGGGCGGTGAAGGAGATGAAGCGCGTCTTCTGGCGCGGCACCGAGGAGTGGGACACGCTGCTCTACCAGCGGGCCGCCACCTCCGGCTCCCTCATCCTGACGGAGCCGGCGCGGGCCGCGCTGGCGGCAATGGCGAAGGGGTAGCGCGCGGACGGGGGGAGGCAGCGCGCCCCGTGCCGCATCGTCCTCCCCGCAAATGTCACGGTGGCGTGTCGCGTGCGTCGTGCGGGCAGACGCCCGCGCTCGGGCAACTTCCGCGCGACTCGCGCCGCTCCTCTCGCTTGCCGTCCATGAACCCGTCGCTCCCCACCGTCGCCGTCATCGGCGCCGGTTTCAGTGGTACCGTCGTCGCCGCACACCTGCTGCGATCGGCCGGAAGGCCGCTTCGCGTCATCCTCATCGACCGCTCGGGGCGTGAGGGGCGCGGTGTAGCGTACGGGACGTCGTCGCCGCGACACGTCCTCAACGTCCCGGCCGGGCGCATGAGCGCCTTCGTGGGCGACGAGGACCACTTCCTGCGCTTTGCCAAGGGCAAGGACGTGAGCGTGGTGGGAGGATCGTTCGTCCCGCGGCGCCTGTACGGCGACTATCTCCAGGCGACGCTGCGTCTCGCGGCGAACGAGGGCGCGCATCGTGGCAGCCTGCTGGAGCGTCGCACCGGCGATGTGGCCGACCTGGTGCACGACGACGCGGGGGGCGTGCAGTTGCACCTCACGGACGGCACGCGGCTCGCCGCTGACCGGGTGATCGTCGCGCTGGGGAACTTCGCCCCCGCCAATCCCCCGGTCCCCGGGAGCGAGGCGTTCTACGCGAGCGATCGCTACGTGCGTGACCCGTGGCGCGAGGGGGCACTCGACACGATCCCCTCCGATGCCCCGGTCGCCCTCGTCGGGACGGGGCTCACGATGCTGGACGTCGCCGTCGAGCTCTCCGCGCGCGGTCGCACCGCTCCGCTGCACGCCATCTCGCGTCGCGGCCTCGTCCCCCTGTCGCACCGCCCGCACGGGGCCCCCCCGTCGTACGGACACCTTCCACCCGAGTTGATCGCCTGCGAGCCGACGGCGGTCGCCTACCTCCGCGCCATTCGCCGCCACGTGCGCCAGATTGCCACGGACGGCATCGATTGGCGCGAGGTCGTCGCTTCGCTGCGCCCCGTGACGCCGCGTCTCTGGGAGACGCTGTCGACCATGGAGCGCCGTCGCTTCCTGCGCCACGCGCGCCCGTACTGGGACGTCCATCGCCACCGTGTCGCCCCGGAGCTGCACCAGGTGTTCGAGGCGTTGCGCGCGTCCGGCGGATTGCGGCTGTCGGCGGCGCGCGTGCTCCACTTCGCCCCGGACGCCGACGGCGTCGACGTGGCGATCCGGCGCCGCGGTACCGACTCGGCCGAGACGCTGCGCGTCGCGATGGTCATCAACTGCACGGGGCCCGAGAGCGACGTGCGCGCCGTGGGCGAGCCGCTGCTCGACGCCCTGCTCGCGCGCGGAACGGTACGGGCCGACGCGTCGGGCCTGGGCCTCGACGTTGCACCGGACGGTCGACTGCGGCGCGCCGACGGCACGCCGAACCCGCATCTCTGGCTCGCCGGTCCACTCCTCAAGGGCGCCTACTGGGAAGCCACTGCTGTCCCGGAACTGCGCGTGCACGCCGCACGCGCCGCAAAGCACGCCTTGGCATCGCTCGCGCACGTGACACCGTAGCGCGCACCACGAGCGCGCCCCGGTGGCGCGCAGCGTCGGCGCTCACCCGCTCGGTGGGGACAAACGAAGACGGGAAGACGCATGAGGGCGGCCCCTCTCGTCTTCCCGTCTTTCCCTTCTCGGGGCTCCCCTGGTCGCTACGAGGTCGGCGGCGCGAAGGCCGAGTGCTGCTGATCCAGCCAGCTCTGGTGGTACTTCGGATCCTCGATGGCCATCGCCGCCTTGGCCACCTTGAGCGGGCGGAACGAGTCCATCATCACCGCCAGCTCATTGGTGTACTTGGCGCCGATCGACGCCTCGGTCCGTCCCGGGTGCGGGCCGTGCGGGAGTCCATCCGGGTGATGCGTGATGGATCCGTACTCGATCCCCTTGCGGCTCATGAACTCGCTCGACGCATAGAACAGCACTTCGTCGGAGTCGACGTTCGAGTGGTTGTACGGGGCGGGGATCGCCTCGGGATCGAAGTCGTACGGCCGGGGGCAGAACGAGCAGATCACGAAGCCATCGCCCTGGAACGTCTGGTGCACCGGGGGCGGCTGGTGGATGCGCCCGACGATCGGCTCGAAGTCGTGGATGTTGAAGGCCCACGGGTAGAAGTAGCCGTCCCACCCCACGACGTCGAACGGATGATGGTCGAGGACCAGTTCGTTGAGGGCGTCGTACTGCTTCACGAGGATCGGGAAGTCGCCGCGCTCGTCGTGCGGCTGCAACGTCGTCGGGCGGCGGATGTCGCGCTCGCAGAACGGGGCCCCCTCGATGAACTGCCCGACGTCGTTGAGGTAGCGCCGCGGAAATCGCACGTGCCCTCGGCTTTCCATCACCAGGAACTTCTGCGGCACGCCAGCGTCGAGGCGCCAGCGGAAGGTGATGTTGCGATGCAGCACGACATAGTCGCCCGCCTTGTACGGCAGGTCGCCAAACACCGACTCCAGCGTCCCCGTCCCTTCGACGACGTACACCACCTCGTCCGCCTGCGAGTTGCGATAGCAGTGCGCGTCGTTGACGTCGGGTTCGACGTAGTACATCGCGATGTCGCTGTTGAACAGCAACGGGATGCGGTCGAGCGTCGGGCTCCCTCCCTTCGTGGCCCGCGCCGTGAGGAAGTGCCGGTGCCGGAGCGACGTCTCCTCGTCGGCCTCGAGGCGCACGTCCGCCACCTTGCGCGCCGACTTCACCGTCGTCGGCGGATGGATGTGATACAGAAGTGCCGACGTCCCCGTGAACCCCTCGTGCCCCATCAGTTCCTCGGCGTACAGCCCGCCGTCGGGGCGCCGGAAGACGATGTGCCGCTTGCGAGGAATGTTGCCTAACTGGTGGTAGATCGGCATGGATGTGAGCCGGGGAATCAGGGGGGTCGGCTTCACTCTCTCCCTTCTCCGTCGTCCCACCCTAGAGGTTCCCGCGCAGCGCCTGCTCCCGCTCGATCGATTCGAAGAGGGCCTTGAAGTTCCCCTTGCCGAAGCTCTTCGCGCCCTTGCGCTGGATGATCTCGTAGAAGACCGTCGGACGGTCCTGCACGGGCTTGGTGAAGATCTGCAGGAGATAGCCGTCGGGGTCGCGATCGACGAGGATCCCCAGCTGCGCGAGCACGTCGACCGGCTCGTCGATCTTCCCCACGCGGGCCTGCAGTTCGTCGTAGTACGACGTGGGGAGGGAGAGGAACTCGACGCCGCGATCGCGGAGCGCCGTCACCGTCGCCACGATGTCGTCGGTGGCCAGCGCCATGTGCTGCACGCCGGGGCCGACATAGAACTCGAGGTACTCCTCGATCTGCGACTTCTTCTTCCCCGACGCCGGCTCGTTGATCGGGAACTTGATGCGATCGTTCCCGTTGGCCATCACCTTCGACATCAGCGACGAGTACTCGGTCGAGATGTCCTTGTCGTCGAACGTCAGGAGGTTGCGGAAGCCCATCACGTCGGCGTAGAAGCCGACCCAGTGGTTCATCTTCCCCAACTCGACGTTGCCGACGCAGTGATCCACGTATTGCAGCCCGACCTGCTCGCCCTGGTAGCGCGGCTGCAGCGGGCGAAAGCCGGGGAGGAAGAGCCCGCGATAGTTGCGGCGTTCCACGAGCGAGTGGATCGTCTCGCCGTAGGTGCGGATGGCGGCGATCACCACCTCGCCGTCGTCGTCGCGCAAGACGCGCGGCTCCTGCACCACCTGCGCCCCACGCTCCACCGCCTTGGTGAAGGCGTCGCGCGCATCGTCCACCCACATCGCCAGGTCGCGCACGCCGTCCCCGTGCTTGTGCACGTGCTCGGCGATGAACGCGGCTTCGGGACTCAGGTCGGGACGGATCGCTGTCGTGAGGATGAAGCGGATCTTCCCCTGCTGCAGCACGTAGCTCGCGCGATCGCGCGTGCCGGTCTCGGGGCCGCGATAGGCCACGATCTGGAAGCCGAAGGCGGCGCGGTAGTAGAGCGAGGCCTGCTTGGCGTTCCCGACATAGAACTCGATGTAGTCGGTGCCGTTGATCGGAAAGGTGTCGTGAGCGGTCTCGGGGATCGGAGCGCTGATCGTGGCCATGACGCGGTACCGGACGAGTGTGGATGTCCCCGGGCGCGAAATCCCGGAGCGGACATGTCGCGAATCGCTGGCGCCAAGCTAACGCACGCACCGCAACAGCGCCCGGTGGTCAGACCGGACTAACCCCTTGCCAATTGGCTACTTAGCGGAGCTCGCACTATCGCTCCGCGCTGCGCCCGCGAAGCAAGTCGATCCCCCACGCCACGCTCAGCACGACCGCCACCACCCGCTCGACGTCGAGCGCCTCGCCATGGCGCACCGCCAACACGCCGCGTACCCCGAAAGCCGTGAGCCCAATCCAGGCCACCCAGCATTGCGCCCGGTATCTCACGGGGCGGTGCCAGACGGAGAGGGGCGCGGCGGGGTTCGCCATCGCCGCCGACGGCTGATCGTTCGGGGGTGACGGAGGGGCGGTGGGCGTTTCCATGACGACCATGATCGAACCGCGCCGTGCCGCGCGCCAGTCGTGCCGCGCGCCAGTTCGCGCCGAGCCCAGTCGTGTCGCGCCCCTCGCGATGCAACGCACCCCTCGGTCACCTTTCGATCGTCGCCGTCGCGACCGCTCGATCGTCGTCGTCGCGACCGCCCCGTTCGCATGCCGGGGCACGCCACCCGCCACCCCACCTCATGACCGCTCCACGCCCCGACACCCTCGCTTTTGCCACCGCACTCGACGGGCAGTACCGCCTCGAGCGCGAGATCGGGCGCGGGGGGATGGGGATTGTGTATCTCGCGCGCGACCTCAAGCTCGACCGCCCGGTGGCCATCAAGACGCTCCCGTACCATCTGGCCAGCGACCCGGTCATCCGCGAGCGTTTCCTGCGTGAGGCGCGCACGGCCGCCGCCCTCACCCACCCGAGCATCGTCCCGATCCATCGCGCCGACGAACTGGGCGACTTCGTCTTCTTCGTCATGGGCTACGTCGACGGCGAATCGGTCGCGCAGCGGGTGCGCCGGGCGGGTCCCTTCGCCCCGGCCGAACTGCTCCCGCTGCTGATCGAGGTCGCCTCGGCGTTAGGCTACGCGCATGTGCGCGGCGTCGTGCATCGCGACGTGAAGGCCGAGAACATCCTGCTCGACGCCACGGGGTCGCGGGCGATGGTCACCGACTTCGGGATCGCGCGCCTGGCGCAGTCCGCGTCGCTCACGCAGACGGGGACCGTGCTCGGCACGGTGTTCTACATGAGCCCCGAACAGGTTTCGGGTGCCGACGTGGATGGCCGCAGCGACCTGTACTCCCTCGGCGTGCTGGCCTTCTTTGCGCTCACGGGGCGCTTCCCCTTCGAGAGTGAGACGCCGTCGGCGGTGCTCGTGGCGCACGTGACGCGCCAGCCTCCACCGATCCGCAGCATCGCACCGACCGTCCCGGAGCCGCTCGCGGCGATCGTCGATCGCCTGCTCCTCAAGGACCGCGCGTTGCGCTATGCCGAGGCCAGCGAGGTCGTCGCCGCGCTCGCGGCGGCGGCCCGCGAGATCCCGCTCGACGCGCCGGCAGCGTCGCACGTGGTCGTGTCGCCCACCGAGGCGCACGCCATCTGGGAACGCGCGGCGCTGCTGCAGGAGATGACGGGCCAGCTCACGCCGCCACCGGTGCTCGCGTCGCGGGGGTCGCATCGCGAACCGGTGAGCGAAACGTCCGGGTACAAGGTGGACGAGGTGCGCATGGCGGCGCGCGACGCCGGCATCGGCGACAAGTACGTGGAGCGTGCCCTCGCGGAGCGTGGCGTGGGGAGCGCCGACACCCCGGACATCGTGCGCGAGGGGGTGTCGATGCAGACGAAGGTGAACCCGCTGGCCGGCGCGCGCACCAAGCTGGAGTTCGAGGCCATCGTCGATGGTGAACTGAACGACCTCGACCTCGAGGACGTGGCCGAGGAGATCCGCCGGAGCGTGGGCGACGTGGGCAACGTGAACAACATCGGGCGCAGCGTCACGTGGACCTCGTACGCCTCGCCGACGTCGCAGCGCAAATTGCAGCTGTCGGTGTCGACGCGGAGCGGGCGCACGGTCATTCGCGGCTTCGAGGACCTGAGCCAGTTGTCGGGCGGGATCTTCGGCGGAATCACCGGTGGCGCGGGCGGCGGGCTCGGCGGGATGACGTTCGGGATCACGATGGGGGTGACCAAGGGGGCGATCCTGATCGCCGGGCCGGCGTTCGCCGCCGTGGTCGCCGGCGCCTACGGGCTGGCGCGCGTGATCTTCGTGCGCGTGTCGCACAACCGCGAAAAGATGCTGCGCACCGCGGTCGAGCGCGTGGCACAGCGCGTACGCGAGTGCATCGCCAACCGCCAGCTCCCGCGCGGCAGCGATCCGCGCCTCCTGCGCCGATAGCGGTCGCGCGCCCCTCGAGCCGCGCAGACGCGCGAACGACGAAGCGCGCGCGCCGTTCGTCCCGCCGTCCTAGACCTCGAGCTCCGGCCGGTCGCGAAAGTGCTCGAGCGCGCCCGGGTTGGCCAGCGCATCGGTGTTCTTCACCGGGCGGCCGTGTATCACGTCGCGCACCGCCAGTTCGGTGATCTTGCCGCTGATCGTGCGCGGGATGTCGGGGACGGCGACGATGACCTTGGGCACGTGGTGGGGCGACGTGTTGGCGCGGACCTGGCGCACGATGCGCTGACGCAATGCGTCGTCGAGGGCCACGCCCTCGCGCAATCGGACAAACAGGACGATGCGCACGTCACGATCATTGGCCGAGCCGATCTCCTGCCCCACCACCAGGCTCTCCACGATCTCGGGGAGTTGCTCCACCTGCCGATAGATCTCCGCCGTCCCGATGCGCACCCCGCCCGGGTTGAGCGTGGCGTCGCTCCGCCCGGTGATGACGTAGCCACCGTGCACGGTGCGCTCGATCCAGTCGCCGTGGCGCCAGATCCCGGGGTAGGTGTCGAAGTAGGCGGCGCGGTACTTGGCGCCGTCGGGGTCGTTCCAGAAGGCGACCGGCATGCTGGGGAACGGGCGCGTACAGACCAGCTCTCCGGGCCCCGACGTCACGGGGCGACCATCGTCGCCAAAGATCTCGACCGCCATCCCCAGCCCCGCCACCTGCAACTCGCCCCGCCACACCGGCCCCGCCGGGTTGCCCAACACGAAGCAGGAGATGATGTCGGTCCCGCCCGAGATGGAGCTGAGCTGCACGTCCGCCTTGATGTCGCGATACACATAGTCGAACGACGGCGGCGCCAGCGGCGACCCGGTAGAGAGGATCGTTCGCAGCGCCGACAGGTCGTGATCGCGCCCGGGGGCCAGCCCCTCCTTCTCGGCGAGCGCGAGGAACTTCGCCGACGTCCCGAAAACGGTCAGCCGCTCCCGCTCCGCCATGGTCCACAAGAGAGATCGAGATGAGACGAGAGAGTCGACACCAGCGCGCATCGCGACTCGCGTCTCCCGTCTCCCGTCTCCCGTCTCCGGCGCAGCCGTGGCCATCGGCGCGCCGTCATACAGCACGACCGTCGCCCCCACCGCCAGCACGCTCACCAGCCAGTTCCACATCATCCACCCGCAGGTGGTGAAGTAGAAGACACGGTCGCGCGGCCCGAGGTCGGTGTGCAGCAGGTGCTCCTTGAGGTGCTGCAGGAGCGTCCCCCCAGCCCCGTGCACCATGCACTTGGGGAGGCCGGTGGTGCCTGACGAATACATGATGTACAACGGATGATCGAACGGGAGTCGCGTGAAGTCCGGCACGCCGACCGCCGCAGGACTCGCGCGCCACGCGTCGCCAGCCGCAAGCCACTCCTCCCACGAGCAGGCGTCGCGAACACCCTCCATCGGCTCGGCTTCGCGCAGGTAGGGGACGACCACCACCCGCTCGATCGCCGGGATCTGCGCCGCGATATCGGCCACGCGCGCCCGCGTGTCGATCGACTTGCCGGCGTAGCGGTAGCCGTCGCAGGCCACCAGCACCCGCGGCGCAATCTGCCCGAATCGGTCGAGCACCCCGTTGACCCCGAAGTCGGGCGAGCACGACGACCAGATGGCGCCAAGGCTGGTCGCCGCGAGCATGGCGATGACCGCCTCGGGGATGTTGGGGAGAAAGGCGGCCACGCGATCCCCCGGGCCGACGCCCTGCGCCCGCAGCGCCCCGGCGGCACGTTGCACCTGCCGAGCGAGCTCGGCGAAGGTCATCGCCCCCTGCCGCCCCTCCTCGTTCCAGGCCACCAGCGCCTCGCCGTCGTCTCGGCGCCGCAGCAACTGCTCGGCGAAGTTGAGGCGCGCCCCCGTGAACCAGCGCGGACCGAGCACCGGATCGGGCGGCGCCATGCGACTGTCGCCCGTCAGGACCGTTTCCCACGCCTCGCCCTCCGGGCGGTCGTCGGCGACCACGCCACCGAACCGCCAGACAGCGCGCCAGAATCGCTCGGGGTGCTCGACCGACCAGCGGTGCAGCGCGTCATAGTCCAGCGCGCCATCCACGACGAACCCCATCCCCTCCGCCGCTTGCACCTCGCGAGCGAAGCGCAGCACGGCCGTACGCGACACGCGCTCCGGCGACGGATGCCAGAGCGCGTGATCGAGCTGGGGCTCGCGGGTCTCGCCGTCGGGCGCCGCCATCACGCCGTACAGCCGGTCCTGACGAGGGTGATGTTGAAGAGGAGGTTCGAGTTCCCCGGGATGCCGCCGTTGCCGGAGGCGCCGTAGCCGTAGTCGGGCGGGATGAGAAGGCGACGCTTCCCGCCGACCTTCATCCCCTGCATCCCGACCTGCCACCCCCCGATCAACCCGCTGAGGGAAAAGCAGCGGGTGGCGGTCCCCGTCGTCGCGTCGAACTTGGTCCCGTCGGGGAGGTAGCCGGAATACAGCACCTCAACCGTCGGCGTCCCGCTGAGCGTCGCGCCCGTCCCGGCTAGCGAGTCGAGGAAGTAGACCCCCGACGTGAGGCGCGTGAACTGGGAGACCGTCACTTGGAGCGAGGCGTTCCAGACCTGTTGCTCGATCGGGATCACCTCGGGGGTGGTGGAATCGAGGCTGTTGCAGGCGGTCACGGCGAGAACCGCCGCGGCGGCGGCCAGCAGGTGACGCAACGGAGTACGACGGCGGAGCGACATGACGGCAGGTGCTGAGAGGAAGGCGACGGGCACCCCCGAACGGATGCCCCCCGAAATGAAACGGACTCGCGGCTAGTCGTCTACCACCAGGTCGCGGGTGAGTTCCGCCACCGAGGTGCATCCCGCGAGCGACATGGCCAGGTCGAACTCGTGCCGCAGGTGCTGGAGGACCCGCACCACCCCGGCCTCACCCCCGGCCGCGAGCCCCCAGAGCGGCGGGCGCCCAACCAGGACGGCCCGGGCGCCTAACGCCAGCGCCTTGAGCACGTCGGTCCCGCGCCGGATCCCCCCGTCAACGTACACCTCGCCTCGCCCGGCGAGGGCATCGACCACCTCGGGGAGGGCGCGCGCCGACGAAATCGACGTGTCGAGCTGTCGCCCGCCGTGATTGGAGACGATCACGCCAGCCGCCCCATGGTTGACGGCCCGCACCGCGTCGTCCCCGCGCACCACTCCCTTCACGAGGATGGGGAGCCCGGTGATCTCGTGTGCCCACTCGATATCGCGCGGAGTGAGCGCCGTGTCGTGCAGCGCCTGCAGGTGCTTGGAGAGTCCCGACCCCTCGGCGTCGGCGCCGGGGAGCCGATCGTGCCCCGCCCCGGCCGCAACCGCATTGGCGATGGTCAGGTGCTTGGGGAGCGTGAACCGATTGCGCAGGTCGCGCTCGCGCCACCCCAGCATCGGGGCATCGACCGTGATGACGATGGCGCGATAGCCGGCATCGCGAGCGCGCTCGAGCAGCGCACGCGTGGCGCCACGGTCCTGATAGATGTAGAGCTGGAACCAGGATGCGGCGCTCGCCGCCGCACGCACCTCCTCGAGCGACGTGGTCGCCGTCGTACTCACGACCATCACCGTCTGGCACGCCCCGCAGGCCCGCGCCATCGCCACCTCGCCCTCGGGATGCGCGAGCTTCTGCATCGCCGTCGGCGCCACCAGCACCGGAAAATCGATCCGATCGCCCAGCACGGTCGTCGACAGGTCGCGCGTGGACACGTCGACCATCGTGCGGTAGCGAATCGACAGGCGCTCCCACGCCGCGCGGTTCTCGCGCAGCGTGACCTCGTCGTTGGCCCCGCCGGTGAGGTAGCCCCACGCCGCCGGCTCCATGCACGCGGACGCCTCGGCCTCGATCTCGGACAGGTTGATCATGCGTCGCCTAACGCCGGTATTCGGTGGACGACCGCAGCGGCTCGGTGCACGTCGGCCAGTTGCTCGGCGTGGGGAAGCCCCCCGCCCGGCCCGTTGCCTCGGGCCCCCGATCGAACGAACGGCGGTCACGCGCCAGCGTCTCGTTGTCCTCGGCGGCGAGGTACGTGAGCATCGCCGTCAGCGTGGCGTTCGAGCGCACATCCTCCACGACCATCTTGTCGTAGGTGTCGCGCTGCGTGTGCCAGGTGTACTGCCCGTACGACCAGTCGAGCGCCCCCAGGCCAAAGGCCGGCGCCCCGTAGCAGACAAACGACGCGTTGTCGGAGCCGCCCCCCGCCGGTGCCCCGGGAAGGACAACGTGATGTTGCGCGCGATCTCGGCCGGGACGTTCGTCATCCAGCGCGCCAGGTTGCCGCTGGCGGTGGTGAACCCCGAGGCCGAGAAGTTGACGATGCGCCCGGTGCCGTTGTCCTGGTTGAAGAGCGCCTGCAGCCCCTTCACCACCTCGGGGTGATCCTTGGCGTAGCCGCGCGAGCCGTTGAGCCCCTGCTCCTCCCCGCCCCAGTGCCCCACGATGATCGTCCGCTTGGGGTTGGGATACACCTGCTTGAGGATGCGCAGCGCCTCGGCCATCACCACGGTGCCGGTGGCGTTGTCGGTCGTCCCCGAGCCGCCGTCCCACGAGTCGAAGTGCGCGGACAGGACCACGTACTCGTCAGGCTTCTGCGTCCCGGGGATGCGGGCGATCGTGTTGAAGACCGGAACCTCGCCCAGAAACTCGGCGTCGGCGCGCACGCGCACCTTGGGTCCCTGCTTGTTGTCGGCCAGTCGATAGAGCAGGCCATAGTCCTCGCAGGAGAGATCGAGCGACGGGACCTTGGCGGTGCGGGAATCGAAGACCTTCTGCACCCCCCAGCCACGCGACCAGTTGCTGGCGATGACGCCGGCAACGCCCGCCTGCTCGAGGCGCACGCCGAGCAGCCCGGTCCCGAGCCCGGTGCCGTAGCCGGTGGCCTGGATGCGCTTCTGCCACGCGGTCTGCGCCGCGGTGCGCGCCGTCTTGAGTCGATCGAACGTCTCGGGGAGTGCGAACTTCTCCCAGTTGTCATCGGGGCGACAGGTGGGCTGCAGCATCGACACGAGCACGAACTTCCCCTTGGCCTGCGGCAGCCACTGCACGAAGGCGGTGGAATCGGCAAACTCGGGAAGGACGACCACGTCGGCGGTGACATCCTTGTTGGCCGTGCCGGCGCTCCAGGCGAGCATCATCCCTTCCAGCGATCGCACGCGAGGCTCGATGAGGTCGATGTGCGTCGTCCCGCGACGCCACCCCTTCCACGTGCCGTACTGCTCGTTCTTCGCGTCGATCCCCCAGCCGGCGTAGGTGGCGACGAGCCAGTCGTTCCCCTTCTTCATCCCCGGGGAGCCGGTGAGGCGCGGGCCGATCGAGTCGCTCAAGACCTGCGCGAGGCGTGCGACCTGCGATCGGTTGGTCCCCTCATCCCAGATCTTCCGGATGACGGGATCGCTGGTGGGATAGGTCTGGGCATTGGCCCACGGCGCGACGAGCGCGGTGGCCGCGACGAGCGAGAACAGGCGACGCATGGAGAACCGAAGTGGAGGGTGGGACCGCTGCGCACGAATCTGCGCGTTCGATCGCTCGGGCGGGAGACGTATGGTCGAGGACGCTGCGCGAGTCGTCACCGCCACGGACGAGTGCGCCGCGCACCGCGCGTCGTGGTCGGTGCCCTGAGCAACGCATGGGCGACGCAGATCGCTGCACGCGCGCCACAGTCTTGCTCCCTCCGATGCGTCATCGTAAGTCAGGGCGACGGCAACCGGAGATGCGAGCATGGCGGCACGAAAGAAGCGCGCGACCGCACGCCCCACACGCGCGAAGGCGAGCGCGTCCACACGCCCGAAGCCCAGCGCGACCGCACGCGCGAAGACGGGCGTGAAGTCCGGGACGAAGGCAAGTGCGAAGGCGGGGGCGAAGAAGCGGGTGACCACTCCGCCAGTGGCAAAGCAGAAAGCGTCCCCAGTGACGCGAACGGTGCGGCGGACGGCGCCGCCAGCTGCAGCGCCGCCCGTGGCGTCGACCGAAACGCCGCCGGCGCCAACGCGTGCCGCGCGCCGGTCGCCATTCGATCCCGCCAAGCTCGATCGCACCGTGATCGCGCTGCCGCTGGTCGAGCAGTTCCGGGAGCAGGCCGGTGCCGCCCCGCGAGGCGGCACCAAGGGGATCGTCGCCACGGCGGCGGCACACAGGCATGCCGTGGTGATCGACCTCAACCTGGACTATCGCGAGGGGCGCGAGAAGGCGCGCCTACAGGTGATCGACGACATCGTCGCCATCGTGAAGGACGGCCCGCACTTCTCCGATGACGAGCGGAACGCCTATCGCGCGCGGTTGACCCGGCTCTCCCCGCTGCAGTACGTCGCCGCGAAGCTCACGGAAGACGAGATCATTCGCGTGGTGCGCCGCGACGTCGACCAGGCCGACAACGAGTGGAGCCGGCGTCGGATCTATCGCGTCTGGCCCGACTTCGAGGTGTCGGCTTGCCTGACGAAGAGCACGATGACGGTCAAGGCCGATGCCGCGCGCATCGCGTTCAACGCGCGCGGTCGCGACATCGTGTGGGCCGTGATGGATTCGGGCGTTGACGGCGCGCACCCGCACTTCAAGACGCACAAGAACCTGGAGCTTCGCGAGCCGATCAAGCACGACACCTTCGTCGACGAGGACGACAGCGATCCACTCGTCGATGACTTTGGCCACGGCACGCACGTGGCCGGGATCATCGCCGGCTGCATGCTGGCCACCGCGCCCGTGCCCCCTGCCCCGGCGACCACGCGCAAGAAGGCGAAGGACGCCGGGCCGCTGAAGGTCTACTCCGCACACGGCGTGCGCGAAGAGGAGAGCGAGGAGCGCAAGGTCGAGATCAAGGAGGTGCGCGAGATCGCCGGCGTCGCCCCGGAGTGCAAGATCGTCAGCATGAAGGTCCTCGACTCGTCAGGCAACGGGACCACCACGGCCATCATCCGGGCGCTGCAGCGGGTCAACGAGATCAACCAGCAGGGGCGCCGCCTCCTGATCCACGGGGTCAACCTCTCCCTCGGCTACGACTTCGACCCCGAGTGGTTCGCCTGCGGACAAAGCCCGCTCTGCGTGGAAGTCGACCGGCTCGTGCGCTCGGGAGTCGTCGTCGTGGTCGCCGCGGGCAACTCGGGCTACGGCTTCCAGCAGACGTCGTTCACCGGCGTGAAGGCGGCGGGGCTGTCGCTCACCATCAACGACCCCGGCAATGCCGACGGCGCCATCACGGTGGGCTCCACGCACCGCGAAATGCCGCACCTGTACGGCGCGTCGTTCTTCTCGTCCAAGGGACCCACGGGCGACGGGCGCAACAAGCCGGACCTGCTTGCGCCTGGCGAGAAGATCGTCTCCTGCGCCGCCGGCCAGAAGAAGGACGCGATGCTCGGCCAGCCCCGCAGCGTGTCCTCCCCCGCCGCGGTCAAGGCCGAGCAGGTGCAATACATCGAGGACAGCGGGACGAGCATGGCCGCCCCGCACGTGTCGGGCGCCATCGCCGCCTTCCTGTCGGTGCGACGCGAGTTCCAGGGGCAACCCGAGCGCGTGAAGAAGCTCTTCCTCGACAACGCCACCGACCTCAATCGCGATCGCTATTTCCAGGGACGCGGACTGGTCGACCTCATGCGAACCATTCAATCGGTCTAACGGAGCATCACGATGGCTACCAAGAACGGGTTCCCGTACGCTGAGCTCGAGTTCGACGCCAAGGGGAAGTTCGGGGCGGCGCAGCTCAAGGCCGCACTCGACACGCTGCGCGCGCCAGGGCTCACCGACGTCCTCGTCCTCTCGCACGGCTGGAACAACGACATCGCAGATGCCCGCAAGTGGTATGGCGCCTACCTCGACTTCTTCCGCAAGGAGGTCGACGCTCGCCACGTCCCCGGCATCGACACGCACAAGGTCGGCGTCATCGCCGTCTTCTGGCCGTCGAAGCGCTTCGCCGATTCGGAGCTGGTCGCCGGCAACGCCAGCTCCGTCGGCGCCCCGGTGACCAAGGCGAGTGTGAAGAAGCAGCTCACCCTCCTGGCCAGCGCGTTCCCCGACAAGGCCTCCAAGGCAAAGTTCGCCGCCGCCGAGAAGCTGCTGGACAAGATCGAGACCGACGTGGCGGCGCAGCGCAAGTTCGTCGACCTGCTGCGCACCTTTTGGACGACCGGCAAGTCCGGCGCCGATGCCCTCCCCGCCGCGGGCGCCAAGAAGCCGGGCGACCAGGTGCTCAAGCTCCTCGCGGCACCGGTCCTCGACCTCCCCAAGGGGAAGATCGGGGGCGGGAGCGGGGGCGCGACGTCGATTGGCGGCGCCGGTGGCGGCGCCGGAACCAACGCGGGCCAGGCGGCCAACATCTTCGGCTCGATCCTGGGCGGCGTGCGCAACGCGCTCAACATGACGACCTACTACACCATGAAGGAGCGCGCCGGAACGGTGGGCGCCGACGGGCTCGCCCCGGTGGTGCAGCGCATCCAGCGGGAGTTCCCGGGGCTCAAGGTGCACCTGGCGGGGCACTCGTTCGGCGGGCGCGTGGTCACCGCGTGCGCCAACGCCCTCCCCAAGGGGGCCGCCAATCGCGTGCAGTCGCTCTTCCTCATGCAGGCCGCCTTTTCGCACTACGGCATGGCGCAGAAGTACGACGGCACAAGCAACGGTCTTTTCCGGTCGGTGATCTCCGACAAGAAGGTCGCGGGGCCGATCTACATCACTTACACGGCGAAGGACAAGGCGGTGGGGCTGGCCTACCCGCTCGCCTCACGCCTCGGTGGGCAAGTGGCGTCGGCGATGGGCGACGAGAACGACAAGTACGGCGGGATCGGACGCAACGGCGCGCAAAAGACGCCCGAAGTGACGCCGCACGAACTCCTCCCGACGAGCCAGCAGTACGCCTTCAACGCCGGCGGCGTGTACAACCTGGACGCCAACGCCATCATCACCGGACACAGCGACATCTGTCGCCCCGAAGTAGCGCACGCCCTGGCCTCGGCGATCGCCGCCAGCTGACGGCTGCGACGCGCGCCCAGCGCACCCGCATAACGAGCGCGGCGCCCCCCGGATCGGGAGGCGCCGCTTTCGTCAGGCGTGAGGCACCGGGCGCCGCGTGACCGCGACGCCCGGTCGTTCCGTCGCGTCTACTGCCCACTGGCGTAGATGCCGTTGAACAGGAACTTGAACGTCCCGTGCGGCGTGGCGCGGAAGGTGATCTCGGGGCCAAACAGGTACAGCATCCCCTTCCCCACCTTGGCCTCGGCAGCCGCAACGCCGCCTTCGAGGTAGCCCTGCCCCCACGCCCACCCCGAGCGCAGCGGCTTGTCGCTGGCGTACCAGGCCACCGGACGCACGCCCTTGAGCGCCGCGTCGGGACCAAGGCGGAACGTCGGCGAGTCGTCGAAGAAGACGTCGGTCTCGGCGTCGAGGCCGTACGCCACCGGGACGCTGTTGTCCACGCTCGCCCGCAGGATCGAGCCGGGGACGTAGAACTTCTCGCGCGGCAGCTCGCGCTCCTCACCGGCCGGCGTCTTCTCCACGAGGTAGTCGTAGACCGGAAGCCCGAGGTGGAAGGCCAGGTTGGTCGACGTCCCGACCGTGATCACCGTCCCACCCGCCTCGAGGAACTGCTTGACCTGCGGCACGCTCTTGTCGGCGGTCATGCGGCCGAGCCACGGCCGGAACTGCGCCGGGACTTCGTTAGGCGCGGGCTGGCGGTTGAAGCGCTCCATCATGGCCGAGAGCTCGCTCCCCCCCTCGCGACGGGCCGCCGGGATGGCGCCGGTCACGAAGACGATCACGTCGTACTTGGCCTTGAGATTGCCCGCGTCGATGGTCGGCGCGTACACCACGTCGAAGGGGAACTCGAACTGTTCGAGCAGCCACCGCGTGTGCCCCGACGGCATCGAGCCGCCGTAGGTGTCCCACAGCGCGATGCGCTTGGCCGAGAGGCGCGTGGCGTTGCCCGGGCCGGCGCTGGTGCCGTGCACCGGAACCCCCATCTCCTTCGCCGCCTTCTCGACGATGGCCTTGGTCGCCCCGCTGGCGCTGATGTAGAAGGCGCCGGCCGGGTGCGTGACGTTCCCCATCGTGAGCGGCGCGTTGACACGATACACCGCCGCCCCGCTCTTGAGCGCGCGGTTGACCACGATGAAGCCGTCGTTCACGCGCGGGTCGATGACGTATCCCTTGGCCCCGCCGGCGCTGGCCACCGTGAGCGCCGGGGCCGACGCCATGCCGTCGATCTTTTCGCACGGGCAGTCGAAGGCGTCGAGGACGCGATCGAACTTGATCCCCATCTGGTACGCCAGCGTCCACCCCGCGTTGTCGTACGGTGGCTTGGGCGGCCCGCCGGGGAAGGCAAAATCGTTCGGGTGATCCTGCGGCTCGAACATGTCGAGCACGTAGGGACGGAAGGCCTGGGCCGTCTTCACGACGTACGAACCGGCGGGGTACTGCGTCCCGCCTACCGAAAACGCCGCGGTGGCGCGATGCACGGTGATGTTCGACTTGCGCAGCGCGTTGACAAACTTGGTCGCCGTCCCGAAGTCGGCCTGGCTGGCCGGGAGGATGTAGCCGCGCGGATCACGATCGGCCGGGCGTCGCAGGTTCTCGAAGTACTTGGACGGCACCGCGCCGCCAAACGGGTTGAGCGCCGCGGAGAGGCGGTCGCGCCCATTGCCGGTGGCCTGCGCTGCCGAGCGGTCCTTGGCGATCTCCGCCTGCAGGGCGGCAATCTTGTGCGGCGTCGTGGTCCACGAGTCACGGCTGCCGCGCTCGATGGAGTTCTTCCCCATCTTGTACATGTTGAACAGGAAGTCCTCCTTCCGCTTCGACGCGATGTCGAAGACCCCCCAATTGGCGGTGATCGAGTAGTCGATCGACTGGCGGAAGTGCCACTGCTGCGGCGCGATGGGATACGGGAGGTCGGCGCGCGGCAGCTGGTTGTTCACGACCAGCGGGACCTCCATCGGCGTCGGGCTCCCGATGGTCTCGGTGAGGAGGCCGATCTGGTTGTGGAAGTACACGGCCGTGCGCAGGCCGCCGTTCCACCAGGTGGAGTAGCTGGCCCCGGTGCGCATCGTGACGCCGGGCTTCCCCTCGACGGCGAAGCGCGTGTGCATCGACGCACCCACCATGTCGATGCCTAACGGGATGAGCGGGTCGAACGCATAGTTGAACGGGTCGCGGAACGGCGGCGCGAACATCATCGTCCCCGCCGGCCCGGTCTGGTGGTGGTTGTAGACGATCTGCGGATACCACTCGTGGTACTGGATCCGCGCGATGTTGATCGACTCGTTCTGGTTCAGGATGAAGAAGTCGCGGTTGTTGTCGTGGCCGACGTACTTCTGGTACAGCCGCGGGATCGTCCCGAAGGTCTTCTTCTTGTCATCCGGCTCCTGCATGTACCACCCCGACACGAGCTCCATCCCGTCCGGGTTGGCGTGCACGGCGAGGATGATCAGGTCCTTGAGGAAGCGCTGCGTCTCCTCGTCATTGCGGCTGACGAGCTGGTACGTGGTCTCGATGAGCTGGTGCGCGCCGAGCACTTCCGTCGCGTGCAACCCGCCGTCGAACCAGACGACCGCCTTGCCTTCCTTGGCCAGGGCGCGCGCCTCGGCGTCCGTGAGCCCTTCGGCCTGCGCCAGCTTGCGCGAGATCTCCTTGTAACGGTCGAGGAGCTTGAAGTTCTCGGGCGAGGTGATGATCGCCATGAGCTGCGGGCGCCCTTCGGCCGACTTGCCGATCTCCTGCACGACCATCCGGTCGGACTCGCCGTCGATCTTCTTCCAGTAATCGATGAACTGCGTGTACGTGGCGAGCTTGTAGTCGTCGCCGATGTTGAAGCCGAAGAAGTCCTTCGGCGACGTGACGCGCCCCTGGGCGTGCGCGGGGAGCGCCAGCGCGGAGCCCGCGCTGAGGGCAAACGCGACGACGGCGGCCGATCGGCGCAGGCGGAGCGCTCGGGGGGAGACCTTCGCGAACATGGGGACGTCTCGTGCGGGTGGGGAATGGGGCCGGATCACGACCGGCTCGCGGAACTCTACGGCCGGACACCGAACGCGTCCATTGCCGGCGAGTGGCTGCTGCGCTCCTTACGCGGCACCCGGGCGCGCCGCTGCATCGCGGCGATTCCCCCGCCCCGCGCGTCGGCGGTCCCCCGCTCTTTCTCGGGCCTCCCCTGCCGACCCTTCGGGTTGCAGCCGGTGATCATCGAACGGCGCGCGCTAGATTGCACGCCAGCCCTCTCGACCCGATTCGGACAAACCCGACGTGCCCGCATCCCGAAAGACCCCAGTCCTCGGCATCCACAAGTTCGGCGGGGCGTCGCTGTTCGACGCCGCCGCGGTGCGCCATGCCGCGACCCTGATCGCCGCCCAGAAGGGAGGGCGGCTCGTCGTCGCCAGCGCGATGGCCGGCGTCACGGACGCGCTCCTGCAGGGTGCCACCCGCGCCGCGCTCGGCGACGGCGATGCCCTCTGCGCCACGGCCACGGCGCTCCGCACGCGGCACCTCGACGCGGCGCGTGTCCTGGTCAAGGACAAGGTCCGTCGCCGCGCGCTCGAGGCGGCCATCGTCGAACTCACCGACGAGCTGGAGCTCCTGGCCCGCGGCCTCGCCGTGCTGCGCGAGCTCACCCCACGCACCTCGGACTACATCGTGGCGCGCGGCGAGCGGCTCAGCGCCCGACTCCTCGCCTCGACGCTCGCCGAGCTCGGCGTCAAGAGCGAGTACGTCGATGCGACCGAGGTCGTGCGCACCGACGACACGTATGGCGGCGCCGCCCCGGACTTTGACGGGACCGAACAGGCGGCGCGCGATCGACTCGCCGCACGCATCAACCGCGGCATCGTCCCCGTCGTCCCCGGCTTCATTGGGCGCTCGGCTTCCGGTCACGTCGCCACGCTCGGGCGTGGCGGCTCGGACCTCACGGCCACCCTGCTGGCGCGCGCCCTCAAGGCCACCAGCATCACCCTGTGGAAGGATGTGGCCGGCTTCCTGACCGCCGATCCGCGCATCGTCTCCGACGCGCAGGTCATCCCGCAACTCACCCCGCGGGAAGCGGCCGAGCTCGCGTACTACGGCGCCAAGGTGCTGCACCCCCGCGCGCTCATCCCGTTAGGCGACCGCAACATCCCCATTCGCATCCGCCCGTTCGCCGACCCCGACTTCCCGGGGACGGAAATCTCCCGGCGCCGTACGCTTCGGGAGTACCCGGTCAAGGCCATCTCCAGCGTGTCGGGGCTGGCCTTGCTCACGGTGACGGGGAACGGGATGCTGGGTGTGCCGGGGATCGCGGCGCGCACCTTCGCCGCGCTGCATCGTGAGCGGGTGTCGGTCTCCCTGATTTCGCAGGCGTCGTCGGAGCACTCGATCTGCTTCTCGGTCCCCGAGTCGAGCGCCGACGCGGCGCGTCGCGCCCTGCTCGCCGCCTTCGCCGAGGAGATCGCCCATCGGGACATCGACGGTGTGGAGGTGCATGCCGGGGTGTCGACGCTCGCCGTGGTCGGGATGGGGATGTCGGGGACGCCGGGGATTGCCGCGCGCGTCTTCGACGCCCTCGCGACGGGCGGCATCAACGTCGTGGCCATCGCGCAGGGGTCATCGGAGCTCAACATCTCGGTGGTGGTCGACTCGCGCGACACCACGGCCGCGGTGCGGCGCATTCACGGCGCCTTCCAGCTCAACCGCATTGGCGGCGGGCGACTCGTCAGGCACGACCAGGTCGACGTGGTCCTGCTCGGCTTCGGGCAAATCGGGCGCGCGCTCGCCCGCATGCTGCCGCGCGCCAAGCAGGACGGGGTCACGCTCCGCATCGTTGGGGCGATCGACCGCAGCGGGTTCGTCTTCGATGCCGCCGGCTTTTCCACGCGCCGACTCACCCAGCTGGTCAACCACAAGGCGTCGGGTCAGGGGCTGGCCACCGCCGACGGGGCCCGGAGTTCGTCGGCAAGCGAGGCGGTACGCGAGATCGCACGCCACGCCCTCTCGCACCCGATCCTCGTCGATGTCACGGCCGACGACACGCTCCCCGCGCTCAAGCTCGCTCTCTCGTCAGGCATGGACCTGGTGATGGCCAACAAGCGTCCGCTCGGTGGGCCGCTGGCCGACGCCAAGTCGCTGCTCGACCTCGCGGCCTCGCAGGGACGGCGCATGCTGCACGAGACGACGGTCGGCGCTGGGCTCCCCATCATCGACACCTTCCACAAGCTCGTCGAGTCCGGCGACCGCGTCCTCAAGATCGAAGGGTGCACCTCGGGAACGCTCGGCTTCCTGCTCGACGAAGTGTCGAAGGGGAAGAAGTTCTCCGAGGCGCTCAAGCGCGCCATGCAACTCGGCTTCACCGAACCCGACGCCCGCGATGATCTCTCCGGCATGGACGTGGCCCGGAAGGCGCTGATCCTCGCGCGCCTCATCGGCTACCAGGGTGAGTTGAAGGACATTGCCGTCGAGTCGTTGGTACCCGACGCCCTGCGAAGCGTCAGCAGGGACGACTTCGTCGCCCGCATCCCCGAGATGGACGCGCTGTGGGAGACGCGCGCCCGCCAGGCGCGCGACAAGGGGCAGGTGTGGCGGTACGTCGCGCGCATCTCGCGCCAGCGCGTCACCGTCTCGCTGCAGGCCGTCCCGTTGTCATCGCCGTTCGCGGCGCTCAAGGGGACGGACAACCAGGTCGTCTTCACCACGATGCGCTATCGCGAGAACCCGTTGGTCATCACCGGCCCTGGCGCCGGTCCGCAAGTCACGGCCGCCGGCGTGGTCAACGACGTTCTGAAGCTGGCGACGACATGACCTTTCTCGCGCGGACCACCGCCTACGCCCCCGGCAGCATCGGCAACGTGGGGCCCGGGCTCGACGTGCTGGGAGCCGCCGTCACCGGTGCCGGCGACTCGGTGACCGCCGAATGGAACGACGCCCCTGGCGTCGTCATCCGGGACGCCGGTGACCCGGAACTGCCGCTCGAGATCGCGCGCCACGCCTCGGGGCTGGCCGCCATGGCGGTCATTCGCGCCGCCACGGCGTTAGGCACGACCACCCCGGCCGGCGGCATTGCCCTCACGGTGACGAAGGGGCTCCCCCTCTCCGCTGGACAGGGCGGAAGCGCCGCCTCCGCCGTGGCCGGCGCGGCCGCCGTCAACGCCCTGCTGGGCTCTCCGCTCGGCATCCCGGCCCTCCTCTCGGCGTGCCTCGCCGCCGAAGAAACCGTGGCCGGCCGTCACCTCGACAACATCGCGCCGTCGCTGCTGGGCGGGATCGTCCTCGTCCGCTCGATCGACCCCATCGATGTCGTCGCGCTCCCCGTGCCACCATCGCTGCGCGTCGTGCTCGCGCACCCCAACCAGCGACTGCGCACCGCCGACGCGCGCGCCATCCTTCCGCGCGAGATTCCCCGCGCCACCGCCGTGCACCAGATCGCCCAGGTCGCGGCGATGGTCGCGGCGCTGTACACCGGCGACCTCGCACTGCTCGGCCGCGCCATCGACGATCGCATCGCCGAGCCGGCGCGCGCCACCCTGCTCCCCGGCTTTCGCGAGGCGAAGGACAGTGCCCTCGAAGCAGGGGCGCTCGGCGCGTCCATCTCGGGGGCGGGTCCCACCGCCTTCGCACTCTGCGACGGCGATCTCGTCGCCGAACGCGTCGCCGCCGCCATGCTTGCCGCCTACGCCCGGGCTGGCGTGACCGCGACGGTCCGCACGGCCCTCATCGACACCACCGGCACGCGCATCGAGCGCGTCACTTCCGAGCCCCGTTGATGCCCGACTCCCCTCGCGTCTGGCAGCGCTGCGATGCCTGCGGCCACCGACTCCCCGACGACGATGCGTCGCCGGTCTGTCCGCTCTGCCAGGGCCTCCTGGCCATCGAGCATCCGACCCCCGATCAATCGGAAGTGTCGCTGCGCACACGCTTCGACGCGCGCTGCTGCATGACGTCTCCCGGGGCCATGCGCTCCGGCGTGTGGCGCTTTGCCGACATCGTGCATCCCTCCGCCGATGCACCCGTCAGCTATCCCGAGGGGAACACGCCGCTGCTCGAGCGTGAGGCGGTACGACGCTTCGCGGGCTGCGAGGGGCTCCTGCTCAAACATGAGGGGATGAACCCAACCGGTTCGTTCAAGGATCGCGGCATGACGGTCGGCGTGACGCAGGCCAAGCGCCTCGGGGCCACCGCCGTGGCCTGCGCCTCCACCGGCAACACCTCGGCCTCGCTCGCCTCCTACGCCGCGCTCGCGGGCATCCCAGCGCTCGTCTTCGTCCCCGCCGGCCAAATCGCACTGGGCAAACTCACCCAGACACTCGCCTACGGCGCGCGCACACTGCTCGTGCGCGGCGACTTCGACGCCTGCCTCTCGCTCGTGCGCGATTCGAGTTCCAGACTCGGGATCTACCTGCTGAACTCGATCAATCCGTGGCGACTCGAGGGGCAGAAGACGATCGTGCTCGAACTGCTGCAGCAGCTGCGTTGGGAGTCGCCGGACTGGATCGCGCTTCCGGCGGGCAACCTGGGGAACATCTCGGCGTTCGGGAAGGCGCTGCGCGAGGCAAAGGCGTGGGGGTTGATCTCGCGCATCCCGCGCCTGCTGGCGGTGCAGGCCGAGGGGGCGTCGCCCTTCTACCGCAGCTTTCGTGACGGCTTCGCGGTTCGCCACCGGATGAAGGCCGACACGGTCGCGACGGCGATCAAGATCGGCGATCCCGCGTCGTACGACCGAGCGGTCACGACCGTACGGGAGGCCGACGGGATTGTGACGCAGGTCACGGATGCCGAGATCCTCGAGGCCAAGGCGGCGATCGATGCGGCTGGGGCCGGTTGCGAGCCGGCGAGTGCGGCGAGCGTCGCGGGAGTGCGGCAGCTCGTGCGCGAGGGGGTGATTCGCCCGGAGGAGCGCGTCGTGGCGATCCTCACGGGGCACGTCCTCAAGGATCCCGGGATCCTGCAGTGGTACCACCAGGAGGCGTCCCCGCCGGGGCCCGGCGCCAACCGGCCGATCGAGATCGAGGCCGACGTGGCGGCGGTGGAGCGAGTGTTGCGTGGTACGTGAGCGTGCAGCCGACGGACGAGGTCACGATTGGGTGACTTCGGCGCGTCAGGCACCCCTCCTGCCGGTTGCCGATTTGTTGACTCGGCGTCTTTTGGCGGGGTCTTTCCTGACAAGCTTCCCCGTAATGCTGGACTGACAGGCATTGCCTGACGAGAAAGGTTGTCGTAAGGCGCCGGATTCCGCTATGTTGTCTGGACTTCTGGCGTGGCGGGATGTTGCCGCAAGGGACGCCCCGTCGTGCGACGCAGTGTATCGCTCCATTCACCAGAGGATTGCATGAGCAAACGACTCGTAGGGGTTGCGGTGCTGGCGGTGGCCTTGGCCGCCGTGCCAGCCCACGCCCAGAAACCGCTCGCCGTCGAGGTGGGAGGTTTCGGGCAGTTCAACCTGTTCGACAAGAACCTGGAAATCGACAACACCGTCACGCTCGGCGGACGAGCCGGGGTTCACCTTTTCAAGCGCCTGTGGGCTGAGGGCGACATCCAGTTCGGCAAGTCCGATTGGGCGCTCGCCAGCGGGAGCAGCAAGTCCCTCACCCTGCGTCCGTGGGCGGCACGTCTGGTCTACGCCCCGAAGCTGGCCGAGAAGACCAACCTGCTCATCGGCGCCGGCTACCAGAACAACGTCTACGTCGGCCGCACCAACAACGTCAGCGGCCAGTTCGAGTCGCCCAACGAGTACGAGGATGCCTTCACCGGCCTGCTCGGGCTCAAGCAGTGCCTGAACGAGAAGTGGAACCTCCGCGGTGACCTCGTCGGGGATTACAACCCGTCGCCCAATCAGAACAGCGCGAGCGGGACGCTGGACGGCAAGGCGACCAACTTCGGCCTGCGCGTCGGGCTTGGCTACTCCGTGAACGGGAAGTGCTACGAGAAGCCCGCTCCGCCGCCGCCGCCCCCCGCCGCCGCCGCCGCCGCCCCCGCCGCCGCCGCCGCCGCCGCCGGCCAATGAGCCGCCGGTCATCACGATCACCGCGCCGGCCAACGGCTCCAGCTTCACGGGCCCGGTGACGCTCACGGCGACCTGCACGGACAAGGAAGACGGCACCATCTCGAACAAGGTGACGTGGCGCAGCAACCGTGACGGGGATCTCGGCACGGGCGCCAGCATCACCAAGACGCTGTCGGCGGGGACGCACACCATCACCGCCAGCTGCAGCGACTCGAACGGCAACACGGTGACCTCGCAGATCACGCTGACGGTCAACGAGCTCCTCGTTCGCCTCAACTGGGTCTACTTCAACTTCGACAAGGCGACGCTGACCAAGGCCGGGCGCGACACGCTCGACCGTGTGATCGGCACGCTGAAGGAGAAGGCGGACTGGAAGGTCGCCGTCGAGGGTCACACCGACCCGTACGGCAGCGACGAGTACAACCAGAAGCTCTCCGATTCGCGCGCCACGACCGTCGTCGGCTACCTGACGAAGGCCGGGATCGACGGCTCGCGTATCTCGCAGAAGGGCTTCGCCGAGGCCTGTCTGGTCCTCGACGACGATCATGCCAAGCCGATGAAGACCAAGAAGGCCCACGGCGTGAACCGCCGCGTGGAGATCTGGTCGGTCGGGAACGCCGGCACGTCGGCGAGCTGCCGCCAGTAGCCGCGCGCTGCACCTGCTGGACAAGACGAAGCCCCCGGCGCTGATGGCGCCGGGGGCTTCGTGCATCTCCCCGATCGGGCGACGTCGCCCGGTGGGTCGCGGGCGCTCGCGGATCGCTACGCGACCGCCTTCCCGCCGGTCGTCTGGGGCACCGCGCCGGTCTCACCGGCGCGCCGGTACAGCGAGGTCGTCGCCCCCGGCAGGCGCACCAGCTTGTCGGTGATCCCCAGCGTGTTCTCCGTCCCCCCCAGGAGTACCGTCCCCCCGGGATGCAGCTGACGGGCAATTCGCTCCAGCACGTCACGCTTGGTCGGGGTATCGAAGTAGATCAGCACGTTGCGGATGAAGACCACGTCGAAGTTCCCCAGCGCCGTGAACGACTGCAGCAGGTTCTGCTCGCGGAAGGCGATGGCATCGCGCAGCGCCGGCACGACCTGAAAGCCGTTCGGCACCTGCGCGAAGTACTTCACCAGCTGCTGCACGGGGAGGCCGCGCTGGACCTCGAACTGGTTGTAGATCCCCTCCTTTGCGCGCGCCAGCGTCGGCGCCGCGTAGTCGGACGCCACGATCTCCACCTTCGTCCCGCCCAGCGAGGCGCGCATCTGGTCGACGATCATGGCGATGGAGTAGGGCTCCTGTCCCGTGGAACAGGCCGCACACCAGATGCGGATCGGTCGCCCCTGCGCCCGCACGCGCGGGAGCAGTTCGGGAATGAGCTGCTTCTCGAGCGCCAGGAACGGGGCGTTGTCTCGGAAGAAGAGCGTCTCCCCGGTCGTCATCGCGTCGCAGACCGCCTTGGTCAGCTCGGCGGTCGCTCGCGTGCGCAGCGCTTGGAACAGCGCCGGCAGGTCGGGGAAGTTGAACCGTGACGCCACCGGCGGAAGCCGGCTCTCGAGGAGGTACTCCTTCCCTTCCCCGAGGGCGAGCCCCGAGCCGCGCTTGAGCAGCTCCGCCAGGAACTTGTAGTCGTCGACCGCAATCATGTGGCACCCACGAAGCAGAGCGAGGAGATCTTCGACGCAATATCGGGGAGCGGTAGGATCCAATTCGCGAGCCCTGCCGATGCCACCGCCCCGGGCATTCCCCAGACGACCGATGAGGCTTCGTCCTGCACCAGAATGCGCCCGCCGCGCTCGCGCACGGTCGCGCAGCCACGGCGCCCGTCCTCGCCCATCCCGGTCAAGACGACCGCGAGCGTCGCCGCCCCGTACACGGCCGCGATCGAACGCAGCATCGGATCGGCCGCGGGGCGGCAGTGATTCTCCGGTGGCGACTGCTCGAGCCGAATGACCGGTTGCCCTTCCACGGTGTGCACCAGGAGGTGCCAGTCGCCCGGGGCCACGTACGTACACCCAGGGCGCACCGGCATCCCGTGCGTCGCTTCCACGCAGGGGCGGCCGCAGTCGCGCTGCAGGCGCTGCGCGAGCAGCGCGGTGAAGACCGGCGGCATGTGCTGCGTGATGAAGACGGGCAGCGGGAAGTCCGCCGGGAGGCGCGAGAGGACGTCGGCCAACGCGTTAGGCCCTCCCGTGCTGGCGGCGATGGCCAGCGCCTTGGGCGCCACGTCCCCACCGTGCCCGGTCGCAGCGACGATGATCGACGCCGGCGCCGGCGCGGCCGCGTGCAACCCGCGAAACACGGGGGGATCGATGTTGACCTTCTTGGCGCGCCCGATGGCACGCACCTTCGAGACGATCTCGCCAGCCACGGCCGCCAGCGCCGTGCCACCGGCCCGCGCCGAAGGCTTCGAGATGTAGTCGGTCGCCCCGAGAGCCAGCGCCTGCATCGTGATCGCCGCCCCCTGCTGCGTGAGCGAGCTGGTCATGATCACGCGCGTCTTCGGATGCGCCGAGAGAATCAGTGGGAGCGCCGTGATGCCGTCCATCACCGGCATCTCGACGTCGAGCAACACGACGTCGATCTCGGTGTGTCGCAGGGCATCGAGCGCCATCTGCCCGTTAGGCGCGGTGGTGACGACCTTGATGTCGCGTTCGGCCTCGAGGATCTTCCCGATGGCACCGCGCACCACGGCACTGTCGTCCACGAGGAGGACGCGGATCGGGGGGAGGGCCGTCATCCGGTGAGCCCGCAGGCCGCGAGCTTCCCGCCGATGATCTCGGCGTCAAAGGGCTTCATGATGTACTCGTTGGCTCCCAGCCCGATCGCTTCCTGGATCTTGGCGAACGTGTTGTGCGTGGTGCACATGATGACCGGCAGTTCGCGCAACGCAGGGTCCGCGCGCATGACGCGCACGAAGGTCAGCCCATCCATGACGGGCATGTCGATGTCGCACAGGATGGCATCCGGGCGCGCGCCGTGGCACGCCTCCAGCGCCTTGGCACCGTCGGCCGCCTCTCGAACGGCGTATCCCATCGGCTCGAGGATGCGACGGATGGCCTTCCGAATGGCCGAGGAATCGTCGATGACGAGGATCTCTTTCATGTCCGCGTCGCTCACAGGTCGGAGGAGGAGCGCGGGTGGCGCGGCAGTCGACGCGGCCCGTATCGGCAAGTATCGGCAGCTCTCGCGCGGACTATTGTCGGAGATCACGCGCGGGATGCCGGGCGACGCCGAGCGGCACCATCCGGGCGCCCCTTCCGCGACGGGCGCACGGAGCCCCGATCGGGCGCCGGTGGCTGCGCCGGGTTAGGTGTTGGCGCGCACGGTCGAGGCGGGACGCACGCCTCGCATCGCCGCCGGCTCGGCCGCGCGCTCGGCGAGCACCTCACGCGCCAGCGCCCGCAGGGCGGCCCACGCCAGCAGCGCAAGTCCGCCCTCCAGCGCGCCCACCAGCATGAAGATGGTCCGATACCCGGCCACCGGGTCGTCGCCGCGGGTCAGCGCGAGCAGGAGTCCCCCGGCAATGGGTCCCACCAGGAAGCCGAGCGACCCCGCCACCTGGAACGCGCCAAAGAGCCCTTCACCGTGCCCGCGTCGCGCCAGGTCGGAGATGAGCAGCAGATTCGGGGTGAACATCAGCGCCGAGAGCACACCGGAGGCAAGCATCGCCAGCGGGAGGAACGCGCGAGGCACCAGCCCGTACGACGCAAAGACCGCCCCGAAGAGCACGTTGCCCACCATCATCGGGGCAAACCACCCGATGCGATCGGCCAGCCGGCCGGCCGGGTAGCACAGGAGCGCGAACGGCAGCATGAAGAGCGCGATGAGCACCCCGCGCTGCGTCGCACTCAAGCCGTGCACCTGCGTCAGGAAGAGCGTGAAGGTGGAGACAAACACGCCGATGCTGAACCGATCCATGAAGGCGTAGCCCAGCGGAATCCACGCCTGCACGCGCGCCCGATCGAACGCATACCGGTGCGTGCGCGCCGCGGCGGCCGGGACGGGGACGTCGGGGAGCGCGAGCGCGAGCGCCGAGGCCACCAGCAGGAGCGCAGCACCACTCCAGTAGACCATCGTCGCCTGACGCTCCACCAGCCACCCGCCGAGCGGCGAGCCGATCGCCACCCCGATCATCAGGGCCGACGCCAGTGCGCCCAGCGATCCGCCCCGCTGGGCGCCGGAGGTCCGGTTGCTCGCCAACATCAGCAGCGTGACCGCCGGCAGGTGAACCGCGCCGTCGAGCACCCGAAACGCGTAGAGCACCGGGAGCGACGGTGCCATCCCCATGCCGACGAAGGCCAGCGCATCGACGGCGAGGGCGAGCGCGATCCACCGCCCGATATCCTGCCGCCGCCGCGCCAGGCGCATCCCGAACGGGACGGTGAGCATCCCGGCGATCATGTTCACCGTCATGAACGCATGCGCGTCGCTGGTCGTGCCGCCATGGGCGGTCACGACCAGTTCGTGGAGACCGGGGACCAGGAGCGTCACCGGGACCAGCGTGAAGAACATTGCGAGAGCGATCGCCGCGCGAGAGCGCATAGATCAGAAAGCTCGCATCTTCCTCAGGAACTCCGCAACCGCGGTGTTGAGCTTCTCGGACTCCGCGGAGAGCTGACCGGACGCGGTCCGGATGTTCTCGGCGGTGCGTCCCCCCTCCAGGGCGACCTGCGTCACGTTCGCGATGTTGTAGCTCACGTCGGCCGTGCCACGTGCCGCCTCGCTGACGTTCCGCGAGATCTCGCTCGTCGCGGCGTTCTGCTCCTCCACCGCGCCGGCAATCGTCGTCGAAATCTCGTTGATCTTGTCGATCACGGACGCGATTTCGCGAATCGCCGTCACGGCCAGCCCGGTGTCGGCCTGCACGCCGGCGATCTTGTTGCCGATCTCCTCGGTGGCCCTGGCCGTCTGGCGCGCCAGCTCCTTGACCTCGTTGGCGACGACGGCAAACCCCTTCCCCGCCTCACCGGCCCGCGCTGCTTCGATCGTCGCGTTGAGGGCAAGCAGGTTGGTCTGCTGCGCGATCGACGTGATCACCTTCACGACCTGCCCGATCTCCTGGCTCGACTGGCCGAGCTTGGACATCGTGTCGCTGGTCGACGCCGCCTGCCGCACCGCCACCTGCGTGATGTGCGACGCTTCCTGCACGCGGCTGGCGATCTCGCGAATGCTCGACGTCAGCTCCTCGGCCGACGCGGCCACCGTCTGCACGTTGCGCGTCGCCTCTTCCGAGGCAGCTGCCACGGCCTGCGCCTGACGAGTCGTCTCCTCGGCCGAGGCGGCCATCCCCTGCGCGCTCGCCTCGAGTTCCGTCGACGAGGAGCTCACGACGTTGACCACGGCCTGCACATCGCGCTCGAAGTCGTCGGCCATGCGCACCCGATCCGTAATGACCGCCCACGTCACCATCGCCCCGATGTACTTGCGGTCGTGGTCGTAAATGGCCACCAGGTTGAGGTCGAGCGTCTCGGGGCCGAGGCGGATCTTGGCGCGATGCGGGAGGTTCTTGTCCGACGCCAGCATCCGGCGCTGGTGCGACGGATCCTTGTGGAAGATGTCGATCTTCTGCCCGAGGATGCGGTCCACCGGCATCGGGAGGTGATGCTCCAGCGGCTTCAGCGTCTTGATCGACGCCGGGTTCATGTAGATCAGGTTCAGGTCGAGGTCCGTGAGCATCACGTTGATGTTCACGTTGTCCATCATGTTCTGCAGGCGCGCGGCCTGCAGCACCGCGGCCTCACGGTCCGTGACGTCCTCCCAGTTCACGACGAAGCCCTTCACCTCGTTCCCCTCGGCGATCGCGCTCACGCACAGGTCGAGCTTGCGCTCGCCCACGCGGATCACGCGCCGGTAGGGGAGGTTGTGCGGATTGGCCAACAGCGTGCGGACGCGCCCACGCAGCTCGCCGGCGTGGAAGCGGTCGATCGACCCGCCCTCCATCTCGCGTTCGCGCACGCCGAACAGCGCGACCGTCACGTCCTCCATCCCCTGCATCGTCTCGTGCGACTTGCGGTTCATCCAGACCAGGTTGAACTCTGCGTCGGCGACGAAGATGTTGGTCCCCACGCCGTCGAGGGCGGCAAAGAGCGCCGAGGCGCTCCCCATGAGCCCCGCCTTCCCGCTCGCCTCGGCGGTATCGGCGTCCTCATTCGCGGCCTCTGCCCCGGCGATCGCAAACGCGGCAACGGTCTTGTAGGCACCGGTCCACGCCTTCTCGAGCGACTTGCTCCAGAGCGGACCGGCCACGGTGGCGAGCGCCGCGATGAGTGCCTCGCCGACGGCCCCGTAGTGTTCGGGCTTGGCGCCGTACGCCACGTGGCGTGCGCCGAGTGCCGTCGCCACCTCCTCCAGGCGCTCCGGCTTGTCGGCGTTGGCCACCACCACGCCGATGGCCTGCACCAGCTTCTTGCGCTGGTCGGTCATGTTCACGTGCGCGAACAGCGGCTTCACATCCGGATGGCGCTCGAAGAGGATGCGGTAGAAGGTGCGGGCGAGCAGGTCCGCGCGCGGCTTGAGCGCATCGAAGGAATCGCGGAGCAGCTTGACGCTGGGGGACGCCGGGGCGGACTTGACGCGCGGCATGATCGGGTTCCTGTAGGAGGCGTTAGGCTGCCGCGAGGTCGAGTCGCAGCAAGGCGTGGACGTGGACGACGACGAGAAGGCCGCGCTCGCGGCGAACGATGCCGGCGCAGGCCTGGCGCCAGGTCGGATCGAGAGTGGGAGGAGGCGGTTCGACGGCCGCACCGTCGACGGAGAGCACGTCGCCGACTTCGTCCACGAGCAGGGAGAACAGCTCCCCCTCGTGCCGCACGACGACGTTCATCGGCGCCTCCCCGGCAGCACGCGCGGGGGAGGCCAAGACGGGTGCGCAGCTCGACCGCCGTGACGATCTGGCCGCGCAAGTTGAGGAAGCCGGCCACTTCGGCGGGGGTGCGCGGCACCAGCGCAATGCGCTGGGCCAGCAGCACCTCCTGCACGAGCAGCACCGGGATGCCTAACCACTGGTCGGCCAGGCGAAAGGTCACGTACTCGACCGAGCCGTGCCCGGACGTCGTTCCGCCGATGGCCGCGCTCATGCGGGGACCCCCGCGGCGGCGGCGAGGCGCTGCAGTGCCGACAGCACCGCCTCCCGGTCGAACTTCACGAGGAACTCGTCGAAGCCGCAGGCGCGGGCGCGCTCACGGTCGGCGGGGGTGCTGCGCCCCGTGAGGGCGAGCAGCGGAACGTCGCTCCAGGCCGGATTCGCGCGAATCTCGCGCGCGAGGGCGAAGCCGTCGACGGCAGGCATGTCGATGTCACTGATGATGATGTCGTACCGGTCGCCACGCTCCAGGTACGTGAGCGCATCCCGCCCGTCGGACGCGGTGCTCACCTTGTAGCCGGCACCTCGCAGCACCGGGGCGATGAGGCTGAGGAAGAAGCGCGAGTCGTCCACCAGCAGGACGTGCGTGTCGCCACGTTGCAGCTGTGCCGCCGGCGCGAACCAATCACCGAACGCCTGGCGCAGGAAGTGGTTGGTGTCGATGATCTCGGTGGCCCGCCCGCCAATCACGCAGACGCCGAGGACGCCGGGACGATGCGTCGCCTGGTCGAGCGTGAGGCGCGCATCCACGATGTCGCGAATCTCGTCCACGGCCACACCCATCGACCGCCCGTTGTCGGTGAAGACGATCACCGGACGCGGGTTGCGGGCGCGCAGGTCCATCGCGGCGCTCGCCGGCAGCAGCGGCAGCAGTGCCCCGCGATACTGCACCAGCGCCCGCCCGTCGGCCTCCTCGATCTGGTCGGCCGGGATCTCCTCCAGGCGTGCGACGAGGGAGAGCGGCACCGCCTGCAACGCCGTACTGCCCGCGTCGTAGACCAGGACGCTCTCCGTTGCACCGTCCTCCGAGGCGTCCAACTCGGTCGCCGCGCCGGCGGCCTGCTCCGCGTGCGTGACCGCCAACGCCTCGTTGGCAATCCCGGTGGTGTCGAGGATCATGATCACCCGGCCATCGCCCAGGATCGTGCACCCCGCATACACCGGGAGGTGCTTCACGAGTCGCCCGACCGGCTTGACCACGATCTCCTGCGTGTCGAAGACTTCGTCGACGACCAAGCCGACGCGCAGCTCCCCGACCTGGCAGACGATGATGTTGTACTCGTCAGGCAGTAACGTGGTCGACAGGACCAGGCGCTCGGCGAGCGACACGAGCGGGAGGAGCGTGTCGCGCAGGCGGAAGAAGCGCGCCCCCTGCACCTCCTCGATGCGATGGCGCACCTCGTCGTTGACGCGCACCAGCTCGACCACGCCGATCTGCGGGATCGCGAAGACCTCGGACGCGGAACCGACGAGGAGCGCGGAGATGATCGCCAAGGTCAGCGGGATCTTCACGCGCACGGTCGTCCCGCGCCCTTCGCGCGACGACAGTTCGACCGTGCCGCCGATCTTCTCGATGTTGCTGCGCACGACGTCCATGCCCACGCCGCGCCCCGACACGTTCGTGATCTTCTCGGCGGTCGAGAAGCCGGGCTCGAAGATGAAGCGGAAGACCTGCGCCTCGCTCAGCGTCGCGGCGACATCGGCGGGGACGAGCCCGCGCTCCACCGCCTTGCGCCGCACCTTCTCCACGCTGATCCCGGCGCCGTCGTCGGCGATCTCGAGGATGACGTGTCCCCCTTCATGGTACGCGTTGAGGCGGATCGTCCCCTGCTCCGGCTTGCCCGCGCTGCGGCGCACGTCGGGGAGTTCGACCCCATGGTCGGCCGAGTTGCGCACCATGTGGGTGAGCGGATCCTGGATCGCCTGCAGGATCTGGCGATCGAGTTCGGTCTCGGCACCGTGCATCTCGAGGGCGAGCTGCTTGCCGCTGGCCTTGGCCAGGTCGCGCACGAGGCGCGGAAGCTTGCTCCAGGCCCCACCGATCGCCTGCATGCGGGTCCGCATCACCGCCTCTTGCAGGTCGGTCGTGACGCGGTTGAGGTGCTGCACCGGCGCGGCATAGACGGAATCGTCGTCGGCCGCCGAGAGCTGGATGAGCTGGTTGCGCGCGAGCACCAGCTCGCCCACGAGGTTCATCAGCTTGTCGAGCAGCGTCACGTTGACCCGCAGCGAGCTGTCGGCGATCGACCCGCGCGCCTCGCTCGAGGCGCCGTCCGCGCGAGAACCTTCCGTGGCGTTAGGCGGCGGGGCCGCGGTCGACCCGGCGGTTGCCGCCTGCACCGGGGGCGGGGTGGGCGTCACGTCCGGCGCGCCAACCGTCGCGGCGGCGGGGATCGACGTACCGGGAACAGCGCTCGCACCGCCGGTGGAACGCACGGTCTTCGTCGCGTCCACGTGGATTGCCAGGACCTCGCCGGTTCCGAAGTCCTCGAACGTACCGCGCGTACCGCCGACGAGTTCGGCCTCGTCGTCATCGGGGGTGAACGCGGCCGGCGACGTGGCCGTGGCGGGGGGCGAGGCGACCGGCGCCCCCGGCGTGTTCGATGCCATGATCGCGCGAACGGCGTCCGGGGTCGGCGCCATCGGCAGGTTCGAGACCGGCGTCGTGGCACAGTCCATCCACGCCTGCAACGAACCGAGGAGCGCCGTGTCGTCGCCGGCGGGTTCGGTCTCGCTGCGTTCGAGCTCACCCTGAATCGCCTTGATCGTGTCGACCGACTGCAGGATGTCGCTGATCATCGACGGCACGACCATCAGGCGCCCCTCCCGAACCGCGCCGAGCACGCTCTCGGTGACGTGCGCGAGGACCTCGAGTCGTGGCAGTCCAATGAAGCCGCACGTCCCCTTGATCGTGTGGATCGTGCGGAAGATGCTGTGCACCAACGCGAGGTCGTGCGGGCGCTGCTCGAGTTCGATCAGGTCCTGATCGAGCTTCTGCAGGTTCTCGGCGCTCTCGGTGAGGAAATCGCGCAGCAGATCATCCATTGGCGCGTGGCGTAGGGGAGTCGACGGGACCCGGTAGGGAGAACACGAAGGGTCCCACAGATAATTTTCGGACCGGCGACCAAAAGCTTTAGGCGACGCGCCGATTAGGATGCGCCAACGCAGGGTCGACAGCTGCAATCGCCCGCGCGCTGCATCCCACCGTCCGCGCGCTCGGGGCGACCGCCGAACACGACGCCTCGCCCAGCCGATGACGGGGGCCCAGCGGTGGGGGACGCGTGCGAAGGCGGCACGCCGTCGCGGCCAGGGCGCGCGACCGACGGACGGCACGTTGGGCTGGGACCACCACGACGCGCCCCGAACGCCGCGCCCTCCCTCGTCCCCCCCCCACGCGCACCCCGTTCGTCACATCACACACGCCCTGCCCGCGCGCCCCGCCCTCCCTAGGTTTATGGGAGCAATGCAGACGAACCGGCGTCGTTCCGGCGGGTCGGTGCCGTCTTCGGCCGCCACACGCAGACGTCGCCTCTCGTCGCTCGGCCCTTCCCTGTGGAGTGAGCATGTCATCGAAGCCTCGAGTTCGCGCCGCATCGTTCCCGCGCCTCGCCCGATTCCTCGCCGCCGTCCCGCTCGCCGCGTCCCTGGCGGCCCCGCTCGGTGCGCAGGAAGCCGCCGCAACGCGCACGCGCCCCGCGACCGCCGGCACACTGAACGCCCAACGCATCCCGACCGACCCCGCCGTGCGCGTGGGGCGGCTGCCGAACGGGCTGCGGTACTTCATTCGACGCAACGCCAAGCCCGAGCAACGGGTCGAGCTGCGCCTCGTCATCAACGCCGGCTCGGTGCTCGAGGACGACGACCAACGCGGGCTGGCGCACTTCACCGAGCACATGCTCTTCAACGGGACGCGGCGCTTCAAGAAGAACGACATCGTCTCGTATCTCGAATCGATCGGCGTCAAGTTCGGCGCCGACCTCAATGCCTACACCGGATTCGACGAGACCGTCTACATCCTTCCCGTCCCCACCGACAAGCCGGGGCTGCTCGAGAAGTCGTTCGGCATCCTCGAGGACTGGGCCCACGGCGCCCTCTTCGACTCCACCGACGTCGTCAACGAGCGCGGCGTCGTGCTCGAGGAGTGGCGTGGCGGCCTCGGCGCCGACACGCGCATTCGCGACAAGCAGTTCCCGGTGATCTTCCGCGGCTCCCGCTATGCCGAGCGACTCCCGATCGGACTGCCGGAGATCATTCAGGGCGCGAACCCCGGGCCGCTCAAGCGCTTCTATCGCGAGTGGTACCGTCCGGACAACATGGCGGTGGTCGCGGTGGGTGACGTCGACCCCAATCGCCTCGAATCGCTGCTGCGCCGGCGCTTCTCGTCCTTGGTGCGCCCCCCGCGCGCGCGCCCGCGTGCGATGATCGGCGTCCCCGACAACGACTCCACCCTGGTGAGCATCGCCACCGATCCCGAGCAGCAGTTCAGCAGTGTCACCGTGCTGTTCAAGCATCCGCCAGCGCGGCAACGGACCGTCGCCGACTATCGGCGTGCCCTGGTGGGTCAGCTGTACAATGACATGCTCAACCAGCGCCTGACCGAGATCTCTCGGCGCGCCGACGCCCCCTTCTCGTTTGCCGGCTCGGACTACGGGAGCTTCGTGCGCTCGACGGATGTCTACCAGCTCTCGGCCGCGGCCAAGGACGGCGGGATCATCCCGGCGCTCGAAGCGGTGCTCATCGAAGCGCGGCGCGTCGACCAGCACGGCTTCCTCGCCTCCGAGCTGCAACGCGCTCGCACGGCGATCCTCCGCGCCTACGAGAGTGCCTACGCCGAGCGCGACAAGTCCGAGTCGGCCAACTATGTGGAGGAGTACGTCGAGCAGTTCCTCACTGGAACGCCGGCGCCGGGCATCGCGTGGGAGTACCGCGAGGTGCAGCGCCTCCTCCCCACCGTCACGCTCGACGAGGTCAACGCCCTCGCCCGCACGTGGATCGGCAAGCGCAATCGTGTCGTGACCGTCGCCGCCCCCGCGAAGGACAGCGCCACCGTTCCCACCGAGGGCGCCATCCTCGCGGCCTTTCGCAAAGCCGACGCGACGACCGTCAGCGCGTACACCGAGACCGTCTCGGACGCCCCGCTCGTCGGGACCATCCCGCGCCCTGGGCGCATCGTGGCGGAGAGCACCGTGACCGACCTCGGGGCCACGATCTGGACGCTCTCCAACGGGGCGCGCGTCGTGCTCAAGCCCACGACCTTCAAGGCCGACGAGGTCCTGATGCGCGCCTATAGTCCGGGCGGCTCGAGTCTCGTCAGCGACGACGACTATCCGTCGGCGATGCTGGCCACGACGATCGCCGAACGCGGGGGACTGGGCGACGTCTCGGCCATCGACCTGGGGAAGAAGCTCACGGGGAAGCAGGCACGCGCGAACGTCTTCATCGATGGCATGAGTGAAGGGCTCTCGGGCGGTGGATCGACAAAAGACCTGGAGACGATCTTCCAGCTTGCCCACCTGCGCTTCACCGCGCCGCGCCGCGACTCCAGCGCCTTCCTCGCCTTCAAGGCGCAGGTCGCGCCCTTCTTCGCCAATCGGGCCAACTCACCCGACGCCGTCTTCTCGGATACGGTCATGCTCACCCTGGCGCAGCATCACCCGCGCGCGCAGCCCGTGAGCCAGGCGCTCTTCGATCGTGTCTCGTTCGCCAAGGCGTTCGACATCTATCGCGACCGCTTCGCCGATGCCTCCGACTTCACCTTCGTCTTCGTCGGCAGCTTCACCCTCGATCGGATGCGTCCCCTCGTGGAGCAGTGGCTGGCAACGCTGCCGGCCACGGGGCGTCGCGAAGCGGGGCGCGACGTCGGGATCCGCCCCCCGGACGGGGTGGTCGAGCGCACCGTTCGCAAGGGAGTCGAGCCCAAGGCGTCGACGCTGGTGCTGTACCACGGCGAGACGACCTTCTCCCCCGAGGCGCGCTATGCCTTGCGCGCGCTGAGCGAGTACCTGGAGATGCGCCTGCTGGAGAACCTGCGAGAGGCGCTTGGCGGGACATACTCGGTGAGTGTGGGCGGGCAGGCGTCAAAGCTCCCCCGCCCCGAGTATTCCGTCACGATCCAGTTTGGGTCGTCGCCCACGCGCTCCGACTCGCTCTTTCGCACGATCGTGGCGGTGATCGACTCGGTGAAGGCGGGGGCGATTGCGGAGGGAGACGTGCAGAAGGTTCGCGAGCAGCAACTGCGCACGCTGGAGGTGAACCGGCAGGAGAACTCCTACTGGCTGTCGAACCTGTCGGCGCGGTTGGAGAACGGCGAGGACCCGCGCGGACTCCTGGCGTACGAGCAGCTCATCCGCGGGTTGAGCGCCGCGCAGTTGCAGGCGGCGGCGCGGCAGTTCCTGGATGCGTCGCGTTATGCACGATTTGTCCTGCTCCCGGTGTCGGTGACACCCTAACGAGCGTGGTGCTGCGGCGCGCGCTGCCGTCAGCGTGCCCCGTTCAAAGGCGTTGGCTCCCTCCCATCCGGGGAGGGAGCGCGTAGGGACATTGTCGGACGAAGTGATGTTCACGCGCGGCAACGAGATACTGGAATTAGCCGAGAGGTGGCCGCGAGTCCCAAGGACCTGCTAGGACCCCGAAGTCCTAGTCACAGCGTGGGATGCGCGCGACGCGTGCACAAAATGCTGGATTTATGTCACGGGCGCGAATCGTCAGGGTATCCCTGACCCTGCGACGGTCCCCCCCCGACGACACGACTACCCGACTCTGCCGAGATTCTGCGCACATCAACGAGTCCGCAGAACGTTACCATATGCGGATTTGGTTATACAAATCCCCGTACCATCGCCCTCGTCGAGGTTTGCATGAGCGAATCCCGGAGCGCCCCAGCCGGAGCGGCAGGCGCCGCAAGGCTCGAGTCGTTCAGCTACGATGACGTCATCGTACGCAAGTTCCTGTTCGTGACGATCCTGTGGGGATTCGTCGGCATGCTGGTTGGGGTGTTGATCGCCATCCAGATGGCGTACCCCGAGTGGAACCTCGCCCCGTTTCTCACCTTTGGTCGTCTGCGCCCGCTGCACACCAACGCGGTGATCTTCGCCTTCGCGGGCAATGCGATCTTCACGGGGGTCTATTACTCGACGCAGCGCCTGACCAAGGCGCGCATGTTTTCCGACGCGTTGAGCAACGCGCATTTCTGGGGTTGGCAGCTGATCATCGTTGCCGCCGCCCTCACCCTCCCGCTGGGCTTCACGCAGGCCAAGGAGTACGCCGAGCTGGAGTGGCCGATCGACCTCATGATCGCGGTGGTGTGGGTCATCTTCGCGATCAACTATGTGGGGACGCTGATCAAGCGCCGTGAGCGCCACCTCTACGTGGCGCTCTGGTTCTATCTGGCCTCGATCATCACGGTGGCCGTGCTGCACATTTTCAACAACCTGTCCGTGCCGGCCGGGTTTCTGAAGAGCTACAGCATCTACGCCGGGGTGCAGGACGCCTTCATGCAGTGGTGGTACGGCCACAACGCGGTGGCCTTCTTCCTCACGACGCCGTTCCTGGGGATGATGTACTACTTCATGCCCAAGGCGGCGGAGGGGCCGGTCTTCAGCTACAAGCTGTCGATCCTGCACTTCTGGACGCTGGTCTTCATGTACATCTGGGCCGGGCCGCACCACCTGCACTACACGTCGCTCCCCGAGTGGGCGTCGACGTTAGGCATGATCTTCTCGGTCATGCTGTGGGCGCCGAGCTGGGGGGGCATGATCAACGGCCTCCTGACGCTGCGCGGCGGGTGGCACAAGGTGGCCGACGACCCGATTCTCAAGTTCATGGTCATCGCCCTCACCGGCTACGGCATGTCGACCTTCGAAGGGCCGATGCTGTCGATCAAGGCGGTGAACTCGCTCTCGCACTACACCGACTGGACCATCGCCCACGTGCACTCCGGGGCGCTCACCTGGAACGGCTTCTTCACGTTCGGCATGATCTACTGGCTCGCGCCGCGGCTCTTCCAGACGGAGTTGTACAGCAAGAAGCTGATGAACACGCACTTCTGGATCGCCACGATCGGCATCGTGCTGTACATCGTCTCCATCTACTCGGCCGGCGTCACGCAGGGACTGATGTGGCGCGCGTTCGACGAGACGGGGCGCCTGCAGTATCCCGATTTCGTCGAGACCGTGGCCCGCCTGATCCCCATGTACTGGGTGCGCGTGGTTGGCGGCACGTTGTACCTGGTGGGCGTGATCATCTTTGCCTACAACATCGTGAAGACGTGGGGCAAGCGCCCGGCGGCCTACACCGTTCCGGTCGTCCAGGCCCCGGCGCTGGCCAAGCAGTACGTCCCGGAGCCGTTACGCCCCGGCGTTGACGTGCCGGCCACGGCGTTCGGCCGCTTCATGAACCTGACCTTCCACCGGTCGTGGGAGCGCGCCCCGATTCTCTTCACCGTGCTCACCACGGTGGCGGTGGCAGTGGCCTCGCTCTTCGAGATCATCCCGACGTTCCTCATCAAGTCGAACGTCCCGACCATCGCGTCCGTCAAGCCGTACACGCCGCTGGAACTGGCGGGGCGCGACCTCTACATCCGCGAAGGGTGCTTCAACTGTCACTCGCAGCAGATTCGCCCGCTGCGCTTCGAGACAGAGCGCTACGGCGAGTACTCCAAGCCGGGTGAGTCGGTGTACGAGCATCCCTTCCTCTGGGGCTCGCGCCGCATCGGGCCCGATCTGGCGCGGGAGGGCGGGATGAAGAGCAACCTCTGGCACCTACGCCACTTCCAGAACCCGCGCGAAGTGAACGCCAAGTCGATCATGCCGGCGTACACCCACATGATCACCAACGACCTCGACTTCGACGGGATCCAGCAGCGCGTCGACGCGATGGCGATGCTGGGCGTGCCGTACGGGGACGCGGTGAACACGGCGCCCGACATGGCGCGCGCGCAGGCCAAGACGATCGCGGCCGATCTCGCGGTGACCGGTGGTGGCAACGGCTTCGAGACGAAGGAAGTCACCGCGCTCATCGCCTACATGCAGCGGTTAGGGCGTGACATCCAGACGGCGCCGGGAGTGGCGGCCAACCGGACGTCGGCTCCGGCCCCCGCCACGGGAACCGCACCGGCGGTCGCGCCCGCAGGAGGGCATCCATGAGTCTCACCGAATTGATGAGCGGGGCCAACCTGGACGGCTACGCCCAGATCTCGCTCATCCTCTTCCTCGTGGCCTTCGGTCTCGTGCTGTGGCGGATCTTCTCGCCGCGCTTCAATGAGACCTACCAGAAGGCTGCCCGCATGCCGCTCGACGACGAGACTCCCCAAACGCCGCGTAAGCGCGGAGAGTGACCATGGCCGCCCCACAAAACGACAAGAACCTGATCGAGCACAACTACGACGGGATCCAGGAGTACGACAATCCGCTCCCGCGCTGGTGGGTATACCTGTTCTACGCGACGATCGTGTTCTCGGTGCTGTACTACTTCAACGTCCCCGGCGTGGGGATCGGCAAGGGACGCATCGCCAACTACGAGGCCGACGTGGCGGCGTGGAAGGCGGCGCATCCGGAACCCGACGGTGGCGCGACGCCGCAGCAGCTGGCGGCGCTCGCGACGGACCCGTCGACGATTGCCACGGGCAAGACGGTCTACACGACCAACTGTGCGTCGTGCCACCGCCCCGACGGCGGCGGCATGATCGGCCCCAACCTGACCGACGACGCCTGGATCCACGGCGGCACGCTGTCGGAGATCCACAAGACCATCGTGGAAGGGGTGTTGGCCAAGGGGATGCCGAACTGGGGCAAACTCCTGAAGCCGGACCAGGTGAACGCGGTGACCGTGTACGTCGCCTCGCTCAAGGGGACCAACCCGCCCAACCCGAAGGCGCCCGAAGGGGCGCCGGCCGTCCAGGCGGCGCCCGCAGACTCCGCCGCCACGGACACCGCCACACCTAAAGCCCAGTAGGAAGCAGGATCGCAGTGAGCTCCTCCATCGCCCCACGAGCGCAAGGTCGGGTGCTCCCGACGATGAACGAGGACGGATCGCGTCGCTGGATCCGTCCCAAACCCTCCGACGGCGCCTGGTGGTCGCGCCGCCGGATCGTCGCCTACGTGCTGATGGTGGTGTACCTCGCCATTCCGCACATCGACATCAATGGCAAGCCGAGCATCTGGCTGAACGCCGTCCGCCGGGAATTCACCTTTTTCGGCTACACGTTCCTGGCGACGGACACGCTGTTGTTCATGCTCCTGCTGGGCACGCTCGTGCTCCTGGTCTTCACCTTCACCGCCCTGTTCGGGCGGGTGTGGTGCGGCTGGGGGTGCCCGCAGACCGTGTGGATGGAGTTTGTCTTCAGACCGCTCGAGCGCCTGATCGAAGGCGGGCGCTCGGGTTCGATGGCGATCGACAGGAGCGGGTCGCACTTCAACCCCCGCCGCCTCCTCAAGTACGCGGTCTACTTCGTCATCGCCCTCGTGCTCGCCCATACCTTCCTCGCCTACTTCGTGGGCGTGGATCAACTCAAGGTGTGGGTGACCCGATCACCCGTCGAACACCCGTCGTCGTTCGCCATCATGGCGGTGACGACGGTGCTCGTCTTCCTCGACTTCGCGTACTTCCGCGAGCAGACCTGCACCATCGCCTGTCCGTACGGGCGCTGGCAGTCGGTCCTGCTCGACAAGTCGTCGCTCGTGGTCGCCTACGACTATGGGCGCGGCGAACCGCGCATGAAGGGGACCAAGAACCGCGCAGCCAATCTCGGCGACTGCATCGACTGCGGCGCCTGCGTGGTCACCTGCCCCACCGGGATCGACATCCGCGACGGGCTGCAGATGGAATGCATCCACTGCACGCAGTGCTCCGACGCCTGCGACGCCATCATGACGTCGATCGGCAAGCCCACGGGGCTCATTCGCTACACGTCGCGCGACATCCTCGCGGGCGGGACGAGCCACCTGCTGCGTCCGCGCACGATCATCTATCCGGTGGCCCTCGCCCTCGTGATGGGGACGCTGGTCTACCAGATCGACACGAAGCCCAAGGCGGACATCACCCTGCTCCGCTCGCTCGGCGTCCCGTTCACCGAGGAGAGCGACGGTCGCGTCTCCAACCAGGTACGCCTGCGCATCGCCAACCGAAGCGAGAGCGACCGTTCGTATCAGCTGTCGATCGTTGGCGCCGAGGAAGGCCAGGTGGTGATCCCGGTCAACCCGTTCCCGGTGGCGCAGGGGAAGACCGAGACCTTGTCGCTCTTCGTCCTCCTCCCGCGTGCGGTCTTCGCCACGGGCGATCGGATGGTGACGATCAAGGTCACCGATGGCGCCGACTACACGGGGGAATTCCAGTACCGACTCCTCGGCCCGCGTGGCGAGGGTGAAAAGGTCGGCGGCTCGCACGACTCGTCAGGCAGCGCCGACACCAGGGACGACGACAAGGACGACAGGAAGGACGGGGACTCCACCTCCCTCGACTCGAAGGAGAAGCGATGAAGCGCGGACTGCAGTGGCCGATCGGGATCGCGCTCGTGCTGATTCTCTCTGCCGGGAGCAACATCTGGGTCGCGCTGGTCGCGAGCCACGACGAGGCATTCGCCGTGGAGCCCGACTACTACCAGAAGGCCGTGCACTTCGACGACGAGATGGCGCTGCGTGCCGAGAGCGCGCGACTGGGGTGGCACGTGACCCCGGCGCTGGCGCTTGGTGAACCCGGGCGCGTGGGGACGCTGGAAGCCGTCGTCACCGACTCGTCAGGCACGACGATCAGCGGTGCCTCGGTGCAGGTGCTGGCGATGCACAACGCCCGCGCGTCGCGCCAACTCACCGCCACGCTCGCCGATGCAGGCGACGGGCGCTATCGCACGTCGCTCGATGCCGTGCGCCCAGGCGAGTGGGAATTGCGCTTCCTGGTCACGCGCGGGACCGATCGGTTTGCCGTCCGGTCGCGAGTCGACGCGGCCCCCCCGTCCGCGAAGTAGTCCGATGTCTGCGGTGCTCGCCCTCGGCGTCCTCACCGCCTCCCTGCTCGGGAGCATGCACTGCGCGGGGATGTGCGGTGGTTTCGTCTGCTTCTATGCAACGGGGGCCGACGGGCGCGCGGGCGGGACGGGATCGCACGTCGCGTACAACGTCGGGCGCCTCGTCTCGTACCTGGTGCTCGGGCTGCTGGCCGGTGTCCTCGGGCAAGGGCTCGACCGGGTCGGCGGGTTGGTCGGGCTGTCGCGCGGCGCCGCCGTGGTCTCGGGGACGCTGATGATCGGTTGGGGGCTGTCGACGATCCTCGCGTCGCGGGGGATCCGCCTTCCGCGACTCGAGGGGCTCCCGGTCGGACGCAACCCGTTAGGCGGGCTGCTCGCGCGCGTGCGCGGCCAGCGGCCCGAGGTGCGCGCCGCGGCCACGGGACTGCTCACCACGCTCCTTCCCTGCGGCTGGCTCTACGCCTTCGTCTTCACGGCCGCGGGGACGGGTCGCATCGACACCGCCCTCGGGACGATGGCGATCTTCTGGGTGGGGACGCTCCCCATGATGTTGAGCGTGGGTTACGGCGCGCAGCGCCTCACGGGCGCCTTCCGCAGCCGGCTCCCGATGGTCACCGCGGCCGCAGTCGTCGTGATGGGGGTGCTGTCGATCACCGGACGCATGCGCCTCGATCCCGAGGCGCTGTCGGCGCGCGCCCGCCAGCTGCACGTGACCAGCGGCTCCCCGTCCGCAGCGCATGGCCACTAGCAGCAACTCGAGCACGACCCCGGGCGCGAACGCCGCCGGCTTCGCGCTCGGCCGCAGCGAGGCGCGTCGCGAGACCGCGTGCACGCACTGTGGCCTCCCCGTCCCCGACGGCTTCCTCGAGGATGGGGCGACGGCGCAATTCTGCTGTGCGGGGTGCCGTACCGCCTTCTCGATCCTGAGCGAGCACGGGCTCGACCAGTACTACGGTTTCGCCGAGCGCCGCACGTCGCCGGTGCGCGCAACGGGGCGCACGTACGAGGAGTTCGACCACGAGGCGTTCCAGTCGTTGTATGTCACGACGACGCCGGACGGGCTGTCGCGCGTCGAGCTCTTCCTCGAGGGAGTGCACTGCGCGTCGTGCGTCTGGCTCGTGGAACGCGTCCCGTTGCTCCTGCCGGGCGTGGTGCGCGCCGAGTTGAACGTCGGGCGCTCGCTGGCAGCGATCGAATGGGACGCCGCCGCGGTGCGCCTGTCGCAGGTCGCCCGTTCGCTGGAGTCGCTGGGCTACGCGCCGCATCCCTACCTCGGGGTGCGACGCGACGAGGTGCGGCGCAAGGAAGACCGCTCGGCCATCATGCGCATCGGCGTCGCCGGAGCCATCGCCATCAACGTGATGCTGGCCGCGCTGGCGATGTACTCGGGGTGGCTGGCCAACGGGATCGAGTCGCAGTACGAGCGCTTCTTCCGCTACATCTCGCTGGGGTTGACGATTCCGGCGGTGCTCTTCCCCGGACGCGTCTTCTTTGCCGGGGCGTGGGCCGCGCTGCGCACGCGCGCGTTGCACCTGGACCTGCCCATCGCCATCGCGTTGGGCGCCGGCGTGATTCGCGGGACGATCAACACCGTCACCGACACGGGGCCCGTCTACTTCGACGGCGTCACCGTCCTCATCTTCCTCCTCCTCGTCGGGCGGTACCTGCAGCAGCGCGGCCAGCGCGCCGCGACCGATGCGTCGGAGTTGCTGTACTCCCTCACCCCGCAAGGCGCTCGCGTGGTCGACGAGGGCGGCGCGGTGCGCGAACTCCCCGCCGCCGCCCTCCTCCCCGGGATGCTGCTCGACGTGCGCGCCGGCGACACCATTGCGGCTGACGGCACCGTCGCCGAGGGACGCTCGTCGGTGAACCTGTCGCTCCTCACCGGCGAGTCGCGCCCGGTCTCGGTGGAGGCCGGGAGCACGGTCTACGCCGGGACGCTCAACGTCGCCGGACCGTTGCGCGTGCGCATCGAGCGCGCAGGCGAGGAGAGCCGGGTGGCCAAGCTGCTGCGCCAGGTCGAGGAGAGCACACGGCGCCGCGCGCCGGTCGTCGTGCTCGCCAACCGCATGGCGGGTTGGTTTGTCGCGATCGTCCTCGTCCTCGCCGTCGTGACGTGGGCCGTCGGCGCCCCGACCGATCCGTCGGCCGCGCTCGACAACGCCATCGCCCTCCTCGTCGTGACCTGTCCCTGCGCGCTGGCGATGGCCACGCCGCTGGCCGTCACGGTCGCCACGGGACGCGCCGCGCGCCGCGGACTCTTCATCAAGGGGGGCGACGCAATCGAGGCGCTCTCCCGCCCAGGGATCATCCTGCTCGACAAGACCGGGACGATCACCGAGGCGCGCGTCTCGCTCGTGCACTGGGAAGGGCCCGAGTGGGTCAAGCCGCTCGTCCTCGCCCTCGAGCAGGAGTCGACACATCCGCTCGCCGATGGCTTTCGCCGCGCCTTCTCCGACCTGGCCGAGGTTCCGCTCGTGGAGTCGTCGTCGCACGTGACCGGGGGGGGCATCACGGGGCGCGTGAGCGGGCACGACGTCTTCGTCGGGTCGCCCGCCTTCGTCTCACGACACGCCACGCCGATGCCGTCCGGCCGGTCGACCGTCGACGACTCGCTCACTCCCGTCTGGATAGCCGTCGATGGCGCGGTGGTCGCGCACGCCTACCTCGGCGACCCCGTCCGCCCCGACGCCAAGGCGAGTATCTCTGCGCTGCGCCAAGCGGGGTGGTCGGTGCGCATCCTCTCGGGCGACGCGACACCGGTGGTGCGCGCCGTGGGCCGATCGCTCGGCCTCGCGCCTGACGAGTGCCAGGGCGAAGCGACGCCGGAGGAGAAGCTGCGCGTGGTCGAGTCGCTCAAGGTCGACCATCGCGTGGTGATGGTGGGCGACGGGGTGAACGATGCCGCGGCCATCGCGGCCGCCACCGTCGGGATCGGCGTGCACGGCGGGGCCGAGGCATCGCTGGCGACCGCCGACATCTTCCTCACCAAGCCGGGGCTCGCCCCGCTGGTCGAGTTGATGCAGGGCGCCGGCAATACGATGCGTGTCATCCGGCGCAACATTACCTTCTCGCTGCTGTACAACGTCGTGGGGGCGTCGCTGGCGATCGTTGGCCTGATCAATCCGGTGATTGCCGCGGTCATGATGCCGCTCAGCTCCCTGACCGTCGTCCTGGGATCGTGGTACGGCCACACGTTCGAGCGCACGGCGTCCAACCGCCCCACATCCCCCCGCACCGTGACCGCGTGAGCATCCTGTATCTCGTCCTCCCCCTCGCCCTCGTCATCGTCCTCGCGGCGGTGCTGGCCTTCTCGTGGGCCGCTCGGCGCGGGCAGTTCGACGACCTGGAGACACCGGCGCTCCGCATGCTGCACGACGACGATCCCGCCACGGGGACCCGGCCGCGCCCCGCGGCCCCGCACGACGCTCCGCTCCCCTGACGACCGCGCCTGGCGCGACAGGCGAGCCAGGACGGCCGCCAGCCTCTGCAGGCTTTTTCCGGTTGGAGTCTCCCAATGAAAACCCCCGCGTCGTGACGACGCGGGGGTTCGTTCGTTGAGGCTATGGAGATCCTGTCCGCCCAGCCCGCCTGCCACAACGGCTCATGCCACCACTTCGCCGCCTAACGCGTCGCCCCGACGGCACTCGTCTGCTGCAGTTCCCGGGCAACACGCTGCACGTCGGTCAGGACGCGCAGCAGGTTGCCGCTCCAGAGCTTCCCGATCTGCGCCTCGGTGTAACCGCGCCGCACGAGTTCGAGCGTGACGTTGAAGGTCTCGGTGGCGTCGCTCCATCCCTCCACGCCGCCGCCGCCGTCAAAGTCCGAGCTGATGCCGACGTGGTCGATGCCGATGAGCTTCACCGCGTAGTCGATGTGGTTCACGAAGTCGGCGACGGTGGCCCGCGGGGGCGGGGGGAACTGCCGGTTGAGCTCCGCCAGTCGGCGCTGGAAATCGCTGCGTTTGTCGGCCGGCAGCTGCTGGATCGCGCCGGCGCCAAGGCCGCCCCCCGTTAGGCCGAATTCGGCGCGCAGCGCCGCGATCGCCTGGGTGCGCGCCGGGGAGTCGGGGGCACGCTCCTTCACGTAGGCGTCGAAGGCCACCAACTGGGCGACGCCGCCGTTCTTCGCCAGCGCCTTGAGCTGCTCGTCGTCGAGGTTGCGGCTGTGGTTGCAGATGGCCCGCACGCCCGAGTGCGACGCGATGATCGGCGCCTTGCTCAGCTGCAACGTGCGCATCATCGACTGCTTGGACGGGTGCGAGATGTCGACCATGATCCCCCACCGGTTCAGCTCGCCGATCACCTGCTCGCCCAGCGGCGAGACCCCGTTCCACTGCCACTTGCCGTCGCGCTCACCCGTGTTGGAGTCGGAGAGCTGCGAGTGCCCGTTGTGCGCCATCGACAGGTAGCGCGCCCCCCGGTCGTAGAACGTCTTCACGCGGGTGATGTCATCACCGATGGGGTAGCCGTTCTCGACCCCGATGAGGATCGCCTTCTTCCCCTGCGCCGAGATGCGCCGCACGTCGTCGGCGGTGCGGGCGAGCGCCACGCGATCGGGCGCGATGGAGTCGACGAGTCGGTGGATGGCGTCGAATTTCTCGATCGCCTGGTTGTAGGCGCGGGCGTACGCCTCCGAGGTGAACGACGGATTTTGTCCCACATAGACGATGAGGAAGGCGGCGTCGAGCCCGCCCTCTTCCATCTTGGCGACGTTCACCTGCGTGTTGAGGCGATCCTTGTAGTTCGGCTGCCCTACCCGGAAGTTGCCCGGGTTGATGTCGACGTGCGTGTCGAGGGTGATGACGCGCTCGTGGATGCCGCGCGCCCTGGCCACGAGGTCATCTGCCGTGGCCGGCGCCGGGGTCTGCGCCGAGGCGCAGCCTAACGCGGCGAGCGTGAGGACCGCCGCCGCGAGGTGGCGCGGCGTGGTGGTGGCGATGCGGCGTCGCGTGTCGGAGACGCGGGGGGCCCCCCCCAACAACACGTTCGCCGTTCCGGTCGACCGGTCTGTCATCATTTCGTTCCCCGTGGTCGCGTTTCGTTTCGTCCTCATCCTCAGCTCGCCGCTCCCCCGAACGGATCCTCGAGCGACGGCGATTGCGGCGTGAACATCTCGCCCCCCGTCTCGGTCACGACCCAGTCATCCTCGAGCCGCACGCCGAACTCGCCGGGGATGTAGATCCCGGGCTCGTCGCTAAACGTCATCCCCGGCGCGAGCGGGAGCGTGTTCCCCTTCACGAGATACGGCCACTCGTGCCCGTCCATTCCCAGGCCGTGCCCCACGCGATGCGTGAAGTACTTGTAGCCCGGGCCATAGCCGCCGTCCTCGATCACCTTGCGCGCCGCCGCGTCGATGTCGCCGCACGGGACGCCGGGACGTGCCGCCTTGAGCGCCGCGGTCTGCGCCGCGTGCTCGATCTCGAAGACCTTCTTCATCTTGTCGGTCGGCTTCCCCAGCACAAAGGTGCGCGAGATGTCCGACGAATACCCCTCGACCTTGCAGCCGCCGTCGATGAGGAGGATCGAGCCCTCCTTCACCACCTGCGGCGTGATGGACCCGTGCGGGAGCGCCGAGAACTCGCCTACCTGCACGCCAGCGCCGCCGGAGAAGCCGAGCTTCTCGTGCGCCTGCGAGACGAGACGGGCAAAGTCGCCCTGCGTCATCCCTTCCTTGAGCGACTTCCACGCCGCCTCGTACGCCTTGAGCGTCACGCGCGACGCCAGCTTCATGAGGTCGAGCTCGTGCGCGTCCTTGATCATGCGGCAGCCCGCCGAGATCGGCGTCCCGCTCGTCACACGCAGCTGCGGCGCGGCCTGCGCCACGTTGTCGCTGAAGACGAACTTCACCGTCTCCTCGACCCCCAGCGCCCCGGCGGCGATGCCGCGGCTGCGCAACCCGTCGGCCACCAGCACGGACGGCGACTCGTCTTCTTCCCAGGTCATGACGTTGGTCCCGCTGCCTAACGGGCCGAGCTTGACCTGCTCGATCGTGCGCTCCTCCTCGAACTTGGGCGTCACCACGAACGGCGTCCCCTTCACGGGGATGATCACCGCCGTCAGGCGCTCGCTGTTCCCCCAGTTCATCCCGGTGAAGTAGACCATCGACGTCCCGCCGGTCAGCATGAGAGCGTCGATCTTCTGCTCCGTCATGAGGCGGCGCGCCTTTTCGAGCCGGGCGCGGCGCTCCTCCACGCTGATCGGCTTGGCCTCCCCCTTCATCGAGGTGAGGGCGGCGATCGCCGGCGGGAGCGCGGCATCGCCTCCCGCTCCCGCCGCATGGTCGTCTTCCTGGGCGGCGGCGGCGTCACGCCCGCCCGCCGCGCACGCGGTGCCGGCCAGCGCCAGCGACGAAGTGGTGAGGAAGGTGCGGCGCGAGAGCATCGATCGAATCTCCGTCGTTAGGCGCGGCTCCTCGCCGCCGGGAGCGGCGGCGAGGAAGGCACAGGGTCCGGGCAGCAGCCCCCAAAGTGCCCCGCGGCGCGGGAGACGTCGAGGGGGAACGGGGGGCAAGCGGGGCCCCCACCACTCGTCCCGGAGAACGCACGCTTGCCAGCAGGCGTTGGCGCACGACACCTTGGCACAGCTCGGCGCGCCTTCCTGGTCGCCGGCGCGATGTCCCCGACGCCCCCTCGCCCCTCGTGCGCTTTCTCGAGATCGTCTTCCTCGCCTCGCTCGTCGTGTCGGGCGCGGCCTTGTTCGTCGCTCCGTCGCGGCGCCCCGCCTTCCTTCGATACCGCCCCGCGCTCCCCGTCACCCTGGCGCTCGTCCACGTCTTCATCGACCACGGACGCTGGCAGCTGTTCGCCGCCTACGCGCTCGCCGGGCTCATTTCCCTCGCCGCCATCTTCGAGGTGCGTGACGGCGAAGGGGCGGCGAAGGACCGCCCGGTGATCCGCTGGCTCGGGGCACTCGTCATCCTCGCGGTCACCGCAGCCTCCGCGGCCGTCGCCTGGTTCGTCCCGCTCTTCTCGCTCCCCGAACCGACCGGCCCCCACAAGGTCGGGACCCGCTGGATCGTGCTGACCGACAGCTCGCGATTCGAGATGCTGGCCCCGTCGCCAGGCGGCAAGCGCCAGCTCATCGTACGCGTTTGGTTCCCCGCCGACTCGGTCGCCGGCGCCAGCGACGACTACATCGAGTCCGACGTCGCCAAGGGGATCGCGACCGGGCTTAAGCTCCCGTCGTTCGCCCTCTCCCACCTCACCAACATCTCGACGCACTCGTACCGGCGCGCCTGGCTCCCCAGCCAGCCGCAACGCTTCCCGCTGATCCTCTTCTCGCACGGCTACGGGGTCGGGACCGAGTCGCAGAACACCGTGCAGATGGAGGAACTCGCGTCGCACGGCTTCGTGGTCGCCAGCATCGACCATCCGTACGAGGCAGGGGCGATCCTCATGCCCGACGGCAAGGTCGCCCTCGCCAACCCGCCGTTCAATCCGGCCGACTCAGCGTCCCTCACGCAGGCGCTGGCCGCGATCACGCAGCTGCAACAGGCGACCGACACCTCGGCGATGCTCGGTCCCCTGCGGACGATGTACGCCAACTCGGCCCCGCTCGACACCTCCATCGTGCGCTGGACCGACGACACGCGCTTCGTGCTCGACCAGATCACCGCGATGAGCGCCCCGCACATGGGGGGCGATACCCTCTTCGCGGGACGCCTGGCCACCGACAAGGTCGGGCTCCTCGGCATGTCGTTCGGCGGCGCGACGGCGGCCGCCTTCTGCACGATCGACGCGCGCTGCGCGGCCGGGATGAACCTCGACGGCCTGCACTACGGAGTCGCCGCGCGTGAGCCTCTCCCCCGCCCCTTCTTCATCGCCTCGAGCCAGAAGAACACGAACGTGCACCGCCTCTTCTATGAGCGTGCCACCGCCCCGGTGTCGCTCATGACGGTGACGGGGAGCGAGCACATGGACTACACCGACTTCAGCTGGATCGCCCCGAAGCTCGCCGCCCGTACCGGGATGCTCGGCGGGATCGCACCGGCGCGCATGCACGCCCTCATGAACGCGGTCATCGTCCCCTATTTCGACGCGGCGCTGCGCGGCGGCACGGGGATCGACCGGGCAGCGCTGACGGCGCGGTACCCTGAAATCACGCTCCTCTCGCGGTCCGGGACCGCGGTCTCGCCCCCGGCCGCCACGCAGGACGCAGCCACCACTCGGCGTTAGGCACCGCCGGGCGCCACGCGCCGGCGTGCGTTAGGCGCCGGGCGGCGACGGGAATACCGGGGGCTCGCGATGAGCCGCCGGCGTGTCGCCCGCCGCATCGCGCGGCTCCCCGACCGTCGCGTGGTCCCGCGCGATGTCCGGCACGTGGTCCCGCGCACCATCCCGCTCCCGGCCCGCGTCCCCGTCGCGCGGGACGCGAGGGCGCGATCGATCCCCTCGAGCGTCGGAAGGTCGACCGCCGACGCCACACCGAGTTCGCGAAAGCGCCGCGCCTGTGGCAGCACGCTCTGCTCGAGCGAGCCGACACTCCGGTTGTAGGCATCCACCGCCTTCTCCAGCCCACGGCGCATCTCGTCGAGATGCGTGGAGAAGCTGCGTAGCCGGTCGTACAGCTCCCGCCCCAGCGCGCGCACCGTCTCCGCCCCCCGCGAGACCTGCTCCTGCTGCCAGCCGTAGCTCACGGCGCGCAGCAGCGCGATGAGGGTGGTGGGACTCGCCGGGATCACGCGGCGCTCGACGCCATACTCGATGAGTGTGGGATCGTACTGCAGCGCCGTGCTGAAGAAGGTCTCGCCCGGCAGGAACATCACCACGAACTCGGGCGCCTGCGGAAACTGCTCCCAGTACCCCTTGGCCGAGAGGCGCGTGATGTGGTCGCGCACCTGACGGGCATGCTGCCGCAGGAGTGCCTCGCGCGCCGCGTCGTCCGGCGCCTCGAGCGCGTCCAGGTACGCCTGCAGCGGCGCCTTGGCATCGACGATCACGATCTTGGCGCCCGGCAGCCGCACCTGCACGTCGGGGCGCAGCACTCCCGCCGGCCCGCCCACACTCTCCTGCTCCACGAAGTCGACGTGCTCCACCATCTGCGCCATCTCGCACACCCGTCGCAGTTGCACCTCGCCCCAGCGCCCGCGGACCACCGGCGACTTAAGGGCGTCGACGAGCGTACGCGTCCGCCCGCTCAACTCGCGATGCACGTCGGCCAGCGAGGCCACCTGCGTCAGCAGCGATTCGTACGCCCCGGCGCGCGCCACCTCCACCTGTCGCAGGTTGCCGTCCACACGATCGAGCGCCTCGCGGAGCGGCGAGAGCATGTCGCCGATGGCCCGCTGCCGCCCCTCGAGATCGAGCGACGAGGCGGTGCGCACCTCGTCGAGCGTCCCGCGCGCGACCTGCAGGAAAGACTCCGCATTTTCGCGCAACGCATCCGCCGACAGCGCGCGGAAGGCCTCCTTGAGTTGCAGCTCCGACTGGCGCACGAGTGCCTCACGCTCCTGCGCGTGCCGCTGCTCTGTGGCGAGCGCCGCTGCATGGCGCGCACGCTCGGCCTCCAGCGTCGCGGCGAGGCGGGTCAGCTCGCCCACCGCGCGCGCGCGCGCCGCCAACCAGGCGATCATCCCTCCCACCACCAGCCCAACGACGGTGGCGATCACCAGCGGCCCCCAAGCACTCGACGCCATGCGCCCTCCGATCGGGAATGCAACGTTCGGATGTTACATTACGGCCACCTGCTGACAATCCATATGCCTCCTGTCGATTGGAAGTCCCGCGGCGTGTCCGCGGCCGATGCCGTTTCGCTCATCACCAGCGGCATGCGCGTCTTCTGCCACGGCGCAGCCGCCACCCCCACCCCGCTGCTCGCCGCGCTCGCCCAGCGCGCCGATCTCGAGGAGGTGCGCCTCTATCACATGCACACCGAGGGCGACGCCCCCTGGACCAAGCCGGGGATCGCCGAGCGCATTCGGTCGGTGGCCCTCTTCTGCGGCCCCGCGCTCCGCGAACCGGTGGCCGACGGGCGCGCCGACTTCGTCCCCGTCTTCCTCAGCGATATCCCGTCGCTCTTCACCAACGGCATCGTGCCGCTCGACGTGGCCATCGTGCAGCTGTCGCCGCCGGACAATCATGGCTACTGCTCGTTAGGCACCTCGGTGGACTGCGCGCGGGCCGCCGTCGACTCGGCGCGCTTCGTGATCGCCGAGATCAACGAGCGGATGCCGCGCACCCTCGGCAACACCGCCATCCCGTTCGAGCGCATCGATGCCTTCATGTGCTCCGATCGCTTCCTCCCTGGGCATGCGCCGGGCCAGGAGAGCGAGGTCGAGGGACGCATCGGCGAGATCGTCGCGGGGCTCGTCGAGCACCGCGCCACCCTGCAGATGGGGATCGGGGCGATCCCCGACGCCGTCCTCGCCCGACTGCACGACAAGAAGGACCTCGGCATCCACACCGAGATGTTCTCGGACCGCATCGTCGACCTCGTCGAAGCCGGCGCGGTGACCAACCGCTTCAAGCAGGTGCACCCGGGGCGCATCGTGACGTCGTTCGTCAACGGGAGCCAGCGGCTCTACGACTTCGTGAACGACAACCCGCTGGTCGAGTTCCACCCCTGCGACCGCACCAACGACACGGCGCTCATCTCGCGTAACCCCAAGGTCACGGCGATCAACTCGGCCATCCAGGTCGATATCACCGGTCAGGTCTGCGCCGACTCCATCGGACCGCGCATCTATTCGGGGATCGGCGGACAGATGGACTTCGTCCGCGGTGCGGCCCGCTCGCGCGGCGGGAAGCCGATCATCGCACTCCCCTCGACGGCCGCACGCGGCAAGATCTCACGTATCGTCGTCGAACTGGACGCCGGGGCCGGTGTCGTCACGACGCGCGGCCACGTGCATTGGGTCGTGACCGAGTACGGCGCCGTCAACCTGCACGCCCTGTCGCTGCGCGAGCGCGCCGACGCCCTGATCTCGATCGCACACCCGGACTTCCGGGCCGAACTGCGGCGCGACGCCGCCAAGCTCCGGGGCTGAGCGGCACAGGTCCCCAGCCCGAAGGCAGGCGCAAACGGGCCCGGCAGGCGCAATCGCCTGCCGGGCCCGTTCGTCCATCCATCCCGCGCGACAGCAGCATCGCGCCTCGGGGGCGCGTTGCGCCGCGCTTCGCCCCCGTGCGGTGGCTGCTAGTAGTTGGAGAACAGCAGCAGGTTCGGCGAGCCGCTGCGCGGGTTGGTCACCTTGCCCGATGTCGCGTTGGCCACGAGGGCGTTACGCACCGTCGCAGGCGTGGCCGACGGGTTGCCCTGCAGGTAGAGCGCCGCGACCCCTGCCACGTGCGGCGTGGCCATCGAGGTGCCGCTGATGGTATTGGTGGCGGTGTTGCTGGTGTACCAGGCCGACGTGATGCTCGACCCCGGAGCGAAGAGGTCGAGGCAGCTCCCCCAGTTCGAGTACGACGCGCGGGCATCGGTGGACGTCGTCGCGCCCACGGTGATCGCGCTCGGTACGCGGGCCGGCGAGGCGTTGCACGCACGCGCGTTGGAGTTGCCGGCTGCAATCGCGTAGGTCACGCCAGCGGCGATGGAGTTGGCGACCGCGTTGTCGAGCGCCGTCGATGCGCCACCGCCAAGGCTCATGTTGGCGACCGCCGGCTTCACGTGGTTGGCCGTGACCCAGTCGACGCCAGCGATCACGCCGGACGTGGTCCCGCTTCCCGAGCAGTTGAGGACGCGCACGCCGATGAGCGTCACGCCCTTGGCCACGCCGTACGTCGTACCACCGACCGTACCGGCGACGTGCGTGCCGTGCCCGTTGCAATCTGCCGGATTGTTGTCGTTGTCCACCTTGTCGGTCCCCGTTCCCACCCGGCCCGTGAACTGGGTGTGCGACGCGTGGATGCCGGTGTCGATGATGTAGGCGCGGACGCCGGCCCCCGTGCTGGTGTACGAATACGTGGTCGACAGCGGGAGATTGCGTTGGTCGATGCGATCCAGCCCCCAGGTGGCACCGCTCTGCGTCGTCGAGATCGTCATGACCTGGTCACGCTCGACCAGCGCCACGTTCGGGTGGCGTGCCAGCGCCGCCGCCTCGCCCTCGGAGAGCGACGCCGTGAAGCCGTCGAGCGCCGCGCGATACGTCCGGCGGACTCGGCCAGCTGCAACCCCGACGGCTTGCGCCGCCGAGGTCGTGCGCATCGCCGCACTCGGCTTCATGACCACGATGTACTCCCCGGGAATCGGCGTCCCGGCAGCGGCCGACACCGCCATCAAGGGCGCGTCCTCGGTCGCCGCAAGCGCGGCATCGTTAGGGAGGGCCACCGGGCTCGGGGCATCCACGCATGCCGCCAACACCAACAGGGGAACAGCGACTTGAACGACTCCTTTCATGGCGTGCTCCTGGGGGTTGAAGATGGGGGGGCTCAAGGGGGGAGCCGACCCGCCTGCCAGTCGGGCCAACTGAATACGCGTTCCGAGTTTCCCGCGCAAGCAGTCGTGTCACACCGTCCAGCCCGCCGTACGTCACACCCGATGTGTAGTGCACGCCGACGCCCTCCCCAAACGGGGAGGGGGTGGAAGCACCGTGCGGCGCCTCCACCCCCTCGCTGTGTCGATGATGAAGTCCGTCCGTCGCCGCTAGGGCATCGAGACGGCCGGCAGCTTGGAGATGCCGCGCTCTTTCTTCTGCTTCTCGACCATCTTGGCCACGTCGTCGAGGAGCTTCTTGGCGTCATAGACGATCCCGTCCTTGATCGTCCACTTCACCCCGCCCACGCGCTCCATCTGCCCCGTCTTGTCGTTGAGGCGCAGGTGCCCCGTGCCGTACAGCACCTTGAAGTTGTTGATCGGGTTCTCGCCCACGATCGCCAGGTCGGCCAGCATCCCCGGGCGCACCAGCCCCATCTCGATCGGCTTGCCGTTGGCCTTGTTCAGCTCCTGCGCCGCGTGCAACGTCGCGCCGCGAATCACCTCGAGCGGGTGGAAGCCGGCCTCCTGGAAGTTCTCCAACTCTTCGATGTAGCTGAAGCCGTACGTGTTGTAGATGAAGCCCGCATCCGTCGACGGCGTCACGCGCCCGCCCATGTTCTTGTAGTCGTTGATGAACTCCATCCACACGTTGTAGAAGCGGCGCCAGGCGACTTCGTCCCAGGTGGTCCAGTCGTAGAAGTACGCGCCGTGGTTCTCGCGGTTGGGCGTGTAGAAGTCCCACAACGACGGCAGCGTGTACTTCTCGTGCCACTCCGCCGTGCGACGGTACATGAGGTTCCGCCCCGACATGTAGGTCGTCATCGTCGGGTCGAGCGTCGCGTCGTACTTCTTGAGCGTGTCGAGGAACGCATACCACTTCGCGCTCTTCGGCTTTACCAGGCTCCACTGCCGCGCGACCTGGCCAAAGCGCCACTGCTCATCCGAGTAGTTGTAGTCGGCCGGATACGGCTGGATCGACGTCCCCTCGTACATCGACTCGAAGATGCCGTAGTAGTGCGTCACGGCGCCGAGGCCGAGGCGCACCGCCTGCATCGCGTTCATGTTCGGCACGCCCGTCTGCTGCAAGTGCGCGGTGGAGCCCAGGCCGAGCTTCTTCGCCTCGTCCATCAGCGCCGCCATGATCTCCGGCTCGTGCGCGCCCACCTTGAGTCCATCGATGCCCTGCGTCTTGGCCCAGCGCACCCACTCGCGCGCCTTCTCGGGCGTCGTGATCTGCCCACCGGTCCACCCCTTCCCCGACCCCGGGCGCTGGTAGTTCACCAGGCGCGGCGCAGTGATCTCGTTGGTGGACGACCGCTTGGCCTCGCTCGCCGACCACTCGAAGCCGCCTAACGGTACGCCGCGCACCGTCGTGATCCCGTGCGACAGCCAGAGCTTGTAGCAGTACTCGGCGTCCGGCGCCTTCGGCTTGCCGCACGTGTGCACGTGCAGGTCGATGAGCCCCGGCATCACGTACATCCCCTTGGCATCGATCTCGCGCGCCGGCCCCTTGGGGCGACGCGCCTCGTTGATCGGGAGCCCGGGATACCCGACTTCCGCCACCTGCGTGATCCGGTTCTTCTCGATCACGATGTCCACCGGCCCGCGCGGCGGCCCCCCCTGCCCGTCGATCAGCGTCGCGCCACGGATGATCAGCTTGTCGAACGGCCCCTCACCCTCCGCCCGCTTGGGTGCGGGATCGGCGTCCTGCGCCACGAGCGGCGCGGACCACGCCGCCATCACGGCAGCCCCCACCACGCCCACCAGCGCGCGAGTGAAACGCGAGTGCATGTCTGTCGCTCCCTTTGGTGACTTGGGTCTCGACCGGCGTTCGCGCCGACGGGCGCGGCCGGGGTGTCGCTGATGAACGGATCACCCCGCACGAGGGTTGAGCCCCCGGGGCCGCCCCCCGTGGCACTCTCCCTCCGATCCCGGGTATCCGCTCGCGGCGGGAACATAGGGCCCCCCTCGCCGACCCGTTAGATTCCCGGCCTCAGCGCTCCACCCGAACATCCTGGAGAATTTCCCTCATGTCGCTCGCCTCTCGCCTCACCGTCGCCGTCACGATCACCCTCGCGGCGACTTCCGTTCAGGCCCAGCAGCACCAGCAGCACGGGGCCAAGCCCGACTCCGCGTCGAAGCCGGCCGCGATGCAGCACGACATGAAGGGTGAACACATGATGTCCCCCTGGAAGGAGATGGACGCCTTCCACGGCGTCCTCGGCGGCACCTTCCACCCCGCCGCCGACAAGGGCGACTTCGCCCCCCTCAAGGCCAATGCCCAGACGCTGGCCGACAAGGCCAAGGCGTGGGCAGGCTCCACCGCACCAGCCGCCTGCGCCACGCCGGAGAACGCCAAGGCCGTGACCACCATCGCCGCCAGCACCGCCGATCTCGCGGAGAAGGTGAAGGGCTCCACGAGCGACGCCGACCTCAAGGCGGCAATCACGGCAATTCACGACACCTTCGAGGTCGTCGAGAAGTCGTGCACGGCCAAACAGTCCATGAAGGGGATGAAGCACTAACCGGATACAGCCGATGATCCGCGCGCACCGTATCATCGTCCTTGCACTGGCCTGCGCCGTCGCCGCCTGCTCGCAGGCGACGGCGCGCGGCGCAAACGCCCCCGCGACATCGGCGTCCCCCTCGGGCCGCGCGTCGGGCGAGCGGACCATCGCCCCCGCCGCGGGTCATCTCGTGGTGGTGGGCGGCGGGCAGATCGTCCCGGCCATCGTCTCTCGATTCATCGAACTGGCCGGGGGCCCCGACGCCCCGATCGTCGTCATCCCCACCGCGGGCGAGGACTCCGTGTATCCGACCGACTGGTCGGGACTGGGCATGTTCACCCGGGCGGGGGCGCGCAACCTCACCATCATCCACACGCGCGACCGGCGACTCGCCGAGAGCGACTCGTTCGCGACGCTGCTTCGCCGTGCGCGCGGCGTCTGGTTTCCGGGGGGACGGCAATGGCGACTCGTCGATGCCTACCTCGGCACGCGCTCGGAGCGTGAGTTGCACGCCCTCCTTGCACGTGGCGGCGTCGTCGGCGGGACGTCGGCGGGCGCGTCGATCCTCGCCTCGTACCTCGTGCGGGGCGCGCGCGAGGGGAACACGATCATGATGGCCCCGGGCTACGAGCAGGGCTTCGGCTTTCTGCGCGACGTCGCCGTCGACCAGCACGTGGGGGCCCGCAAGCGCGAGCGCGACCTGCAGCAGGTCATCACGGTGCACCCGACGCTCCTCGGGCTCGGGCTCGACGAAGGGACGGCGATCGTGGTGCGTGGCGACCGCGCCGAGGTGATGGGGCCCGGCCTGCTCTACGTCCACAATGGCGGCGAGTCGCCCGGCACCGAGCAGCCCTACGTCACGCTAAGCGCCGGCGAGACGCTCGACCTGCGCGCACGCCGGCGAATCAGCGCGGCGCAGCGTTAGGCGGACCGCCAGGCGCGGGCGGCACTGTCGATGGCACGGAGGGCGTCGTCGCCCCCTGCCGTACCGGCTCCGTCACCGCCCCCTTCGCGCGACGCGCCTCCACCTCCCGCTTTTCCTTCATCCGGGCGGCGAGCATCAGGAACCCCTCGCCGAAGACCGAGAAGAAAAGCGCGACCGCCAGCAGGACGTACCACTTCCGCATCTTCTGCTCGTGCTGGCGCGGTGTCATCCCCAGCACCTCGGAATAGTCGTCGAGCCCCTTGGTGGGGGGACGCGACGACGAGGGGCGCGAGGGGACCACGCCTACACGTGCTCCACGGGGAGCGCGAGGGCGAAGCAGTGCTTGTGGCCGATCGTCCACTCGTCCGCCGATACCCGGTCGTATCGCCGCTTCTTCTCCGGGTACTTCTCGATGTCCTGGAAGTGGAAGCCGCAGCGCTGGAAGAGCGAGTCGCTGAACGAGACGGCGAAGATCTCCGGGTAGCCGCGCTTGGCGGCCAGCGTCACCGCCGCCTTCACGAGCTGCGCGCCGAGCCCCTTCCCCTGCTGCGACGGATCGACCGCGAGCGAGACCAGCTCGACCAAGGAGGGCGAGTACTCGTCGATGCAGACGCACCCGACTACGTGGCCGTCGTCGTCGCGGATGACGCGATAGTCGTCCAGATGGGCCTCGACGAACGACTCGGAACGCGGGAGCGTGAGCCCGTCGGGGGCGAAGCGGTTGTTCAGGTCGGCGAGGACGGGGACGTCGTACTCGCGAGCAGGGGCAATGGGACGCATGACGGGATCTTAGGGAGTGTCCGCCGGGGCGCGCAACGCCGTCCCGGCGCAGGACCGCAACCGCTCTGCCGCTAGGACGGGTCGATCAGGATTCCCGGGTTCAGGCGCCACTCGGGGTCGACCCAGCGCTTCACGCCACGCATCGACGCCATCACCTCGGGGGGGTACTGCACGGAGAGAAAGGACTTCTTGATCCGTCCGATCCCGTGCTCGGCGGCCACACAGCCGCCACGCGCGACGATCTCGCGGGCGAGGACGGCGTAACACGTCTTGGCCCGGGCCAGCTCCTCCTCGTCGCGCGGGAGGATGTTGACGTGGAAGTGGTTGTTTCCCACGTGCCCGAAAACGGCAAAGTCGAGCCCCGCCGCGCCCAGCACTTCCTGGTATCGGTCGAAGACCCAGCCGAGCGACTCGTCGGGGACCGCCATGTCGGTGGCGATCTTGTGCAACCCGGGGTGGTGCTCCCGCCGCTGCGCGATGATAGCATTTATGCGCTCAGGAACCGCGTGCCTGAAAGCGCGAATGTCCTTGAGTTCCCCCTCGTTTGCCCCAGCCAGCGCCCTTTCTGAGTCACCGTGCACGTCGGCGACGTACAGTGATAGCCGATCTGCTATTTCCGCGAGCTCTTCCTCGGTCTCGTACCCGATCTCCGCGAAGACCGAACACGACGACTCGCTGGCGAACTGCAGAACCCGGTCGACCGCCGGTTTGCCGCTCTCCTTCGCCAGGGCGTGCGACCGCGCGTCGAGGAACTCGATCGCCGTCGTCTTGAGCGACCGATCGGCGCGAAGTCGGGTGACGAAGGCGAATGCCGTCTCCGCGTCGGCAAAGAACTGGAGGTAACCCAGTCGCTCTTCGTGCTGGCGCTGAAGGCGAAGCTCGACCTCCGACACGACGCCCAGCGTCCCTTCGGCCCCGATCCAGAGGTCGAGGGGCGCCCGCTCGGCGGTGAAGCCGTAGCCGGCGGCGTTCTTCGTCGCCGGCTTGAGAATCGGCGGGATCGTCAGGACCCGCGAGTCGTCGCCATCGACCAACGTGAGCGCACCGTCGGGGCCTGCATGATCGTCGCGGGACACGTCGAGCGTGCGACCGCTCGGCAGCTCGACCGTCAGCCGCGTCACCCAGTCGCGCATGGCGCCGAACCGGTAGGTGCGCGCCCCGCCGGCGTTGGTCGCCACCATCCCGCCGATCGACGCGGAGCTCTCGGTTGGGTCGACGGGGAATACGAGGCCGGGGTGGTGGACCGCCAGGTACTCGTTCAACTCGCGCAACGACGTGCCAGCCAGGACCTCCGCGGTCGGTGGCTCGCGGTCGGCATGCACCGCGATCACGCCACGCAGCGCGTCGAGCGAGACCACATGTGCCCCGGGATCGGGCACCGCCCCCCCCGCCACCCCGGTGCGCGCCCCCGAAACCGCGACCGCGTGATGCGCCTGAGCGTGCCAGCGCAGCACCTGTCGCAACTCCGACAGCGTCTGAGGCACCGCCAATGAGCCGGCGCCGTGCGAGGCGAGCTTCGACTCGTCGTGGAGGTAGTCGGCGATGGCGCCGTCGTCAGGCGCAAGGCGTACACAGTCGGGCGCGGTGTCGACCGCGCCGACTTCGTCCGTGGCCGAGAGCAGACCGGGGCGATGCGACACGCTCAGTACAGGATGCGTGTCCGCACGCTCATCGGCAGCTGGGCGATCCGTGCGTTGACCTCGTCCGACAGCTCCCGGTTCACGTCCATCACGAGGTAGCCGATGTCGCGCGTCGTCGCGAGCTGCTGCGCCTCGATGTTGGCCCCGACCTCGGAGACGATCCGGTTCACCTCGGCCAGCGCGCCGGGAACGTTGCGGTGGATGTTGAGGATGCGATGCGTCTCGGGGATCGCCGGGAGGTTCACGTGCGGGAAGTTCACCGCCCCTTCTGTCGACCCGCGATCGATGAAGCCGATGAACGAATTGGCCACCTCGATGCCGATGTCGCGTTGCGCCTCCTCGGTGTTGCCACCCACGTGCGGCGTGAGGATCACGTTCGGGAGCGCATCGAAGCCGACGTCGAAGTCGGCGTTCGTCGGCGCCGGCTCGGTCGGAAAGACGTCGAGCGCCGCCCCCGCGAGGTGCCCGCTCCTCAGCGCGGCACGCAGCGACTCCACGTCGACCACGCTCCCGCGCGACAGGTTGATCACGTAGCTCCCGGGCTTTAGCCGGTCGAGCTGAGCCGCGCCGATCATGCCGCGCGTACGCGGCGTGTCCGGCACGTGCAACGAGAGGAAATCCGACTGCTCGAGCAGGGCGTCCAGCGTGTTCACGGGGCGACAGAGGCCCAGCGGGAGCTTCTTCTGGATGTCGTGGAAGACCACACGCATCCCGAAGGCCTCGGCCAGGAGCCCGACCTGCTGCCCGATGTGCCCATACCCGACGATTCCCAACGAGCGCCCGCGCACCTCGTGGGCCCCGCTCAGGCTCTTGTCCCACTCCCCGCGATGCAGCTTGTTGTTCTTGTCACCGATGCGACGGGCCAGCGCGATGATGTTCCCGATGGTCAGCTCGGCCACGCTGCGCGTCGATGCGTGCGGCGCGTTGAACACCGGCACGCCGGCGTGCGCGGCCTCGTTGATCGCCACCTGGTCGGTCCCCACGGAGAAGCACCCGATCGCCAGCAGCTTGTTCGCGTGTTCGAGTTGCGCCGCCCGCAGCTTCGTCCGGGATCGCACCCCCAGCACGTGCGACGCCGCGACCACGGCGTTCAGCTCGTCGCCGTCCAGCGCGCGCGGAATGACCTCCACGCTGTATCCCGCGTCCACGAGCGTCTCGCGTGCCGCGGGATGGATGTTTTCGAGAAGGGTGATGCGGATGCGCTCGCGCGGGAACGACGTTGGGCTCGACATGCGGCTGGGGCGACGGTTTGCTGGGGGGCACCGAGGGAGCGGCACCACCGCCAACTCCCCCGGACGCACCCCAACTTAATGCCCCACGACCACCCCTCGTGCCGGAGATGTGCTGACGTCCGCTCGTGGGGCCCCGACGCGCCCCATCACGGGCTCCAACGCCGAGGCCGTCGCCTCGCTCGCCGCCGGAAGGAGCACGCGCACCGTCGTCCCAGCACCCAGCGTGCTTTCGATGTGGAGTGAGCCGCCATGCTGCTCCACGACGCCGCGCGCGAGAAAGAGCCCGAGCCCCATCGCGCCGGCATTCGCCCGCGTTGTGAAGTACGGCTGCGTCAGGCGGCGGAGGTCCTCGCGCGAGATGCCGGGACCGTTGTCGCCAACCGAGATCCGCGCCTGCCCCTCGTCGTCACCTCCCACGCGTACGGTGATCACGCCCCTGCGCCCCGTTGCCCCCTCGGCAATCGCCTGCGAGGCGTTCAGGAGCAGGTTCACGACCACCTGCACCAGCTTGGCTTCCTCGCCCATCACGAGCGGTGCCTCGTCCACGACGAGATCGATCTCGGCGCCGCGCAGCTGGTGGGTGGCCACCCGCAACGCCGACTGCGTCACCGCCTCAGGCGCGACCGGGGCGAGCTTTCCCGTCCCCTGCCTCGAGTACGCACGCAGGGCGTCCACGACGCGGCGAATGCGATCCGCGCCATCCAGCGCGCTGTCCACCGATTCCATCAGGTCCGGCGGGGCCGCGTGCTCGCGCCCCCACTCGCCGATCAACTCGACGTTGAGTCGGAGATACGCCAGCGGGTTGTTGATCTCGTGTCCCACTCCCGCCGCCAGACGCCCGACCGACGCTTGGCGCTCCGCCTCGATCCACGCGAGCTGCGCCTCGTCGCGCTCCTGCGTGCGGATCTCGATCTCCTCGGTCAGCTGCGTGGAGGTCGCCGCGAGCCGCTGCGCATCCTGGACGAAGCGTCGCACCGTCTCGGCTGCCATGGGGATCACGACCGCCAGGAAGCCGATGTCGGCCATGAAGAAGAAGTCCAGCATTCCGGCGCCGACGAGCGCCTCGACCGCCGACGCCCCGATGAAGACCGAGAAGCCGATGAGGTACTCCCAGTTGCGCCGCGACTCGCGGCGACGGCGCATGTACGAGACGCCCACGCAGAGCACCGCCGCCAGATCCAGGAAGGCGGTCGCATTGCCGAGGGCCGTCTGCGTCGCGAAGCGGTAGCGGACCCCGGCCCAGGCGATGTCGATCTCCGTGAATGCGCCCGGGACGATGGACCACCCGGTGACCGCCGACACGACGCCGCCAGCCACAACCGCCCCAGCCAGCCAGCGCGCCCAGATCGGGACACGATGCCAGCGCCCGGTCCGGTCGCCGTACGCCTGCACCAGCCACGCCGCGACAAAGACGCCGGCCATCAGGAAGCTGGTGCGCGCCCCCGCCGCCCGTATCCCGTCGGAGAGCGGGACGTACGCCGTCGTGATGTTCATCGCGCTGTAGCCCGCCGCGCTGAACGCGATGACGGAAAAGACGCGCGCCCCGCTCCACCCCGGCGCCCTGGAGACGGGGAGGAGCAGAATGCCGATGCCCAACTGGAGCACGGCGACACAGGCGGAGAGAAGGACGGCTGCGTTCATGGCGCTGCCAGCTAGTCTCGGTCGCATTCCCGCGAAACTGTGCGGCTTTTCGCCCCGCGCGCCGACGCCCCCCTTCCGCCCCTCTCTACCGGGCCCGCGCTACCAGATGTCGCCCACGGTGTATCCCTCGGGGAACGGGTCGGTCGGGTCGAGCACGTAGGTCGCCATCCCCGTAATCCAGGCCTGACCCGAGATGCTCGGCACCACGGCGGTGTAGTCGCCGACTTGCACCTCCTCCAGGAGACGCCCGGTGAAGACCGTTCCCAGCACGCCGGCGTGGCGGAAGTCCTGGTGGAGCCCCAACCGACCACGCGCGTGCAGCGTCGCCATCTTGGCCGAGGTCCCGGTGCCGCACGGCGAGCGATCGAGCGCCCCCGTCCACGTCGACGGGCGATTCCAGTCGAGCGTCCCCGTCGAGACGACCACCGCGTTCTGCCAGTCGGCGTCACCGCGCAACGGGGGCCCCGAGAGCTGGGCGATCGTCACCCCCTCGAAGCCCGGCTGCTCCGGATGCACCACCGGGAGCTGCTCCCGCGTCGCCGCCTTGATCATTTCGCCGATGCGCACGATGTCGCCCCCTTCGTCCGGCGTGAGGCGCAGCCCGAACTGTGTGGCGTCGGCGATCACGTAGAACATCCCGCCATACGCGACGTCGACCTTCACCGTCCCCAGCTGCGGCACTTCGACCGGCGCGTCGAGATGCGTGGCGAACGCCGCGACGTTGCGGAACGTCACGCGCGTCACCTTCCCCCCCGCGCAATCGGCACGCACGCGAATGAGCCCGGCCGGCGACTCGAGCGTGAGTTCGGTGACCGGCTCGATCATGGGGAGCATCCCGGTCTCCAGCAGCACGGTGACCACGCACATCGTGTTGGTCCCCGACATCCCCGGATACTCCACTTGCTCCATGATCACGAAGCCGGCGTCGGCCTCGGGATGATTGGACGGGAGGATGAGGTTGCAGTTGGCGGCCGGGTAGCCACGCGGCTCGCGCAGCATGCGCAGGCGCAACGCGTCGCCATGTGTCCGGAGCCACGACATCTTGTCGAACATCGTCGCGCCGGGGACGTTCACGACGCCGCCGGTGATGACACGCCCATGCTCGCCGGCGGCGTGGGCGTCGACCGCGTGAATGAGGTTGGAGAGGTGCATGGTGTCGAGAAGTCGAGACGACGAGCGGGCGCGTGACGGTGCGAGGAAGGTGCGCGGGCCGCGGCCCTCGACTACGGCACCACCATGCGCGTGAACGGCGGAACGTACGCTTGCAGCAGGATCAGGACGCCGACCAGCGCGGCCAGCGCGAGCGAATGCCAGAAGACGAAGCGGAGGATCTTCCCTTCCTGGCCGTAGAACCGTGTGGCGGTGCTGGCCACGACGATGCTCTGCGCGTCGATCATCTTCCCCATCACGCCGCCTGACGAGTTGGCGGCCGCCATGAGCACGGGGCTGACCCCCACCTGTTGGGCGGTGAGCGTCTGCAGGCTCCCGAAGAGGACGTTCGACGACGTGTCCGACCCGGTGAGGGCCACGCCCAGCCACCCCAGCATCGCCCCGAAGAACGGATACCACGCCCCCGTGCGCGCGAAGGCGAGGCCGAGGATGGCATCCATCCCCGAGTAGCGCGACACGTAGCCTAACGACAACATCGCGCTGATCGTCAGGAGCGAGGTGCGGGTGAGGGCGAGCGTCGCCCAGTACTCGCGCACCAGTGCCCGCGGCGAGAATCCCATGAACAGCCCGCCCACCATCGCCGCCAGCCAGATCGCGCTCCCCGTCGCCGAGAGCCAGTTGAGGGTGAAGACCGCCCCCTCCGCCGCCGGCGCCGCCACCACCGGTGGCACGCGTTGCACCTGCAGGTGCAACCCGGGCACCTGGATCGCCGGCGCCGAGATCCCGTTCAGCACCCCCTTCACCTGCGGCAACCCCCACGCGAAGACCAGCACCGACAGCACGATCCAGGGGACCCACGCGCGCCGCGGCGATATCGCCGCCTTCACGTCGGGCCGGGGCGACGACGGACTGGCCAACGCTGCCGCCGACGCGGGCGCTGGATCGGGAGACGACGACGTCGAAGATGTCGGCGCCCCCGCGCGCGTCGCTCGCCCCTCGGTCGCCTGTCGCCCTTCCCCCGTCCAATCATCCCTCGGCCGCCAGACGCGAAGGAACAGCACCAGCGCCCCCATCGAACAGACGCTCGCTCCGACGTCCACCAACCACGGACCGTGCAGGTTGGAGATGAGGAACTGCGGCAAGGCAAAGGCCGCTCCCGCCACCAGCAAGGCGGGCCAGATGGCCAGAGTCGCGCGGAAGCCGACATACGCCGCCATGAGCCAGAACGGCACGATGATCGAGAAGACCGGGAGCTGGCGACCGATCATCGCACTCAGGTCGAGCAGGTCGAGCCCCGTTACCCCCTGCAAGGCAATCACCGGCGTCCCCAGCGCCCCATATGCGACGGGGGCCGTGTTGGCGATGAGCGAGAGCCCGCTGGCCTGCAACGGCGAGAAGCCGAGCCCGATCAGGAGCGCCCCCGTCACCGCCACCGGCGTCCCGAACCCCGCCGCCCCCTCGAAGAAGGCCCCGAACGAGAACGCGATCAGCAGGAGTTGCAGCCGGCGGTCGGGGGTCACCGTCGTGATGCTCCCCTGCAACGCGCCGAAGTAGCCGGAGCTACTCGTCAGGCGGTACAGGAAGATCACGTTCACCACGATCCACCCGATCGGAAAGAGCCCGTACATCGCCCCGTACCCCGCCGAGGCCAGCGCCGTGGTGGTCGGCATCCCCAGCGCCAGGATGGCGACGAGGACCGCGGAGGCCAGCCCGGCGACCGCCGCCCAATGCGCCCGCACCTGGTGCGCCGCCAGCAGGCCGAGCAACACCACCAGTGGAAGGGCGGCGACAGCGGTCGACAGGACCGTCGAATCGAGCGGGTCGTAGCGCTGGGGCCAGGGCATCGCTGGAGTGCACGGGACGACGGGAAGGCGGTGCCTGCTGCGGGCACCCGGCTCCCGGTGCTGCTGATCGGCGGCGGCGAAGTTGGCGCGAGGGGCACGAAAACACGAGGCCCCCGCGGGCAGGTGCCGGCGGGGGCCGAGGCGTCAGGCGAATCGGGCGAAGCGAGCCGTCAGGCGGTCGCTCGGTACGGCGACTCGGAGTACGGCGAGTCGTCGTGATCGTCGCCCCCGTACACCATGCGGGGACGCATCTCGATCTTCGGGGGGAGCGGGGCGACGTCACCGGCCAACGGCCGCACGATGTCGAGGATCCCGTCGCTCAGGTGCTGCCCGTAGCGAGCCAGGTTCTCCGCTCGCACGCGCTGGGCGAGCAGGTACATCAGGAATGGTTTGTCGGCCTTGGCGGTGTTGCAGCGTTTGCAGGCCAGGACGAGGTTGTCGCGTCGATCGTACGCCGTCTGCCCTTTGCGGGGGGTGACGTGATCGAGCGTAATGTTCCGCGGGTTCGACTCGACTCCGCAATAGGCGCAGGTTGGACCATGTTGCGCCAACAGCCAGCGGCGGGTTTCAGCGTATGCTTCCCGGCTGGTTGATACGGAGGAGTGCTGTGGTAAGTGCGCGTCCGGTTTGCCCCGCCGCGGTCGGCGGCTCCGGCGCTTTGCTGGATTTGTCATGTACGCGTGAATGATACCTGGCACACCGCATTTGCGGCAGCCATCACGAAATAGACGATCGGGATTCCCGTCGGTCAGCGAACGGGACCGTAGCCATCCATGGAGCCCGTGCCCCCGCCCCCTAGATCTGCGCCTCCCAGAGGGGAGACGCAACCCCGCCGCTCGATCAGCGCCGGGTCGAGTCGGCGCTGAAGTAGCGCGAGTCCGCCCATCCTTCGATCCCCGCGGAGCGAACGCGACGCCACCCGGCGCGCAGTTCGCCCAGCTGCACGCGAGTCTTGGGCGTCACGACCCCCACCACCGCCGCGTCACGCGAGGCGCTGCCGCGCACATTCACCCACTGCTCGGCGATCGCCCGCGTCCAAGGTCCCGGATATTGGCCCGGCCCGGGCGGCGTCGCGGCAGACGCCGCCGGCACGAGTCCCGAGGTGGGCGTTACCGCAGGCGCCGCCGCCGGACGTGCCGCAATCTGGGTCGGAGTCGACGCCGGGGGCGTCACCGGGGGGATCGCCGCCGTGTTCGGAGCGATAGGTCGTGCCGGGAGCGAAGCCGCGCCACCTCGGGCGCTATCTGGCGCGGGTGCCGCTCCGGCCGCGGAGTCCGCCGGCACCGCCACATCCGGCACGACGCCGAGGTCCTCTGTCTCGGGCGGTTCGAGCGCGGGCGCCGGGGGATTGACGGCGACCTGCGAAGGGTTCGGCTCCTCCGGCCGGCTCGCCCCCTCGCTCGGTCGGGAGCGGAGCTGCCACACCCCGATCGCCACAAGGGCGATCACCACCGCGACGCCTCCGGCGATCTTGGCCGATGAAGCCGACGACGCAGACGCCTTGGTCCCGCACCAGCGACACCCTCCCCGCGACCGTGGATAGAACGTGTCGCACTGACGGCAATGCGCCAACTCCACCGCCTCGCCCCGAGAATCTCGGAGCGCCAGCGGATGAGTGCAGCGCGGGCACTGGGAGGCGGCGATGAGCGCCTTCGCGCCGCATTGTTCGCAGCGCACGAAACGCATACGCGACCACTACGCGGACAAGGGAAGCAAAACCGGCGGTCTTCGAACGGCGGGAAACTGGCGATCGGAGCCGCGACGGGAAAGGGGAAACTCTCCGAGAGACTGTCGGTTGTCGTCCGCGTCACGCCCCTGCTCTACCGACACATCCCAAACCGCCGATCAACAAGACGGGGGCGACGGCGACGATCAACGAGCGTGCATCAGGCACCTCACCGTGCCATACTCCGTGACCACCAGCATCGACGCTTTCATGAAACACCGACGGATTCGTACCGCCCACGTGCACGCGGCCATCTCCCTCTGCGCACTCGTGTCAATCGCGTCGCCTGGCGGGGCGCAGGCCGCGCAGCGGAACAGCGCACGCCGCCCCCCCGCCCAGCCTGTGCTCGGCGCGCGCGTCGCCAAGCTCCTGGAGCAGGACGGCCTGAGGTTTCGCGACCTCAATCGCAACGGACGCGTCGATCCCTACGAAGACTGGCGGCTCACCCCCGACGCGCGGGCCCGGGACCTGACCGGGCGCATGACGCTCGCCGAAAAGGCCGGGGCGATGATGCACGGCACGATCCGCAGCGTGGGCCCGATGGGGCGTGTGGGGGTGGGGACCGAGTACGACCTGGCGGAAAACACCGTCGTGATGCGCGACCTGGGGATCAGTGCCGGCATCACTCGCCTGGGCGGCCCGCCGTCGTCGCTCGCCGAGCAGCACAACAAGCTGCAGGAAGTGGCCGAGGGGACCCGGCTGGGCATTCCGTTCACGGTGAGCACCGACCCGCGCCATCACTTCCAGTTCGTCCTGGGGGCGAGCGTCCAGAGCGGGCAGTTCTCGCAATGGCCTGAGCCGTTAGGCTTCGCCGCGCTCCGCGACCCGGCGCTCATGCGGCGCTTTGCCGACATCGCGCGGCAGGAGTACCGGGCGGTGGGGATCCACATGACGCTCTCCCCGCAGGCCGACCTCGCGACCGAACCACGCTGGTCGCGCATCAACGCGACCTTCGGTGAGGATGCCGACCTCGCCGGCTCCCTCGTGACCGCGTACGTGGAGGGCTTCCAGCACGGGCGACGTGGCACCGACTCCAGCGGCGTCCTCGCCGTCGTCAAGCACTGGGTCGGCTACGGGGCGTCGCAGGACGGGTACGACGGGCACAACTACTACGGCCGCTACGCCCCCGTCAGCGGCAACGCGCTCTCATACCACGTCCGCCCCTTCCTGGGGGCGTTCGCCGCCAACGTGGCCGGCGTCATGCCGACGTACGCGATTCTCCCCGGCGCCACCATCGACGGCAGGCCGCTCGAGCAGGTGGGCGCCGGCTTCAACCGGCAGCTGATCACCGACCTCCTGCGCACCCGCCACCGCTTCGGCGGGATCGTCCTCACCGACTGGGCCGTCACCAACGACTGCAGCGCCAAGTGCCGCGACGGCGTTGCGCCTGGCGAACGTCCCAGCTTCGCCGACGTGGCCATGCCCTGGGGGGTCGAGACCCTGCCGCGCGTCGAGCGGTTCGCCAAGGCGGTGCACGCCGGCGTCGACCAATTCGGGGGGACGGAAGACGCCGCGGCGGTGGCCGAGGCGGTCACCGCGGGGCGGCTCGTCGAGGCGCGCCTCGACAGCTCCGTCGTCCGGATCATGGCGCAGAAGTTCGCCCTCGGGCTGTTCGAGAACCCGTACGTCGATCCCATCGCGGCGCAGCGGCTCGTGGGCAACGAGGCCTTCCGCGCGGCGGCACTCGAGGCCCAGCGCCGGGCCCTCGTCCTCCTCGAGAACAAGGGGCGCACGTGGCCGTTAGGCGCCGCCGTGAAGCGCGTCTTCCTGCACCGGATCGACCCGCTCCTGGCCGCGTCGTACGGCTGGCGCGTCGTCACCGACCCGGCGCAGGCCGACGTCGCCATCATGCGCCTCGATGCCCCCTTCGAGACGCTGCACCCGGGCTGGGTCTTCGGGGCGATGCAGCACGAGGGAAACCTGGGCTTCCGGGACGGCGACCCCGACTTCGAGCGCTTCAAGGAGGTCAGCGCCAAGGTCCCGACGATCGTCGCCGTCTACCTCGACCGCCCGGCCATCCTCACCCCCCTCAAGGAACGGGCGAAGGTCCTGCTTGCCAACTTCGGGGTCAGTGACGCCGCGCTGCTCGACGTCATCGCCGGGCGCGACACGCCGCGCGGAGTCTTGCCCTTCGCGCTGCCCGCGTCGATGGAGAGCGTGGCGGCACAGCGCGGCGACCGCGCCCACGACCTCACGCGTCCGCTGTATCGTTTTGGGGCGGGGCTGAGGCGTTAGGCGCGTCGGTCTTGGAGCATCGACAACGGCCCGCAGGCGTCAGCGCCCGCGGGCCGTTCGCCCCTCGGCACCCTGCGCTACGGCGACCGCCGCCGCAGCCCCTGCCCGGCCCAGAGCGGGAAGCCGGCGCTGTCGCGCAGCGCGACCGTCGTCCCCCCCCTCGTGAGGTCGCGAGTCAGCACCACCGGCGCCGACTGCCAAGTCACACGCGATCCGATGACTTCGACTTTGTCGCCGGGCTGCACCACGATCCCCTTGCCATCCACGAAGGCATCCGGGCCAAGGTGGACGGACTCCGTACCACTCGCGGTCTTGATCGTGAGGTGAATCCCCGCCATCCCGGGGCGACTGCTCAACCGTTCGACCGTCGTCACCTCGCCACTGACCGTCACCACGGTCGCGGCATCGTATCGCGGGCTTCGACGCCCGCCACCAGGCGGCTGCGCCACGGCATGTGCCGCGAGCAACGCCTGCCCGACACCCACCGCCGTGAGCACGACCATCAGGCGCGCGGCACGCAACGGATGCTCTCTGAGACTCGACATACCATCCTCCTCCTTAAGATCCCGCGAAATCAGGTATTCATTCCCCGCACTCCACCAACGGGGAGACCGATTCAGCTGCCCGACGCGATCATCTGATGTGGCGTACATCGTTCGTCAGCGCACGCCGACCGCGATCGGCCCGCAGCGCTCGAAGGCCGGCAGGTGATTGTTCAGGGACGCCAGCCGGTTGGCGTCGAACACGCGCCGCACATCCAGCGGCAGCTCCAGCGCGAGCAGCCTGTCGTACAGTGCGATGTTCTCGACCTCGGCCGTGGCGCCGAGCGCGCACGCGTCAGTGACCGAGGCGAACGAGGGAATGCTCCCCTCGCTGGTCCTCGCCGGAACTGCGAGGCCTCGCACCGCGAACAGCGCCGCGATCGATGCGGCATGCTTCTGCTCCGCCTGCAGGATGTTCCGGAACGGCAGCACCTGACCGAACTGCGTCAGGACCCCCTCGTAGACCGCCGCCGCTCGATACTCGTCCTGCAAACCATCCGTCATCGCCTCGAGGACGGCCGGCGCCAGCTCCGCGCTCGGTGGGGCGGTCGTGCCTTCACTCGTGCAGCCACCAAGGGCCAGCACGGTCCCCAGCACGAGCGAGAACCGGCGCCCCATGCGAATCGTCTGCCTCATACATCCTGCCCTGTGGGGAGCGAAGAACTTCACGCCTCGGGCGGTCTGGGGGTGCCCCCGTTCACCTCCGCCTCCACACCATTGGACGCCGCGTGCGGCGAATCGTTAGGGCATGCGCCGTCAGGCGTGAGCCCGCCACGGCAGCAACCAGGATCGTCGTGCCAAGACGTCCCGTACGCGCACCAGGTGCGGCCCTTCCAGGCGCGCCCGCGACGCCAGCAGCACATCGCGCGTCCCGGTGGCCGCCACACTGGCGTTCACCACCCACCCAAACGGTTCGATGCCGGCGCGGCGCAGGTCCTCCTGCAGCCGCTCGGCCTCGTGCACCGGGGTCCCCTCGGCCAGCGTCACCAGCAGCATCCGCGTGAACGCGGGATCGCGCAGTCGCGGCAGGAGCGCGCGCACCGCGTCGGGCACGTGGCTCCCGGCCGTCCGGGCAACCTCGCGGTGATAGCTCTCCGCCGCATCGAGCAGGAGCAACGTGTGTCCCGTGGGCGCGGTGTCGAGCACCACGAAACCGTGCGCCGCCTCGGCGACCGTGCGCGCGAAGGCACGAAAGACGGCGATCTCTTCCGTGCAGGGCGAGCGCAGGTCCTCGGCCAGGAGCGCGCGCTCGTCAGGCAGCAGTCCACCGTCGGCTGCAGCCGACGCCTCCGCGGCGGCCAGCACCTCGTCGGAGTAGCGCGCCGTCTCGGCCACCGGATCGATGCGCGACAACCGGAGCGAAGGCGGCGCATCGTCGCCCACCGCGTCCGCGACATGCGCTGCCGGGTCGGTGGTGGACAGGTGCACCGCATGGCCACGACGGGCCAGCGATATCGCCACCTGCGCGGCGAGCGTCGTCTTCCCCACGCCGCCCTTCCCCATCGTCATCACGACGCCGTGCCCGGTCGCCGACAACGTATCCACGAGGTCATCGAACGAGGCAAAGCCCCGGAGCGCGTCGCGGAGAGCGTCGCCGCCATCATCGTGCTCCGACGTGGGAGTGCGGGATGGGGACATCTCGCTCCCGAGCGATCCGGTCGACTCCGCGTCGGGCCATCGCATCGACGCGAGCGCACGCAGCGTCTCCAACCCGGCCATCTCCCGCGCCACCAGGGGGACGAGCGTCCGCGGCAGCGATGCGAGCGCCACCGGCACCTCGCCGAGCGCCCGACGTTGCCGGTCGGCCCACGCGGTCGCCACCGGGTCGCCATCGCGCGCCTGCTCGTCCGGAGGGAGCGCACGCGGATGCACGCCGTTGATCACCAGTCGCTGGTGCGTGATGCCTAACGCCGCCAGCTCGCCGCCCGCCCGCGCCGCCTCGCGCAGCGCGCTCGCCTCCGCGCGTGAGACCAGCACGACGGTGGTGCGCTGGGCGTCGGCGAGGGCGGCGACGGTCGCCTGATACTGCGTGCGGTGCTGCTCGAGCCCCGCCAACGGACCGAGGCAGGAGGCGCCGCTGCTCGACGTCGTCAGGAAACCGCTCCACGCCGTGGGGAGCGAGAGCAGGCGCAGCGTGTGACCGGTCGGCGCGGTATCGAAGACGATGTGGTCGAAGTCCGCCTGAACGCGCGCGTCGGCGAGGAGCGCGGTGAATTCGTTGAAGGCGGCGATCTCCACCGTGCAGGCACCGGAGAATTGCTCCTCCATCCCGCGGATCGCGGAGTCGGGGAGGACGCCGCGATAGGGCGACACCATTCGCTCGCGATACGTCGCGGCCGCCGCCACCGGGTCGATGTTCATCACCCGGAGCAGCGGCGCGCCGGGCACCTCCGTCGGGGTTCCCCCAGCGCGCACGCCGAACACGTCGTCAAGGTTGCTGGCCGGATCGGTGCTGACGATGAGCGTGCGACGTCCGGCATCCGCGAGCTGCAACGCCGAGGCGCTGGCGATCGTCGTCTTCCCGACGCCCCCCTTTCCCGTGAAGAAGAGGAAGCGCGTGGCCACCGGAAGCCACGCGAGCGCCGAGGGAATCGCCCCGGCGGTGTCGATCGGTGCAACGGTCGTCGGCACGGCGGCCATCTCGGGTTCTCTCAGCAGCACGTGGACCCCGGGGCGCAGCCGCATCCGGCGTCTGCCGATCGAGCAGTCCCTGCGTCCGTGGCCGGCGCAACGTCCGGAGCCGCGGTGAGCGCGACCACGAGCTCCTCACGCCCAGGATATCGTCCGTGCACGAGGACACGTCCGTTGACCAGCACCGCCGGAAGCGCCCCCTCGCCGAACGCCTGCATGAGCCCGGAGACGCGCGCATTCGCGACGAACGCCTGCGGTTCCTGGCTCAGCCCGTAGCGCTCCACCGTCGCGCCGTGCGCCGTGAGCCAGCGAAGGTCTCGCGCCAGCTGCAACAACAGGGGGTCGACGCCCGGGCCGCAGATCCCGGTCGCGCAGCACATCGCCGGGTCGAAGACCTGCACGGTCCCGGCGATCGTCAGGGGGGCACGATCGTCCGCGTGGGGCGCGTGCTCGCCCTCGGGGAGCTGGGCGGCGACGGTCGGTCCGAGGGGGAGTGAGCGGGGCATGGGAGCAGCGTTGGAGAGCTTCGCCGACGCGAGATATTGACGGATCATATTCGGCAAGTTCAATATTATCCACAAATCCGCATATGACACCTCCCATCTCCCTACGACGCGTCCGTCGCCCCCTCACAGGACCCGCGAGCGCTGCCACCGGCCCGACCAACGTGGCGGACGCGCCGCGCTCGCCCGCGCGCAACGCTGCGCCGACCGGCGACACCGCGCTCGGCGTGGTCGATGCCCGCTTCAAGAGCGTCGCCGACCCCACGCGACTGCGCATCCTCAACCTGCTGGCGGCTGGGGAGCTCTGCGTGTGTGACGTGGTCGACATCCTGGCCCTCCCGCAGCCGACCGTCTCCCGGCATCTGGGCCTGTTGCGACGCGCGGGGCTCGTCTCGGCGACGCGCCTGTGGAAGTTCGCGCACTATCGGCTGGCCGAGCCTGGCGATCCGGTGCACCGCGCGATCCTGACCTGCGTCGACGCCTGCGCGGCGCGCGTCCCGACGCTCGTCGCCGAACGCGTCGTGGCGGCGCAGCACGCGGCCGAGCGCGCGCGACAACCCTGCGACTGACCCGGCCCCGCCCATGCGAATCGCGCTGCTGTCCGACGTTCATGCGAACCTCCACGCGCTCGACGCCGTCCTCGCCGACATCGATGGACGCGGAGACATCGACGCCGTGTATCACCTGGGCGACCTCGTCGGCTACTCCGCCTATCCCAACGAGGTCGTGGATCGCCTCGCCTCACGCGGCGTCGCGGGCATCGCCGGCAACTACGACTCGACCGTCGCCACCCGCTACAAACACTGCGGCTGCCGGTCGGAGAGCGCGCGCCAGGAGGAGTTGGCGCACCTGTCATTCGCGTTCACCTGCCGCACCGTCTCGGCGGAGACCACACGGCGGCTCGCGGCCCTTCCCTTCTCGCTCGACCTCCGGCCGTTAGGCGGACATCTGGCCGGCCCGCGCCTCGTGCTGGTGCACGGGACGCCGACGCTCAACACCGTGTACTGGACCGAGGATCGAGCGACGATTTCTGCCTCCGGATGGCGGGGGTCGTCGGGCTGCAGGCGGGCGACGTCATCGCCTTCGGACATACGCACAAGCCCTGGCACCGGACGGTCGGCGGCATCCATTTCGTGAATACGGGGAGCGTCGGGCGCCCCAAGGACGGCGACTGGCGCGCCGGCTACGTGCGGTTGGGGCTCGGCGAAGGCAACGTGCAGGTCGACGTCGTGCGGGTGGAGTACGACGTCGCGGCCGCTGCGGCGGCCGTGCGAGGCGCGGGGCTCCCCGAGGACTTTGCGGAGTTCCTGCGCACCGGGGGGCGCGCCGCGCCCGCGACCGACGCGCCGACCGCCTAACGCGTACCTGCCCGGCGCATGCACGGCGCGACCGGGCATGGAGGGCGGCGGGACGCTCACCCCAGCAGTGCCGCCACCCCCGCCCGCGCCTGCACCAGCCCCTGGCCGAGCGCCGGCGCCAGCTCCAGGTCTTCCTCATTCAGCAGGGTGTACTTCACGGTGGGCGGGCGGTCGCTGGCGAGTGCCGTCACGAGGTCCAGCAGGACGTTGTACGCCCCGCGCGTCCGGGCCGGGTTGGCGTTGATCTCGCCGTTGTTGAGGGCGGCAAACGACGCGCAGCTCACCAGTCGGTTGGCCGGATCCATGTAGACGGAGCCGTTGATCACCTGGCATCCCTCCGACCAGGTCTTCACGTCGGCCGTGAGCCCCTTGCCGCCCCAATGGACGTTGATCGACGCGTTCGCCTCGACGCCCGCGCCAAGGTCTGCCTCGTCGAGTGTCGCGTTGTCCTTCGAGCGCACCACGAGCACCCCCGCCCCACTCGGGCGGAGGGCGAGGTACTTCTTCTGGTGCCAGCCGAAGTGGTAGTCATGCTGCCCCTGCACGAGGAACGGCCGCCCCAGCGGCGAACTGGTGGCCCCCGGCTCGGTCGAGCCCTGGAACTTGAAGACGAGCCCCTTGAGCAGCAGGACGAAGATGTCGTCGAACTTCCCGCTCGCTTCGCGTCGCCGGATGCCCACCAGGTGCACGTGCGAGGGGGAATAGTCCCACGCCGCCACCTTGTGCGTATCGCTCCTGACGGTCGAGGCGTTCACGAGCTGCAGCATGCGGTTGGGGGCGGCCGCGTGCCTGGCCTTGACGCGGTCTAGCAGCTGCAGCCAGTCTGCATACTCGCCCGCGACGGACGTGCCCGCCGCCCATGCGGCGATGGTCGGGGCCCAGGTTGTCTGCAGCCGGCCGTCGAGCCAGCGTTGCAGGTGGCGCTGCGTGCCGGGGCCAAACCGACCATCGGGAATGACGTCGAGCCGTTCTACCGAGCGCACGTATTCCTGGAAGAGCCGGATCGCCGACAACGTGCGATAGCCGCAGATGCCATCGGCCACCCCACCCGGGAAGAAGCCGGCGCGCGTGAGGCCTGCTTGCACCTGCGCCACCGTCATCGGCTGGTCGGCTTCGGGAGTGTAGGCCGCGAAGGCCAGCCGATCCACCCCGGCCACCACGTCGGGGAGCGCCACGCGCGTCAGCGACTGCAGCTGCTTGAGATAGGCGGTACGCGCCGCCTCGGACGTTCCGGCGTCGAACGAGCCCAGCGTGATCATGAGATCAGAACTCCTGAAAAGGGGCGCTCAACGCCAGCGCCCGTGACGACTTCGCCTCAGGCGGTCGGGAGCACGTACCCGTCGCGATAGCGCGCACGCATCAGGGCGTTGGCCTCGGCATCGTCGCGGAAACGGTTCGCCGAGGCGTCCCAGTGCACCTTGCGCCCGGTCTTGAACGCAATGTTCCCCATCTGGGCGTTGATGGCCGCCACGCTCCCCGTGTCGATGCCACACGCCAGGATCGACGGGTCGTTCGCCTTGATCGCCGCGACGAAGTTGCGCGTGTGCAGGTCGAGGATATCGCCACGGTTCGATTGCAGGGGAACCGCCGGCACCTTCGCCTTGCGCGTCCCGCCTTCGGTGACCCACTCGGGGAGCACCTCCCATCCACCACGGTTGACCACGAGCGTCCCGTTGTTGCCGATGAAGGCGATCCCCTCCGTCCGGCCGTACGGCCCGCCGTCGATCCCGGTGGCGTGCTCCCAAAGCATGGTGAAGCCGTCGTACTCGAAGACGGCCTGCAGCGTGTCGGGGGTTTCCGAGGCGTCGTCCGGATACGCGAATTTTCCCCCCGACGCCACCACCGACCTGGGCGCCGTGACGTTCATCGCGTAGAGCGCGATGTCGATCTCGTGCACCCCCCAGTCGGTCATCAACCCGCCGGCGTAGTCCCAGAACCAGCGGAAGTTGAAGTGGAAGCGGTTGGCGTTGAACGGACGAAGCGGGGCGGGACCGAGCCATCGCTCGTAATTCACTCCGTCAGGCGCAACCCCATCGGCGCGCACCGGCACCGGTTTCATCCACCCCTGGTACGCCCACACCTTCACCACCCGCACGCGCCCCAGCGCGCCCGAGCGCACGTGCGCGATCGCCTCGGCGTAGTGCGGCCCGCTGCGCTGCCACTGCCCCACCTGCACCACGCGACCATACCGTCGCGCCGCCGCCTGCATCACCTGACACTCTTCGATCGTGTTGGCAATCGGCTTCTCGACGTAGACGTGCTTCCCCGCACTCAACGCATCGACCGTCGCGAGACAGTGCCAATGATCGGGGGTCGCGACGATCACGGCATCGATCGCGCGATCGTCGAGCAGCCGACGATAGTCCTCGTGTAGCGCGGGCGTTCGCTTCCCCATCCCGGCGAGATCCTTCGCGCGACTGGCCAGCACGCTGCGGTCGACGTCGGCAAGGGCTACGCAGTTCATCCCGTCGATCTTGAGGATCGAACGTGCGTCGGACCACCCCATCCCGTTCGCGCCGATGATCGCGAAGTTGAGTTGGTCCGAGGGCGCCACCCGTCGACGCGCGGCGCCCCACGCTACGGATGGGAGGACCGTCGAGAGTGCGGCACCGGTGACCGCCCGGGTCGACTGCTGGAGGAACGTGCGACGAGACGGACTCACGAGCCATGCTCCAACGACGAGGGGACCGCGAACCAACCGGCTCGCGATCCCCTACAAACGACGGGCCGGCGCTACATCGCGCAAGTCGGCACGCTGGATGCGCGCAAGCCCCGAGCGTGCCGGGCGCGGTCGTCGCTACATCCGCCACCCCAGCAGGTTCCAGGTGTTCAGCGACCAGAAGAAGACGAGCGCCACGAGGATCGCGCCCGTGTGCCGCAGTCGCATCCACACGCTCCCGTCGCCCGCGCGCCACTGCGCGAGCATCGCCCATGCACCCCACAGCACCAACACGAGCGCCATCACCGGCAAGGCGAGCGCGACCTTGAGCATCGTGGGCGTCGGCCCCAGCAGGTCATCGGGATTGGAGACGAGCGACACCAGGAGCCCGATGAAGACCAGGAGCAGGAGCCCCGCCCACGTCAGCGCACGACGCCCGTTCACGATCGACGGCTCGACACGCGGCCGCCCCGGCGTGTTGCGAATGAAGAAACGCACGATCGCGGTGAGCACGATGGCGAGGAACATCAGCAGCCCGCCACCCAGAATCGCCTGGTGCACCGCGGGCCGCCCCAGCCCGTTGGTCCGGTCCATCACCATCATCGGCGTCGCATCGTAGAACGCGTGCGTGATCCTCCCCGCCGCATCGGCGCGGAAGGCCACCCGCGTTCCGCTGTTGACGTCGCGAAAGAGCAGCGAGTCCACCTGGACCAGGCGAATCGCCCCGAAGGGCGTCGTGACCATCAGCGTCCCGTCACCCATCGCGGCCACGGGAATGGTCCCCGCCAGGGCGGCCACCTTCACGAAGCTGGTGAAGTTCATCCGGTTGAAGACGTACTCACCGGCGAACCGCTGCAGCGCCGCGTGGTCCGACGCCTTGGGCGTTAGCGCCGGGACCGGTTCGGGATAGTAGTGATCGAGAAAGGCAGTCAGGAACGGGAGAAACGAGAGTTCCCCGCCCGTGTTGGTGTTGGTCGACATGAAGACGCCGACGTTCTCGCTGGGGATGAGCGAGAGGCTCGAGTGAAACCACTGGGTATCACCGCCATGTCCGATGATGCGCAGTCCGTGCGACGACTGCTCGTAGAAGCCATGGGCGAAGCCGGGGAGGCGCGGGTCGTGACCCCGGACGCGCGTGTGCATCAACTCCGCCTCCTGCTCGCCCAGAATACGGGCGTCGCCTAACGCCCCCCTGTTGAGATGGGCGATCATGAAGTTGGCCATGTCGGTGGCCGAGGCACTCACCGATCCGGCTGGCGCCGCCCCGGTCACGATCTCGAACGCGTGCGGGACGAACTCGCCCTGCTTCCACTCGTAGCCATTCGACATGTCGCCGCGCAACGCCGCGGGCAACGGTTGCCGTGAGCTGGTGTGCGTCATCCCTAACGGCTGGAAGATGTGTTGCTCGTTGTAGTCGTCCCAGCTCTTCGCACCACCCAGCCGCTCGACGATGTATCCCGCGGCCGCCGTAGCCCAGTTGGAGTACGACGCGAACGTCGCCGGTGCCCGCACCCGGGCCGGCATGTGCGCCGGAAGCCACGTCCCCATCGGCGTGATGTGCAACGAATCCTCGGTGAAGAGGTCGCGCGGATCCTCCTCCAGCCCCGGCGTATGCGTCAGGATATCGAGGAGGGTGATGGGTTGCGGATACGTCGCGGGAATCTTGAAGTCGAGATAGCCGTTGACGTCCTTGCCGAGGTCGACCTTGCCCTGCTCGTGGAGCTGCATCACGCCGGTCCACGTGAACAGCTTGGAGATCGACCCAACGCGAAAGAGCGTGCGTTCGGGGTCGACGGGAACCCGCTTGGCGACATCGGCATACCCGTAGCCCTTCGCCAACAGGATGCGTCCGTCGCGCACCACCGAGACCGTGATGCCAGCGACATGCTTGTCGCGCATCCAGGCCGTCATCAGTCCATCGAGAAAGGCCTCGAGCTCCGCGGGGTCACGCGGGCCGCGCGTGGCCGCCTGCGGCACGCCGGGCGCCGCAACCGCCGCGGTCGCAGCGGGGGGGAGTTGGGCCGGCAGCTGCGGCGCGGCCAAGGCAGTGGCGAGGAGCAGCGCGGCGGGAGGGGACAGTCGCACAGGACCTCCGAACAGGGCGGACCAAATTGTATACAAAATCGTGAGCGTGTATTCTCGCCAGCTCCCCGACTCGGCGCAATGTGCCGGCCGTCGCACGCCCAACCGTGCGGACGACTCGACCGTCCACGAATCGTCCGGCGGCACGTCGCACGGAGCGCACCGCGCGATCGACGCGCGGGGCGTGCGCCTCGAACGCGCAACTGCTCGTCGCAGCTCGCCTCAGCTCGTGTCGGCTCGTGTCAGCTCGCCGGCGCTCGCCAGCGCTCGCCAGCGCTCGCCAGCGCTTGCCGCCGCTTGCCGCCGCGCGCGCCGATTGAAGTGCGCCGATCCCGGCGCTAGCGCTCGCGGATCCGGATCGCCGCACCGCCGCCTGCCGCCAGAGACAACCGCAGCCGCTCCCCCGCCCCGACCGCGCGCCGAGTGATCGACACCGGCAGCGGGTTCGTCAGCCAGTGTGCCCCCGCGCCGTCAGCGTAGATCTCGGCGACGTATCGCTTCCCCGGCCTGAGGAAGTCGAGGGGGATCTCGAAGCGCCGCGCCTGCTCGTCGGTGATGGCGCCGATGAACCACCGGTCGGCACCGCGTTGCTTGCGCGCCACCACGACGTAGTCGCCGATGGCGCCGTCGAGCACTCGCGTGGTGTCCCAGTCGACCGCCACATCGCGCACGAACTGGAACGCCGGCTGGTTCGCATAGCTCTCGATCACGTCGGCGGCCATCTGCACGGGCGAGTACAGCACGACGTAGTTGGCCAGCTGCTTGGCCAGCGTCGTGCGCGCCCTCGGCTGGTCCGGCGTGCGGGCCGTGCCTGACGAGCCGGCGAGCAGGATGTCGAAGACCCCCGGCGTGTAGTCCATCGGCCCGGCGAGGAGGCGGGTGAAGAACAGGATCGTCTCATGCTCCGGCGGGTTGCCGCCGTCGGGCCCACCGGCGTTGTACTCCTGCCCGCGCGCGCCCTCGCGACTGAGCATGTTGGGCCACGTGCGTCGCTCGCCCGTGTCCATGATGGGTTCGTGCGCGTTGACCGTGATGCCGTAGCGGGCCGCCGTCTCGATGACGCGACGGTGATGGCGCACCATGAACTGCCCGGTGTGGGCATGCCCCTCGGCGGTCTTGTCGTTGACGTAGCCCGTTTTGATCGCCGAGACGCCGAGCGACCGGTAGAGGGCGAAGGCGCTGTCGAGCTGGCGCTCGTAGTTGGCGATCCCCATCGCCGTCTCGTTATGCACGATGAGCGAGACGCCCCGCGACCTGGCGTGCGCGGCGACCGCTCGCAGGTCGTAGTCGGGATACGCGCGGGTGAAGGAGAAGTCGCGACCGTGCGTCCCGATCCAGTCGCCGTCCCACCCGACATTCCATCCTTCGACGAGCGTCCCACCCAGCCGGTTGGCGGCCGCAAAGTCGATGTAGCGCGTCGCGTTCGCCGTGGTGGCGCCGTGTTTCGGGCCCGAGTGCCAGGTGTACATCCCGGCGTGCATCCCCCACCAGATCCCGTTGTACGTCATCGGGGTGATCCAGCTGGGGTCGGCGATGCGCGAGGGGGGATTGAGGTTGAGTCCCAAGACCGACGGGACGAGGTCGGTGGCCTTGTCCGCCAGCTGCACGGTGCGCCATGGGGTGGCAAAGGGGGGGCGCCCGCGCACCTTCACCCCGTCGGCCCACGGGGCGAGCGCCGGCCGGAAGGTGCGCTCGCCCACGCGAGCCAGGTCCATCGCCGCATAGTCGGAGAGGTCGGCCTCGTGGAGCACCACGAGCGGACCGCCCTGCATCTCCATCGTCAGCGGCGTGCGCACGGTATCGAGCATACTGACGGGCGACGACGCATAGAGGAACTCGTAGCGGTCCATCGCCTTGCGATTGGCCGGGATCCACCAGGCCTTGGCGTTGTCGGCCATCGCGAACTCGGTAAGTTCGTCGTCGATCTCGAAGGCGCCGAGGTTGGGCTGCTCGGGGAACTCGTACCGAAAGCCGATGCCGTCGTTGAAGGCACGGAAGGTCACCTGCAGCTCGCGCTGCAACCCCGACGTCTCGGCCACCCGAACGCGCAGCTCGTGGTGCCGATCGCGCACCCGCTTGACCTCCCCCCACGGCTGCGTCCACGTGGTATCGACCGTCGAACGCTGCGTGTCCACCAGTCGCAGCCCGGAGTCGAGCGGCGCCGCGCCACGAAGGGCGAATCCAAGTCGCGACGGGAGGATGATCGCGCGACCGTCACGCGCGAGCGCGTAGGTCAGGCGCCCGTTCCGTAGCGCAACCGTGACCACGTTGCGCTGGTCGGGTGACGCGAGCGTGAGCGCCGACTGCGCGCGCACGGTCGCCGCCGGCACGCTCACCGAAGCGAGCAGCACGAGCATGCGCGCGGTGCGGCGCGCACCTCCGCTTCCGAGGGTAAGACGACGCCGGGACTCGACGCGGCGACTTGGCAGTTGGACGAACGACCGCATTCTTTCGGTTCGGGCCGGGAGAGGGGGAGCGTTGCGCGGGGAGGCGCTCGACTGGCGATCGATGACCGTCCCTGCGTTCGACGATCGCGCCGTTCCACTTCCCGAATCTCGCCTCGCCGCGTCTTCCTCACCACTCGTCCGAGGCCCCGCTTCGTCGCCGTCGCCGCCCGTGGGCCGCCCCATCACGACCACGGGCTGCCGCACGTGGCGCGTTCCCCCGGAACCCGCCCCTGCGGTGGCCGACCTGCGCGATTGCACGCGATATTCCCTCCGCCCGTCACGACCCACCCCGCCCTGCCACCGGTGATCTCCTTCCTCGAGCGCTTCCGCATCCAGTTCGCGGACATCCCCGCGGTGGAGTCGATTGCCGTCAGCGGGTCACGCGCGCGGACTTCGGCCCCGGCCGATCCGGCGTCCGACGTGGACCTCTACGTCTTCACGCGGGGTCACGTCCCCCTGGCGACCCGGGAGGTCGTGGTCGCGCGACTCGGGGGCACCGCGACGGCGCAGCTCGACCAGCACTTCTGGGGACTCTCCGACCAGTGGATCGACCCGGCGAGCGGGCTGCACATCGACGTGAACTACTTCGACGCCGGCTGGATGCAGGACAGCGTCGTGCGTGTCGTCGAGGCGCATCAGGCATCGCTCGGATACACGACCTGCTTCTGGCGCACCATCCAGCAATCGCAGCCGCTCTTCGACCGCGCGTCGTGGCTCGCCGGGCTCAAGGCCCGCTGCCTCGTCGCGTATCCCGAGGCGCTGCGCCGCAACATCATCGCGCACAATCATCCCGTCCTGCGGTCGATCTACACGTCCTATGCAGCGCAGGTCGCCACGGCGGTCGCGCGCGGCGATCTGGTGAGCGTCAACCACCGCGTGGCGGCACTGCTCGCGAGCTACTTCGACTGCCTGTTTGCCGCCAACCGTGTCCTGCATCCAGGCGAGAAGCGACTCGTCGAGTTCGCGCTCGCCAACTGCCGGTCGCTCCCGCCGCGTATGGCAGACGACATCGCGGCGCTGCTGCTCGCCGCCGCGGCCGCGCCCGATACCCTGGCGCTCCGAATCGATGCACTCCTCGACGGACTCGAGGTCGCACTCGATCACGCCGACGACACGTCGGTCGGGCCACCCTCCCCCGCCACCTGACCGCCACACGAAGATCGCCCCGGCGCGGTTGGCGCCGGGGCGATCTCGGATTCCCTCGTATTGATCGGGACGGCGGGATTCGAACCCGCGACCCCCTGAACCCCATTCGGTTTTTCGCTCATCCCTCCCCCTACCGCTCTCCCACCTAGCTATCACGATCACAACGAGTTAGCCTCGACAACGCATTTCGCGACATACCGCCGAGTTCCGTTATTCTGCTTCCACTGCGCTTCCACTGGGAGTGCATGCGTCCGTTTTCCGGTCACCGGTTCCCTGCCCGCCCATGGCCACGACTCGCCTGACCAAGCGCAGCGTTGACGCCCTCCCTGCCCCGCCGGAATGCGACTACTTCGTCTGGGACGACACCCTGAAAGGGTTCGGCGTGCGCGTCACGGAGCACGCCGGCATTGTGCGACGCGCCTACGTTGTCGGCTACCGGCCGGCCAGCGGACAGGGGTTCCGGCGCCACACGATCGGCGCGCACGGTCCGCTCACGCTCCAGGAGGCGCGCCGACGGGCGAAGCGTCTCCTCGCCGACGTCCTCGAGGGCACCGATCCTGCCGAGACCCGACGCCAGGCCCGCGCCCGGCGCAGCGTGCGGGAGGTAGGAGAAGCCTACCTCCGCGAGGTAGGCGTGCGACGCAAGGCCACCACGGCGACGGAGTACGGGCGCCTCTGGGCCCTGCACGTCGTGCCGGCGCTCGGAGCGCTTGCCGTGGGCGCCGCCACGACGGCGGACGTGCGGCGCCTGCACCGTGCCCTCCACGCGACGCCCTACCAGGCCAATCGCGTCCTGGCGATGCTCGGCGCGTTCTTCTCCTTCGCGGAGGACGAGGGGCTCCGCGAGCGCCACAGCAATCCGGCGCACGCCGTGAAGCCCTACCCGGAGGTCCCCCGCGAGCGATTCCTGAGCGCCGCGGAAGTGGCGCGCCTGGGCGAGGTGCTCACGCGGGCCGAACGACACGGACTTCCCGCCGCTGGCAACAAGCGACGGTCCCCGCCGGCCAAGAAGCCGCAGAATCGGCCCAAGTCCGCCGACACGCCGCGCCGCGCCAACCCCTTCGCGATCGCGGCGCTCCGCCTGTTGCTGCTCACCGGCTGCCGCGAGGGCGAGATCCTGTCGCTGCGATGGGACGCGGTCGACCTGGAACGGGGCTTCCTGCGCCTGGCGGACACCAAGACGGGAAAAAGTGTGCGTCCCCTGGGGGCAGCCGCTGCGCAGCTCCTCGAGGCGCTCCCACGCGTCCACGGCTCCCCGTTCGTCTTTCCTGGCAGCAAGGCCGGCCAGCACCTCAAGGACCTCAATCGCCTCTGGCACGCGGTGCGCACCGCCGCGGAGCTCCCGGACGTCCGGATCCACGATCTCCGCCACTCCTTCGCGGCCGTGTCGGCAACGGGCGGGGACTCCCTGCTCGTGACGCGGGCCCTCCTGGGGCACCGGAACATCGCGACCACGGCGCGCTACGCCCACCTCTCCGACGATCCCGTCAAAGCAGCGGCGGACCGGGCCTCCGCGTCGCTCGCGGCGTGGCTCGGCGGGAAGGAGACGCCCGTCACGCCGCTCAGGAAGGGGAAGGCGTAGGCGCGGCGACGATACTATCTTCTCGACACGAGCGGGAGTCTGGTCGCGCGGGATACCCCACCCATGAGGATGAGCGGGGCGCGATCAGCTCCCGCTCTGCATGCCCCGCCTAGCGACGCCGCGCCAGCGCGTCGCCGCCGGACTTTGCGGCCAGTTCGCGCGCTTGGCGCCTTCGCGCCGTGACGAAGACCGCGGCTAACCCGGCGACCGCCGAGAGGAATGTCGTCAGGCCTTCGGCCGATCGTCCCTCATGCATCATCCAGAAGCCGCCGCCCATGGCGCCGGCCGCGAGTAGGAAGGCGAACACCTGACCCATGTGGTCGCGCCAGATGTTGGACGTGACCACCTTGGCCTCCATGCTTCGCCGATGCGCAGACTGCTGCTCCGCCAGTCGCAGAAATCGCTCGGGAGCATCTGGGATGAGCGCCTGATACTCTGCCAGGGCATGCGCGGGCGGGATCGGCGAGGTCCAGACACTCTGCTCGACGCTGACAGACTGCTCATGACGCGCGGCCATGACATGCCCGCCGGCCGGCGTGGGCATCCGGCTCCTCTTGCTCACTTCGTCGCGGCGGCGACCTGCGATTCCAGCGTCTGCTTCGCGACGGCGAAGTCACGCGCGAGCGCACGTCGATCGGTCGCGAAAGCCAAGGCATCGGCCTCTTCCGACGTGCCAACGAACACATAGTCTCCCTCGCGCAGCGCACCCGCGAGGTCGACAACGCTTGCGGCCCCCCGCACAGCAGAGGGCATGACGAAGAAGTAGTCAGTTGGCATAGTGTGGGGCGGAAGTCGCCCTCGAAAGACGCGTCAGTCTGTAGATAGTATCGGCTCGAACACTATACCCGAAAGGGGGGCGTTTGGTTTCCGCCCCCGCCTCGCCCGAAGAGACGCCGACACCGCTTCCTGCGCTGTGCTGCGCGAGGCGAAGCGCCTCGAACGCGCCACGGATCTCACCGTTGCCTAACCGTCGCCGACACTGCCGGGGCCCGCGGATTGTTCGTACGTCCACGGCGTCAACTCGAGCAGCCGAGTCGTGAGTTTCCTGCTGAGCCCCTCCAAGTCGGGAAAGAGGGTGTCCGCGTTGACGCCCGTGTGTAGCAGAAACTCCAAGAAGCGATAGCGCGCTCCCCGCGGAATGATGAGCTTCTCGACGGAAGCGTCGTCGAGCTCCTCCCATGGCTTCGGGTGAACGGAAAGTGCAGCTGACTGCGAGGAGATCCTCGGGTGGGTCCGAGGCGGCTGGAATACGACCGTCCGCTCAAGATCCCAGGGACTTCTGCCAGCAAGCTGACTCGCCCCTAGAACCTCTACCTCTGAATCGATCCAAACGTAGACAGCGACATCACCGTCTTCGTCTCGGCGGCCGTATGTCACCGCCGGCTCGAGCGCGAAGTACAGCGCGACCAGCGGACTGCGCGACCAATCGAGGCAGCGAGTCGGAAGGCGGTAGTGCTGCGCGAGAGCGAGCCACTCCCAGTCATCGGAGGGGCGAATCGTCAAGTACGGGAGGGACTGTTGCTTGAAGGCGTCCAACAACCCCCTCTCATCCCGAAGCAGGTCCGCACGCCCTAGGCCGCTCGCCTCCATCTGCGCGAGGTAGCGGCCGAGCGATGGCATGAGTGTGAACGTCGTCCGACCCACGCCCCGATAGAGTACGGAGTGCTCCCGATACTCTTCGATTCGAGCCACCAGATCGACGACGGACTCCACAACGACTTCGTGCACGGGTCACCGCTCCTTGTCACCGTCCGCGACGCCTCTTCGGCGTCTCGCGCTCGAGGAGCTCCCCTGGTTCCACCTCGAGGACCTCACAAAGTTTATCGAGCGTCTCAAGGTCAACGCGCGTCGTTCGGTTGTTGGCAATGCCATTCACCGTCACGATGCTGACCCCGGAGCGTCGCGAGAGCTCCGTTTGAGTCATCGTGCGTTCAGCCAGCACATCCGCCAATCGGAATCGGACGGCCATCGAGAGGATCCCCTGCATAGGGCCATAGTAGGCGCACAGGGAGTAATAAGCAAGCTACAATAACCATCCTTGACAGGCGCACTAAGGAAGCTTATTACTCTCAGCACAGAGAGCGGGGCGCCGGTCGATCACCCTGGAAAGTGAACCGGACGCCCCGCCCACGAGCCCGAAGGCACGCGCGGTCAAGATAGGACCAGCGGTCGACGGGCGCCACCGGAGGTGCGTCCGATGCTGGTACTCGTCACTCCGTCGCCCCCTGCCCCGCCCTCGCTCACCGGCTGGGCTTTCATCGTCGGGCGCCGCACGCGCGACAGCCTGCGAGTGGTCGTCGCGCTCCCGTCTGCAGGTACCCCGGCGGCGGAGCCAGGGCGGGGGTCCTCATGAAGCGACGGCGACGGAAAGCGCAGCCGACCCTCACCCTGCTTGAGAGTGCGGCGGACCTCCCGGAGGCGCCGGCCCCGTCCGTCGACACGGAGCGGGAAGTGTTCGTCATCCAGAACATCGCGCTTGGGAACGTGACCCGACTCGTCCTCCTCAGCGGCGACCCCCGGCTCCCGTTTCAGGAGCGGGCCGGCGTCGCGGTGGCCGAGGTCCAACCCGGGCACATGACGGGCGAGGAGACCGCGGCGCTTATCGACGATCTCATCGCCGTGCTTCGCAAGCACGGGCGCACGGCCTGGGAGGGAGAGCAGCGAGTGCGCGCCGCGATGCAGCGATCGCGGTTCGAACTGGAGAGGTGAGGGGCCACGTGCAACGCACTGCGCCAGGATTCCACGCGGCCCGTTCGGGAGAACGCTACCGCGATCGCCTGCGCTTCCGGAGCGACGCGACTGGATCGGCGCGCCCCGGCGTCGCGCCGACGGAGCCGACCGGAGGCATGGGCTCGCGAACGCGTGCTAACGCCTCTTGCACGTCGCGCGCGAGCAGCTGCCGACGCGCGCCTTCCTCTCCCGCCTCGATCGCAAGCGCCTCGAGGAGTTCCGCCACGCATTCGTCGAAGTGTTGCATCGCCGCCCGGCGATGCGCGAAGAACGCGGCCGCGTTGTTGGGCGAGACGCCGCGCGCAGCGACTGGCGCCCCCTCACGGAGGGCACGTTCCAGAACCGCCGGCCACACCGAGAGCCCCATCACCGCCCCGAATGCTGACCCGGTGTCGCGCCGCGTGGCGTCGAGGCCAAGTCGCGACAGCACGCGCGCCGTGGTCTCCGCCGGGCGCTCATCGGCCAGTAGCGCCGGCGGCGGACCGTCGCCCGACAGCAACCATCGGACGGACGTGGCGAAGTGATCGGCGATCGCCTGCAGCGTGCGGGAGCGAGGGTTCTCGGATTGCCCCTCGAGGATCTTGTGCAGCGTCGCGTTCGGAATGCCGATCGCTTCGGCGGCGTACTTCGCCCCGCGCGGATGCCCGACCTTCACGAGAAATCGGACACGGTCGCTCAAAGATTCGGACATAGGAGTTGACGGGAAAGTGAAACGTGTTCTACTTTCTAGGTGTCGTTCTACTGACGTCACAACGTTGTCGCTTTCGACAACCCTGTCAAGGAGAGCTTATGCCCCTGCCGCAGATTCCCCTCGTGCCGCTGGTCGAGGTGTGCTTCGCGCTGGGTCGCTCGTACAGCTCGCTGTACGGAGAAGTCCTTCGCGGTGTGCTTCCCGCCGAGCGCCACGGCTCGCGGTGGTTCGTCCGCCGCGAGGTGCTCGAGCGACTGCAGGACGCACGCGGCGTCGAGCGAAAGGCCGTCGCATGAGCGAGGCGTTCGCCTTCCCCGCCGATGCGGATCTCGGCGCCGTGCTCGTCACCACACAGGACGCCGCCCGCATCCTGAAGCGGTCGATTCAGACGCTCGCTAACTGGCGCGTGCAGGGCCGCGGCCCGCGCTTCGTCTCCTACGGCGGACGCGTCCTCTACGAACGCGCCGCCCTCGAGTCCTTCATCGCGCAGCACGTCCGGCGCTCGACCTCGGACGTCGCCGCTCCCATCCCGCCCCTTCGATGAGCCTCCTGCCCCTTGCTCGGACTCCTGCTATCTCACGGCAGATCACCCTACGCGAGCTGGCCGCGGCACTCCCGGCCCCGCTGGCCGCACTCTGCACCGACGATCACGCCACGGGGGTGAGTGGCCGCCTCACGCTCTCCCTGGTCCCCGGCGCTACGCCGCGTGCATTGCGGGGCGAGCTCACCTTGCACGCGGAATCGGCGGTCCTCGAGCCGCTCGGGCTCGACGCGCCCCGCCAGGATGCGCTCGGCGCGCTTCTGGTCCAATCCGCGATCACCCACTTCGACGCAGCGGCCGGGGAGCTCGGTCTCGCCTGCGAGGGGACCCTGCGTCTGCGGGCAAGTCGTTTCGCGCGACGTGGGGCGGCGATGTGGCGCACGGCCATGGCGCGCTGCCGCGCCGAGCCCACCACGTGGCAGACGAACGAGGACGAGGAGGCGGCTGCTGTGGCCTCGATCCTCGCGACGCTCAAGGCGCATGCGTTCTCGCCCACGACCTAAAAGCGAAGAGCCGACCATCCCCCGAGAAAGGGAGCGGCCGGCCGGCTCTTCTGACCCAGGAGGGGGTCTTCCGTGAATCTAGCCTCGATCCCATTCGAGAGCAACACCAACGACCGAGAGCCACTCGCCCCGACGGGCGAGGAGGCTGCGTTGCTGACGGCCATTCGTGAGGCCGAACGGTCGCTCGCGGCCGCGGAGAGTGCTGCCCTCTGCCATCGGTATTCCGTCGGTGGGGAAGCGCTGCAGGCCCGCGTGACCGCCGCCCGCGGCGACGTCCTGGCCGCCCGTCAGGCGTGGCGGGCTTACGATCGCCAACGAGAGGCGGCCTGATGCCTCGAATTCGCACGATCAAACCGGAGTTCTTCAGCGACGAGAAACTAGCGCCGCTGCCGGTGCTCACGCGCTTCGTTTTCCTCGGTCTCATCTCGATGGCGGACGACTGCGGGCGCGTGCTCGACAACCTCAAGATCATCGACGCTTCATCTTCCCCGAAACGTCGGAGACGAGTCGGGGAAGCCTCACCGACCTGTCGGCGATGGGGCGCATCCAGCGCGGCGTGACCGCGTCGGGGCAGCGCATCATCCAGATCGTCAATTGGACCGCCCACCAGAAGATCGAGAAGCCGAACTTTCGCAGCGCGCTTCCGCCGATTGATCCACAAGACGTTGCGGCGCCAAGTGTTGACGATGGTTCCCCGAGCCTTCCCCGACTTGTCGGGGAGACGTCGGGGAGGAGTCGGGGAAACGTCGGGGAGGAGTCGCCGAACCATACCAACGACCAACGACCTTCGACCGACGATCTACGACCACCGACCAACGACCACGCGCGAAGGGCGGCGGCTGGTGGTGGAAACCTCGGCCTGAAGGGGGAGTCGCAGGGAGGGAATGCCCTCCCGCTCACCGTTGCCGCCAACCAAGCCATCGCAGCGCGGTACGGCGAGCAGGCCGACCCGATCATCTCGAGTCACGCCGGCTCATTCGCGGCGGCGAAGTCACTGGACGAGGCCGGGGTGCCGCTCGAGTTCGCGACGGCGGCCCTCGCGGAGATCGTCCAGACGCTGGGGCTCGAAGAGCCTCCCCGCTCGCTCAAGTACTTCGTCGCGCCCATCATCCGGCGATGGGAGGCGTCCGAGGCGCACGCGCAGGCTCGCTCCTCGCCGTCGCGGACCGCGACCGCCCCTCGAGAGGCCGGCGTGATGCAGGTCCCTCCCCGTCCCGAATTGGCGCTCCTCGCCCAACACATCGCGTCCGCCGAGCGCGTCCATGCCCCAGAACTCCCGGTCGCGTCGTGAACCCTCCACGTGTTCCACCCCACGACGACGCCGCGGAGCGCGCGCTCCTGGGCGCACTCCTGCTCGACGCTCGCCTTCCGGATCAGGTACTCCCGCAGCTCGGCGACGCGGACTTCTACCGGCCGGCGCACCGCCGCATCGCGGCGGCGATGGCGACGTTGGTCGCGGACGGGGTCCCGGTCGAGCTGCTCGGTCTCTGCGACGTCCTGCGACGGCACGGGGAGCTCGAGGCGTGCGGCGGCCAGGAGTACCTGGCCATGCTGCTCGACGACGCCGTCACCTCGGCGAACATCGCGGCGCCGTTGCGGCTGGTGCAGGAGCACGCGGCGCGACGCGCCCTGCTCGACCGCATGCACCACGCGAGCGAGGCCGTGCAGAGCGGCGAGCTCTCCGCCGAGGCGTTGCGCACGACACTGGTCTCGGACTTGTTAGGCATGAGTCCGGATCGGTCGCGGGCCGGCTTCCGCCCCCTGCCGGTACACGCCGTCTGCGACGAGATCGAGCGTCGCGGCCGAGGGGAGGGCAGTGGGCTCCGGTTGGGGTGGCCGGAGTTCGACCGGCAGGCGCAAGGGCTGCAGGCGGGCGAAGTCGTCCTGATCTGCGGGGCCCCGAAGGTGGGCAAGTCGACCGTGGCCGCGCAGTGCGGGATGCACGTGGCACTGTCCGGCCAGGGGGGCGTGGGCTACGTCTCAGCCGAGATGAGCAGTGAGGCGATCACCGAGCGCCTGCTCGCCGCGCTCGCCGGCGTGCCGATCGGCGCCATGCGCGCCGGCACGTTGACCGATGCGCAGTACCGGCGCCTTGCCGAGGCGAGCACCGCACTGTTTCGGGCGCCGTTCTGGATCGACGACGGCGCCGTGCCACGTCTCCAGGACATCGTGGCGCGTGTCCTCGCGCTTAAGGCCCAGCATCCCACGCTCGCCCGGTCGTCGTCGACTTCCTGCAGCTGGTCCGCTACCAGCCTGGCGACGGCGCGGCGACGAAGAGCTGGAAGCGATCTCGTACGGACTCAAGGACCTCGCGAAGCGCGCTCAGGTTGTCCTCGTCGCGCCGACGCAGCTGAACCAGAAGTCGATCGAGGACCGTCCGGACAAGCGCCCAATGCTGCGCGACATCTCCGGGAGCTCCGGGCCGCTCAAAGCGGCGGACTTCGTCGCCCTCCTGTATCGGCCGGCGCTGTACGGCGAACTCCCGGCCGGTACCCCCGATCACATGCTGGTGTCGGTGGCGGCTGCCAGGCGAACGGCCACGTTCGACGTCGTGCTGCACTGGCAGGCCACCGTCATGCGCGGGATCCCACACGATTCGTGGATCCGCCCGGATGATCCCCTGCCCTGCGGGCCGCCCACGTGCGCCACCGTGTCGGAGCCCGCTCACCCCTAACCGTCCCCTGCGCCTTCTCCCGACGCACCCATGCATCGCCCCGCCGCCGACACCTGCTGTGTCTGACTCTCTCGAGCTTCCGCCCGCCGCGCTCCCGGACGTCTATCGGCTCCTCTCCTGGGGGCTGCGCGCCGGCGTGACCTTCGCCCCGGATCCGGACGGCACCCTCCGCCCCTCGCCCCGCCCCCGCTACCGGACGCGGCCGGCGCCGCGTTGGTCCGGGTGGGCGCCGTCACGGCGGCCGCCCTCGACACGTTGCAGGTGCCCGCGCCGGGCCTCGCGCAGGCGGTGCTCTGGTGGGAAGTCGCATCCCGTCAGCTGCACCTTAGCGGCCGCGAGCAACTCCCGGCGGCCACGACCGCCCGCCGCGAGCGCCTGGTGGCGTTGCGGGCGGTGCATCTCCTCGCCCTGGCCGACGTCGCCCTCGCGGGCGCGCCGATCTCCCTCCCGTTGCCGATCCGGTAATGCCGACCGCCCACGCCACTCGTCCCCCGCGCCGCGAACCCAAGCCGTGGAGTTTTCGCGATCTCAAGGCCCGCTGCAGGCGGCTCCGCGACCAGCTGAGCATCGCCGCGACCGACGTCATCACGCCCGAGGAACTCGCCGCCTACTGGCCCGGCGGGGGCGAGAACGCGCAGGAGGGCATCGGCGCGTGGATCTTCTGCTATGCGCAGATGGTGCGGCTGGCCGACCGCATGCGCGAACCGACCCCCGCGCAGCGGCAAGGCACCCTGGACCGGAGCGAGGTCGCCCTCACCGACGCGACCCTCGATCGCGCCGAGACGGTGCCGCTCGAGGCGGGGGAGATCGTCGCCGTGCACCCCCTGAGCTATGAGGCGCTCGAGCTCTGCGCGACCCTCAACCAGGTGATCCTCTTCGCCACCGAAGTGGCGGGGCAGTTCGCGCACCAGGAGAGCGCGGCGAGCGAGGAGCTTCGCGCCTTCCAGCCGCTGGTGCGCTCGACGGCCGTTCGCCTGTGGGCATGGGTGATCACCGCCGGTCCGGCGCTCCCCTTCCCCGTGTCGGCCGACTGGCCGGAGCCACCCGAGTGGACGGCGGCGATCACCCCGCTCGACCTCCTGGCGCTCGCCGGCGCCCATCGGCGCGTGAACAGTGAGCGCACCGCCCTCGTCGCCCAGCTCATGCCGGACGATCACACCACCTCACAGCGTCTGTCGCTCAGCGCCTTTGTCGGTGCCTACGCGCACGAGCACGGGGGCGACGCCGCGGCCTACATGCGTCGCTTTGCGTTAGGCAAGCTGTTCGCCCAGGCCGTGAGTGCGGCGCGTTCGATCGAGGCCTCGCGCAAGAAGGCCTCGCCTCCCACCTCCGAGGGGTAACTCATGGCATCCAGTGTGATCGAGCGCCTGCAGGTGGACATCCAGTCCAACGCGGCGCAGCTGCAGGCGGAAATGGCGAAGGGCGAGACGGCGGTGCGTCGCCTCTCGCGCGCGACCGCTGAATCGGCGACGCTCGCCCAGGCGAACGGACAGCGCTACGCACAGGCCGGCGTGCAGATCGCGTCGGCCTTCGAGAACATGGCACGCGCCGGGAAGGTGGGCGGCGATGCGCTGAAGCAGGTCATCGTGCAGGGCTCGAACATGGCTTTCCTCTTCGGCCCGCAAGGGGCGATCGTCGGCGCCATCGGCATCGGCCTCGTCGCGGTGACGGAGTTCTTCCGGCGCACGCGGGACGAGACGCAAAGCCTCGCGGCGGACACGAAGCGCACGCTCGACGACCTGCAGAATCGCGGCGACTTCACCGGGCTCACCGATCGCGCGAAGACGCTCTTTCAGGGGACACCGGCCGCCGGCTTCGCGGACGGGATCCGGGCGCTGCGCGTGGAACTGGCCGGGGCCGAGCGCGAGCTCGAGGCGTTGCGGGCGAAGGGAGCGGAAGCGCAATCGGCCCTCCGTGGGCAGGTGGGGGCGTCGCAGTTCGCCGCCGCAAAGATTGGCAGTGTGCCGGTCTCGCCGCTGGCTGACCTCTTCGAGAAGGTCAAGGCCGATCGCACCGCATTGTCGCGCAGCTCCGACAGGCGGAGGCTGAGTTCAACGACATTCGCCGCCGCCTGCTCGCCCCGGGCGGAGACGCGAGCGGTGTCCGCTCGCCGATCACGACCACCGCGTCGCGCGGCGGTGCGAGCACGCAGGACCCGCGCGCGACGGCGCAGATCGTCCGGGATCTGACCCAGGGCTTCGACGATCTCTTCGCGCGCGCGGCCCAAGGAAACGTGGCGCTCGTCGACTTCGACCGCGCGGTGCGCGAGCTCGGCGACAGCTTCCGCGACAAACTCAAGAAACCCACGGCCGAGCAGACGGCTGTCTTCACGAAGTTCGCGGAACAGGCCCTTGCGGTGCGTACGGTGCTGCAGAACACGGCCGCGACCAAGGCGGCGGAGGAGTTCGAGACGCTCCGCGCGTCGCTGACGCCCACCGTGATCGACGACTTCCGAGTCAAGCTCGCGAAGCTCCGGAAGGAGCTGTCCGAAAAGTTCGCGCCCGACCAGGTGGAGGACCTGCTCGGCTTCGAGGAGGCGCTGGCGAAGGTCGCGATCGGGCTGGAAACGATCGAGGGGCGCATCGCCCAGGTGAAGTCGACGGCGATCTCCTCGCTCGACGCCCAGCTGGGCCTCATGGGGCTTCTGCAGGAGGTCGAAGCGCAGCTCAGTAAGCTCGAAACCGTCGAAGCGCTCGCCGGCGGATCCGAGCAGAGCGCCATCGTGATCGCCGGACTCCGCGCGCAGATCGCCAAGCTGCAGCAGGAGATCGCGGCCGCCGGTGGGAACGGGCCTTCGAACGACGATCTCCGCAACCAGGACCAGGCGCAGGTGAAGGCGCAGCGGTTGGGGCGGTCGATCGAGGACATCAGCCGACTCACGCTCACCGCCGCCGACGCCTTTGGCGTGCTGTCGGACGAGGCCGCGAAGGCCCTCGCCGCGACGATCGACGTAGCCGCTGGGCTGGGGCGGATCATCGCGGGCGATGCCGCCGGGGGCGCGGCGCAGCTGGCGAGTGGCGCGATCTCGCTCATCGCCGGCGCCGTCGGGAAGGACCCCGCGACCGAGCAGCGACAGCGCGAGCACGTCGAGAACCTCGAGGTCCTCCGGAACATCGCGAAGAATACGGGCGACCTGCTCGGCATCAGCGCGAGCGGGAAGTCGATCGCCGGCGTCCGCGATGCCGTGGGGCTCCTGCTGGCCAACACCGGCAACGCCGGCGGCTTCCGTCGGTTCGGCGACGCAGGCCCCCTCCGGGACGTCAACGAGGCCTCGTTCCTCGAGTTCCAGACGGGCCTTTCGTTCAAGGAGATCGAGGCCCTGGCGAAGTCGCTCGGCATCACGCTCAACGGCACCAAACAGAGTTACGTCGACTTCCTCAACGCCCTCAAGCGGCTCGACCTCGAGGCCATCACCAAGGGCTTCAGCGGCCAGCTCCGGCGCCTGGAGATCGAGGCGCGCCTCGATCCCACCGCCTTCGAGGGCATCGAAGGTCTGGTCAAGCGGCTGCGCGTGCTGACCGACCAGACGGACGGCGCGCGCGCGATCGCTCGAGCGATCGGGGAGCTCGACAGTCTGCGTACGTCCGAGGGGCGCGCGGCCGCCATCGCCCGCCTCACCGAGACCCTGCGCAGCATCTCACTCGCTCGACGTGAGCGACCTGGGTGGACTCTCGCTCGACCAGTTCATCGAGGAGATCCTCGCGGCCATCGAGCGCCTCCGGGAGATGGACCCGGCCGCGAAGAAGGCCGGCGAGCGGTTCAACGACGCCATGGAAGCGTGGGGGGTGGCGGTGGAACTCGGAACCATGACCGCCGAGCAGCGGCTGCAGAAGATCAAGGATTTTGTCCGCCTGAACTTCTCCGGCCTCAACGACGAGGCCTTCGCCGCGCTCGACTTCTCGTCTCTCGATGCTATGGACGCGTCGATCGCGAAGATCATCGACGCATTCGCCGCCGACGGAGAGCTGAGCGATGCCGAGAAGGAACAGATCGCAATGCTTCGGGCGGTCCGTGAGGCGTATAAGTCCACCATCCCGGAGGCCCAGAAGTTCAGCGACGCGCTCGGCGTCCTGCAGGATCGCTTCGCCATCTTCGGCACGAGCGCCATCGACCAGTTCACCGCCCTCGCCGACGCGTTAGGCGAGCAGTTCCCGTCGATCGGCGAGCTCCTGCAAGGGCTCGACCTCAAGACCGACCCGCAGGCCCTCGACACGCTGAAGGCGCGGGCCCAGGCGATCTTCGACGCGCTCGCCGAAGGCGGCGTGACGACCGAAGAGCAGGCGATCATCGACGCGATCAAGCAGATCTTGGAGGCCGCCGCCGATGCGGCCGACGAGATCGCGCGAGACGCCGCGGATCGCTTGGCGGCCGAGAGCGCCCGGCGCCAGGCGATTCTCGATCGCGCGGAGACGCGCATCCGCCTCAACGACGTGACCGACCCGGCCGAGCAGTTGCGCATCCGAGTGGCCGCGCTGAGCGAGGCATTCCCCGCGCTGGCGGCGATCCTGGGCGACTTCGACGTCTCGACGCAGGACGGACGGGACGCCATGGAGGCCTGGATTCAGGCGATCGCCGGAAGCCCAGAGACGCTCGAGTCGCTCGCGGCCGCCATGGGCGTTTCGGTGGACGAGCTGCTGTCGGCGCTCGTCGGCCTCGAGGATGGGGCCGACGCGGCGGCCACGAAGGTGGCCACGCTCGCCGAGAAGTTGGGCGCCGCGTTCGATGCGGCCGACTTCGAGACGGAGCTGGAGGGGATCACCGATCCACTGGAGAAGCTGCGCCGCTCCGCCGCGAAGGTGAGCGACGTGATGCCGGAGCTCGCCGCGCTCTTCAAGCAGTTCGACGTCTCGACCGCCCAGGGGCGCGCCGGTGCCGAGGCCGCCCTGATCGCGTTAGGCAAGTCCACCACCGACGCCGACGTGCAGCGGGCCGTGCTCAGGCTGCTCGCGCAGATCCGATCTGTGCCGGTCGTCGGGCCGTCGGCGCTGCAGGGCACAGGGAGCGGATCCTCCGGAGCCGCGGCCGCCTCGAGCGCGAACATTGCCGCGGCGGCGTCGATCACGGAGGTGACGGCGAACCGATTGGTCGACCTCTTCGGGCGCAACGTGGTGGCCACGGAGCAGATCCGGGATGCGCTCGCGGGCAACCTCGCCCGTGCCCTGAGCCCAGTACCGACCGTCCGCGCCCCGCTGCTCCCGTCGCAGGTGGCGGAGCAGTGGGGGGGCATGCGCGGCGCGGCGGGGCTCTCGTCTCCTATCGTCGTCAACCTCACGCTCGCCTTCAACGGCAGCGTCACGACCGCGAGCGAGGACGAGCTCGCGCGCCTCGTCCAACAGCGGATCTACGACCTCTTCCAGGGCGCGCTCGCAACGGAGTTGCAGGTCGCCGTGCGACGCGCCGGGCTCTCCCGCGCCAACTAACCCTCACCTCTTTCGGTCTCGCCATGTCCGTTCTTGCTCGACTCGATCGCTACCTGCGCGGCTTCGCGGACGCGGCCCGTCTCGCGATCCCCGCGACCGACCGCGAAGCCCACGACAAACTCGCCGCGTTCGAGGCGAACGCCGATCGGCTCCGCGAGCTCGCGAGCCCCGCACCGCTCCCGAGCGAGGCGAGTGGTCGCCCGCTCCCCCCGCAGGCGAAGCTCCTCGCCTGATCCCCACCCCATCACCCTGAGGACCCCATGGGATTGCTATCCACGCTGCGCACGACGCCGAAGTCGGCCAGCATTCGCGAACAGCTAGCGCGCGTCGAGCGGGAGTCGGCGGCAGCCGAAGCGAAACTCACCGCGCGGAAGGACGCCTGGCGGCAAGCCGTCGTCGACGGCGCCGAGAACGACAAGGTCAGCACGCGCTCCGCGGTGAAGGGCGCCGAGTACGACCTGCAGGAGCTCCAGATGCAGCGTGCGGAGCTCGAGAAGCTCCTCGCGGAGACGGAAGCGCTCGAGGCGGAGCAGGCGGCGCGCGACCAGTGGGCGGCCGACCTGAAGCAGACGCGGGAGCTCTCCACGCGCTCCGCGAAGCTGCACGCGGACTACCAGAAGCAGGCGGCGGCCCTGGTCGAGACGCTGCACGCGCTGCGCCGCGTGAGCGACGAGTTCAGCGAGATCGAGACGCGGCGCCGCACGGACGGCCGTTACAATGAGCTGATCGAGGAGACCGGGGTTCCGGTGCCCCCTGGCTGCTCGCTGACGAACGGGAAGCTGTACCTGAACGAGCGCCTCCGGATGCTCCCCCGGCTCGACGCGGGACAGGGCCCGTACTTCCTGGTGCACCCGGCGGACCTGCCCCGCTGAGCGGCGACCGACAGCGGGCGAGGTGTTCCGGGACGCCTCGCCCGCCTCGCCGGCGCCTAACGTGCGCAAGCGCAATCGCTCCTGGCGTGCCGTGTATGTAGCCTAGGCCTGCGGTCTGCGGCCCCCGCAAACACAAGCGCCCGGAGGGACCCGCCCCCGTCCACACTAACTACATGGAGCCTACACGATCGACAGGCGGAAACGGAAAAGGGGACGAAATGCCGTGGATACACACAGTTAGCGCGGTCTTCGGCACCCCGTGCCCACATCACCAGAGGGACCCGCACTAACTAACTAGAGCATCATTCGTTAGGCTGCAACCTTCCGAAGATATACACCACTACCTCTTTCCGTGCCCGTCACACATCCCACCTTCACCCCACAGCACCCGCCGACCCCTCGCGACGTGCGCGCGCTCATTGGCGACATCGACGCCTGGCTGCGCGGCGACGATCACACCGACGAGTGGGATCCGGAACCGCTGCTCACCCGCGCGGCCGCGATGCTGGCGATCCTCCGGATCCCCGATCCGGCGCGCTAGTCCCCTTCCTCGAGCACCCCATACCCCACGGCCTATGTCCTCCCCATCCCCCTCCGCTCCTGCGTCCGGCGCACCGATCACGGACGCCACACTCGACGCCACGATCGCCGCCTTGGAGCTCACGCACACGGCCGTACTGCAGCGCATCCGGGCCGACGCCGCCGCCAGTGAGCGGCGCCGCATCGAGAGCATTCGGTCGCTAGGCATGCCAGGTAAGGAGCGCCTTGTGCAGCTGTGCATCGATTCACCGACGTGCACCCCAGAGATTGCCGCGGCCGTGCTGATCAAGGCCTCGCGCGACGAACCCTCGATGCAGGCGGCGCTCGAACGGATCGAGAAAGGGCTCGCCATCCTCGATCCGCACGGGACTATCGCGCGGTCCTGAATGCGAAGGTGAGGGCTTCCTGAACGTTCGCGGCGTGCTGCGTGCGTACGACCGCCTCGAGCGTGGTGAAGAACCCAAGCCGCGGCCGCAGTTGGATGGTGCGCTCGAAATGCCACAGCGGCCGCAGCGCGGAGAAGCTGCCGAACCGGCGCCGCTCGTAGATCCCACTGGGGAGGGCAACGTAGGAGAACTCCCGCTGTGCATTACCCCGTTTCACCTTCCGCCCTTGCGCGAGTTGGCGAAGTAGGAGGGAGCCGTCGACGTTCCGACGCAGTGCGGCGCCGATGTTCGAGGGGGTACAGTCGCCGCGGGACGTTCACCGCCGGCGTGCGCAGCCCCTTGGCGGGTAGGAAGAAGCCTAGGGCCTGCAGCTGGCCGTGCACGCGGTACACCGCGTCCGACGTGCGAGCCCCGCCCTTCTCGTGCCGCAGAATCAACCGGCTCACGCGTGCGTCGTATCCTTTCGCCGTCTCCGGCCCCTCGATACGCACATTCGCGATGAGATCCCTCTTCGTCGCCGGCTTCGACTTCACCGCCTGGCGGAACAGTCGCTCCGATCCGCGCAGCTGGAAGATCCGCGGCATGCGCTCCTGCATGGCGGACTGCCCTGCACGCGCCGTCTTGGTGTTCGCGAGAGCGAGCGCGAACGGAATCTGCCGTTGGGCGCGCTCGCTCAGGTGGCGGGCGACGGTTTCCGCATTCGTGCGGATGTGAATCTCGACGGTGGCCATGATCGAGTATCGCGACGCCGAGCAATTCGCGCCACCGCTGTGCGCAGATGCTTCCACTGCGCTTCCACTGGAACCCTGAAATGCAGAGCGCCCCGCGAGTCGTTCGCGGAGCGCTCTGCAAAGCCTTGCTCTTGATGATGTTACGCTGCCACATCGATCGGGACGGCGGGATTCGAACCCGCGACCCCCTGAACCCCATTCAGGTGCGCTACCGGACTGCGCTACGTCCCGTACTCTCGGCCCGCAGTGCGTCCGAACCCATCCTGACGCCCGGTCGATCTGCGGTCAGGAATTGTACCACCTCGCCCCGAAGAAGGGAACCTGGAATCGCGCTATCCGTGTCCCTTGAGAAAGCCCAGCACCTCGGCGTGATACGCCGTGGGATCCTCCCAGAATGGCATATGACCGCAATTCGCGAAGATGCGGAGGCTCGCGCGCGGAAAGTGATTCCCGGCGATCGCGACGTACTCGGGGAGCACGTAGTCGTGCTCACCGGTCGTCAGCAGCACCGGGAGGCCGACCGTGTGCAAGTCGGCGGTTCGATCCCATGACGCGAGGGACCCCGTGCAGTGATACAGGTGCGGACCGAACATCGCCGCAAATGAGGGACCGAGCACTCCCAGACTCCTCACGACGGGCTCAGGGAGCGGATGCATCCGGCAAAGGTGCCGGAAGCTGAGCAGGGTGGCCGCCGCCTGGTACTCCGGATGGCCGACCGTCCCGGCGCATTCGTGCAACGCGATCATTTTCACCGTCTCGATGCCCAGCGCCATCTTGCACTGCTTGAAGCCGAGGTTGAGCAGCGGGACGGAGGGCCCGATGTTCGACATCACGAAGCGTTTCACGTGCTGTGGAAACGCGAGTACGTACTCGAGGGCCAGGATCCCTCCCCAGGAGTGTCCCAGGAGGTGGAAGCGCCCGATACCGAGGGCACGGCGAACCGCCTCGAGCTCGGCCACGAAGCGCGGAATGTTCCACAGGGAAGGGTCATCCGGGACGTCCGACTCGCCGGTCCCCAACTGGTCCCACGCCACGACGCGGAAGCCTTCGTTGGCGTAGTGACGATGCGCGTCTCGCAAGTAGTCGCACGCACACCCGGGACCGCCGCTCACCACGAGAAGCGTCTCGCGTCCGGTCCCGCAGGAGTACGCGACCACATCGCCTCCCGGGACGCTGACGCGCGTACGCGTCATGTCCTCGCGTCCCTCCTTCCCCACGTTCCGGCGAGCTTTGGCGCCAGGCTTCGCGCCGGGCTTGTCGCGTGGTTTGGCGCGAGTCTCTCCTGGCGCGACTGGGCGGGGCGAATCGCGGTCCTTGCGAGAGCGAGTCATGTTGGTCAGTGGTTCTGGAGAGGCACGGCGACCGTCGCGAAGATGTAGCAGCCGAGGCCGCGAAGGGCGAGTCCCATTTCTTGTTGCGAAGCGTCTCCACGTACAACGAGCGCTCTTTCGTGCGCTTTCAGCACGCATTGAGAGTCATTACGAGGCAATCTCTCGGCGATTTGCGTCGCTTGAGGGGGTTTTCGTGCATTTTCAGCACGATTACTGTTACACTACGTTCTGGGCCGGCAACCCAGGCGCCGTCCCCGACCTTTACAAAGACGCCCGTGCCGCTGACAGGCTCCAACCCGGTCGATACGCTCTGGATCGCGATCGCCACCGGACTCGTCCTCCTCATGACCCCCGCCCTCGCGCTCTTCTACGGCGGCCTGGTGAGGTCCAAGAGCATACTCAACACCATGATGATGTCGCTCGCCTCGTTCGGGGTGGTCGGTGTCCCATGGCTCCTGCTCGGCTATTCGCTCGCGTTCGGCTCGGGGAACGCGGTGCTCGGGAACCTCGACCACCTCCTCCTGAACGGGGTGACGCTCGAGGCCAAGGGGTCGATTCCGCACCTGCTGTTCATGGCGTACCAGGGGACCTTCGCCATCATCACGGCGGGGCTCATCTCTGGCGCCCTGGTCGAGCGCATGCGTTTCTCGGCCTATCTGCTCTTTATTACCATCTGGTCTGTGGTCATCTACGCGCCCATCGCGCACTGGGTATGGGGCGGGGGCTGGCTCGGCGCGTGGGGGGTGCTCGACTTTGCCGGAGGGACGGTGGTTCACATCGCCGCCGGGACAGCGGCCGGGGTGGGGGCGATCGTGGTCGGGCAGCGGCGCGACTACGGCCGGCAGGCGTTCCTCCCGCACAACGTCCCGATGATGCTCACCGGAACCGCGCTCCTCTGGTTCGGTTGGCTTGGCTTCAACGGCGGCAGCGCGCTCGCGGTCAACGGGTCCATGGTCGTCGCCCTCGTCAACACGGCGCTCGCCCCCATGGCGACGCTCGCCGTCTGGCTGACGCTCGACCTCTGGCGCACGCGTCACGCGACGGCAGTGGGCGCCGGCACCGGGCTCGTCGTCGGCTTGGTGGCCATCACCCCGGCGTGTGGCTTCGTCTCGCCGTTAGGCGCGCTCGCCATCGGCGCCATCGCCGCCGTTCCGTCGTACTTCGCCATCGCCAAGCGCGCCTCGACGCGGCTCGACGATTCGCTCGACGTCGTCGGCGCGCACGGTGTCGGTGGAATCGTCGGGGCGCTGCTCACCGGCGTCTTCGCGACCAAGGCGTGGGGCGGCGCACCCGAGGACGGCCTGCTCGCCGGCAACGCCTTCCTGGTGGTCAAGCAGCTGGTGGGCGTCCTGGCGACGATCGTCTACGCCGGCTTCGGTTCGTTTGTCGTCTTCAAGCTCGTCTCGCTCGTGCGTCCCCTGCGCGTCCCCGTGCGTGAGGAGGCCGAGGGGCTGGACGTGTCGCAGCACGGCGAAGAAGGCTACTCGGACGGCGAAGGCGCGATGCTTGTCCTGCAGGACACCGCCGCATAGCGGCGCGCTGGGGAATTCCTCGTGAAGCTGCCGTCCGTCGTCCTCGCCTCGTCCCGACTACTCGTCTCTCGGTCTCCAGAAGCCATGAAGCTGATCGTTGCTGTCTTTCGACCCGAGCGCCTGGGCGACGTCCTCGAGGCGCTGTACCGCGCCGACGTCCGCGGCCTGACCGTCTCGCGCGTGCAAGGGCACGGCGGTGAGACGGTGCATGTCGAGAACTATCGCGGGACCACCGTGAAGGTCGAGCTGCACCCCAAGATTCGACTCGAGATCGGCGTCTCCGACCCGTTCGTGCAGCCGACGATCGACGCGATCGTCAAGGGCGCGCGCACGGGCGAGGTTGGGGACGGCAAGATCTTCGTCCTCCCCGTCGAGAAGGTCGTGCGCATCCGGACCGGCGAGGAAGACCGCGCCGCCGTGACGCCGCTGCTGCCAGCGGAATAGCGAAGGCCCGTCATCCCGCGCGACGTCCGCGCGCCCGCACACGTGAACGCGTCGCAGATGAAAGCGCCGCAGCGACCAGTCGCTGCGGCGCTTCTCCTTCCTGCCTCCCCGACGGCTAGATCGTCGAGTAGTCCTGCCGACGGTCGCGCGCCTTGCCAACGAGCCACGCGACGAACCAGACGGGGATCGCGATCAGGAGAGCGAGCTTGAGCACCACGATCCCCACGCCGACGACGGCGCCCAGGAGTCCGAAGACGACGCCCAGGAGCGCGATCGCGACGACGAACAGGATGAAGAACGGCAGGCCGATGGCGAACAGGAGCGCCACGACGGGAATCGCCACCACGCCGAGGACCGCCAGTATCGGGAGGCCGACCAACGCGACAACCCCGGCCAAGGGGAGCGCGACGAAGAGCGTGAGCAGGACGAAGACCGCGAGCTTGATGACCGACACGTTGCCGCTCCGTTGGAGAAGTGCGTGGGACACTGGATCCTACGCGAAGACCCGGTGCGATGTTTCGCACCGGGTCCTCGCCCATCGTCCTGCACCGCGGCTGTTGCCCGTCGTGCGGCGCTAGAAGTTCTGCATCGAGTTCCAGTCGTCGTCGTCGAGCGGGATCGAGATCTCGGGAAGCCCGGGCGGATTGGGGGCCGGGCGTGACCGCGCGGCGCTCGCCTTCGGCGGCGACGGCGCCTTGGCCAGGGCGGAGGGCTTGGGGAGCGACGACGCGTTGGCCGACGGCGCGGCCTTGGGCGACGGCGTGACCTTGGCCGCGGCGGCTGCCCGCGGAGCGACGGCGTTCCCCCGCCCTGCCTTGGCACGCGGCGCCGCCGAAGACGACGGGGACGGCCCCGCCGATGTCGGTGCCCCGCTGCCTAACGCGCGGGCCCTTCCGTCCGTCGCCTCGGCGGCCGCGGCCCCCTCGGCAGCCGTGGACGTCGCGCGGCTCGACGGTCGGGTCCCGCGCCGATCCAGCACGAACTCGCCCACGAGACCGCGCAGCATCGAGCTGGTCTCGGTCAGGTTGCGCGAGGCGCCCTCGCTCTCGTCGGCGCTTGCCGCCACCGATTGCGTACGAAGCGACATCTCCTCCAGCGCGCGGTCGATGAGTTCGACCCCCTTCGCCTGCTCGTCGCTTGCCGCGGCGATCTCGCCCACGACCTGCCCCACGCGATTCACGCGGTCGTCGATCTCGCTGAGCTGTGCGAGCACCTTGGCGTTGAGCGTGACCCCCTGCTCGGTCGAGCGCACCGACTGGTCGATGAGCTCCGCCGTGTTCTTCGCCGCCTCGGCCGAGCGCATGGCCAACGACCGGACCTCGTCGGCGACGACGGCGAATCCCTTGCCGCTATCGCCGGCGCGCGCCGCTTCAACCGCCGCGTTGAGCGCGAGGAGGTTGGTCTGGAAGGCGATCTCGTCGATCGTCTTGACGATCTTGGCCGTCGCCTCGGAGCTCTGCTTGATTTGGGCGATGGCGTCGGCGAGCCGCTTGACCTCGGTCACTCCATCCGAGGTGCTGGCGCGCGCCCCTTCGGCCAGCGAGCGTCCCTCGGCGGCACTCGCTGCGTTGCGCTTGGTCATCGCCGCGAGCTCGCGTGCGCTGGCCGACACCTCCTCGAGCGAGGCGGCCTGGTCGCTCGCCCCACGCGCGAGCTCCTTGCTCCCGGCGTCGATCTGCTGGGCGCTGCTCGCTACCCCTTCGGCCGTGTCGGCCACGGCACTCATCGCTTCCGACAGCTTGTCCATCGCGCTGTTGAGCGACTGTTGGATGCGGGCATGGTCCCCGCGATAGTTCCCCTCCACGCGCGACGTGAGGTCGCGAACCGCCAGGCGCTCGAGCGTCTCCGTCGCCGCGTTGACCGGGGCGATGACGGCGTCGAGTGTATGGTTGATCCCCTGCACGAGCTCGCGGAACGACCCGTCGAACGACTGATCGTCGCCTCGCTGCTGCAACTGCCCCGCCTTCGCCGCCTCCACGAGGCGATTCGACTCGTCGATGAGCGCGTGCAGGATGTGGCGCGCATCGCCATAGGCAGCGACCGTCGCCTGCGTCTGTGCGATGATGTCGTTGATCTCGCCCGTCAGGACGCCGATTTCGTCTTGCGAGGTGACCGGGAGGGGCTGCGTGCTCGGGGTGACGCTCACCGACAGGTCGCCCCGACTCATCGACACGAGGGCCGTGCGCAGTTCGGTGATGCACGCGGCGCGCAGCGTCTGCACGCGCTCCACCACGGCGAGCAGCGACCCGGTGATGCGGCGCTCGATGACGAAGCCGACCGCGAGGGCGATGAGGATGACGAGCACCGAGGAGACCACGACGATGAGCTTCGCGCGAGCGAACTGCGTGGCGCTCGCCTTCGTGATCGCGTTCGTCGTCGACTGGATGTGGTCACCCAGCGTGGCCATGTCGGCTTCGACCTTCTCGAAGCTCGCCTCGAACGCCACGATGGACTGCGCGAGCACCACGGGGTCGCCGCTGACGGCCTCCTGTACCGCGCGGGCCTTCGCGACGTACTCGGCCAGCAGCGGCATGACGGCGCTCGCCTCCTTTGCCACCGAAGGCGACAGCGTCGACTTGGCCACGTCGGTGACCTGGCTTGTCAATTCCGTCGCATGCTCTGCGAGATCCTTGACCGCGTCGGCACGCCGCTTGTCGTTGGCGGTCTGCGCTGCGAGCAAGGCCGAGTACACATCGGAGCGGATGGCGTCATGCATCATGTCCGCTTCCATCTGCGAGCGCTGGGCAGCCGAGCCGACGTTGAGCCCGTCCGCCGTGGCAATGCTCTGCCCGAGCGCCACGAAGCCAATGCCGCCAACGATCGTCGTACCGGCTACGCCAAGGAATGCGAGCAGGAAGAGCTTCGCGCGGAGCGAGAGGGAAGAGAGCATGGTCGGCCCGAGGGTACGTGAGGGGAACTGCGTGACGTCGCGAGAGGCGCGTGACCACGACCTTCGCCCCCTGCGGGTCGAAGTATCGGCCGCGTCCGGGAAACCCTGAACGGGAAGACCGCCCCGCTTTTGTCAGGACGGCTGCCGGCGATGCACTCGGACGGTAGCGATCACGCACGAGCCTCGCGGACTAGATGCGCGGTTCGAGTTCCAGGAGGACCGCTTCCAGCCGCGCCAGCTCGAACGGCTTCTCGAGCACGGGACAACCACATTGCTGCAGGAACTCGGCGGCCGCGGGTTCCTGCACGTCTCCACTGGCGAACACGAGGCGACGCGCCAGCTCCGGGCGGTGCGTCAGCGTCCATGCGTGCAGCTCCGGGCCGCTGAGTGTCGGCATCCGCAAGTCGCAGATGATCACGTCGAAGTCCGACGCGGCGTTCTCGCCGCTTTGTTCCTGGAGCTGCGCGAGGGCGACGGCGCCGTCGGGCGCTTCGGCCACCTCCCATCCGCGGCGCTTGAGCCAGCGGCGCAAAACGCCACGAACCGCGCCTTCGTCGTCGATGACGAGGGCGCGGCGTACGTGCGAAAGATCGAGGAGACTATCCAACACGGGCCACCGCCCGCACGGGTTCGAGCGCGCTGCGCGCACGCGACTCGGGGGGAGCTTCGCTCCCGAGTCGAAATGCGCTGAGCACGTCGTCCAGCCGTTCGGCCTCGCCCGTCAGCCGTGCGGCCACGAGGTGCGACTGCTCGGCGGTGTCGGCCGTTTCCTGCGTAATGCGTCCCACCTGCTCCACCGCCGTCGTGATCTGCGCGACGCCGGTCGCCTGCTGCTCGTTGGCGGAGGCGATCTCGTTGATCACGTCGCGCACGCGCTGCACGCGTCCGTCGATGTCGGACAGGCGAGCCGACACGTCCTCGCTGAGCGAGGTTCCCTGCCCGGCCTGCTTCACCGACAGCGCGATGAGCTCACTCGACGTGCGCGCTGCCTCGGCCGAGCGCATGGCCAGTTCGCGCACCTCGCCCGCCACGACCGCGAAGCCCTTGCCGGCATCGCCCGCGCGCGCGGCTTCGACCGCCGCGTTGAGCGCCAGCAGGTTCGTCTGGAAGGCGATCTCGTCGATCGTTCGCACGATCTTCGCCGTCTCGTCGGCGCTCGTCTTGATCTTCGTCACCGCCTCGCTCAGGGCGCGCATCGCCTCCACGCCGGCCGACGCGGAGTGTCTCGTATCTTCCGCGAGTTCGCGTCCGGCGCGCGCGTGATCCGCCGTGGACTTGGTCATCGCCGACAGTTCGTGCAGCGAGGCCGAGGACTCCTCGACCGCCGCCGCCTGGGCCGACGCGCCGTGCGCCAATCGCTCGCTCCCGTCGGAGATCTCATCCGCGGCGTTCTTGCAGTCGACGGACAGCTGCGAGACCTCCGTCAGCGTCGTCTCCAGCCGCTGGATGGCGGCATTGAAGGCCTCCTGCGCATGGGCCTGGTCCCCGCTGAACTTCCCACCAAGGCGCGCCGTCATGTCGCAGTTGGCCAGGCGGTCGACCGCCTTCTGCAGCGCGCGGAGAAAACGGAGCACGTCGTCGCGCTCGCTGGCCGCCTGCGCGTGGGCGTGCTGCACCGCGTCCATGGACGCGTTGAGATCGTTGATGACGTGCTTGTATGATCCCTCGAAGAGCGAGGCGTTGCCGCGCCGGGTGAAGTCGTTCTTCTGGGCCGCGCTGGAGACGGCCCCAGCCTCGGCGACGAGGGAGCGCACCGCGACGATGACCTTGCGATAGGCCTCGGCGGTCTCGCCCCCCTGCACGTCCACCTCGACGTTGCCGGCCGCCAACTCGTGCGCCACCTGCTGCAGCTGATCGGATTCCATTACCTCGCGCTGGAGGCCATTGGCGAGCCAGACGAGGACCGCGGTTTCCATGACCACGAAGGCGGCGTGAATGGCCACGATCCCCAGCGTGCACTGCCCGTGCGGCAGCAAGTGGACGCCGACGCCGCTGTTCTGGAGCACCATGAAGGCGACGTGATGCACCGCGATTACCGCCGCCGCCACCACCGGTGCGCGCCAGTCCCGGTACGACAGCAGGAAGGCGAGCGACACGAAGACGTGGAAGTGCGCCTCCACCATTCCATCGCTCTGATGGATGAAGATCGCCGAGTAGACCATGAACGCCGCCGACACCGCCAGTCGAGTCAGCGTCGTGCCGGGACGGACGCGCGAGAGCCAGAAGACGACCAGCGAGACCGGGGCCCCAACGCCCAGCGCGGCGAACCACGTCCCGTGCAACGTCGCCAGGACGAGGGCGACAGGCAGGTGCAGGAGGAGCAGCAGGCCGAGCGATCGATCGACGCCGATGCGGGCACGATCGAGAAGCGTGCGGCGAGCGGTGGGGTCTGCAGGGAGGGGCATGCGGGCCGGCGAAGCGTGGGCGGCGATGGAAGGCGACCTCAGACGAACCCGAGGCTGCTGCTTACGGTATCGACCGCAGCGCACGTGCTCTTGAGTCGCCGTGAACGGGGAGTCCCGATGGCGGGCCCCGCCCTCCTCCGGACGGCGATCGGCGGGCGCCCCGGAGGGGCCCGCCGATGCATGACGCGTTCACCAACGCCCCCCCCGCGAGGCCCTACGCGAAGCGGTGCATGCGCGACTGCAGGTGCTCGCGATAGGTGCGGCTGAGCTTGAGCTGTCGCCCGTCCCGCAGGATCACCACATAGTCACCCGCAAACCACGGTTGGAGCTCCTTGATCCGGTCGATATTCACGATCACGGCGCGGTGAATGCGCACGAACATCGACGGATCGAGCTGGGCCTCGACGTGGTGCATGGTCTCGCGGATGAGGTGCGAGACCTTGCCGGTATGGACGCGCACGTAGTTGCCGGACGCCTCGAACCAGTCGACGTCGCTGACCTTGACGAAGAAGACGCGTCCATCGTGCTTGACCATCAGGCGATCGAGGAAGCGCGTGCGCGGCATCGCGGCCTGCCCCCCCATGGGCTGCGCCGGGCGATCGGCCAGCGCGGCGCTGGTGCGATCCTCGCCCAGCACCTGCTCGAGCAACGCCCGGATCTTCCGCCCCTGTTCGGCCGACGAGATGCGCTCGAGGTGCGAGCGGGCGCGCTGGAACGCCGAGCGGAATCGCTCCGGATCGTAGGGCTTGAGCAGATAGTCGATCGCGTTGACGTCGAAGGCGCGGACGGCGTACTCGTTGAACGCCGTCACGAAGATGGTCGGCGGCATGTGCTCCGCCCCGAGCGCCCCAACCACCCCGAAGCCGTCGACGTCCGGCATCTGCACGTCCAGCAGGACGAGGTCGGGGCGTTCCTGCTTGATCGCGGCAATCGCTTCACCGCCGCTCCCCACTTCGTCGATGACATCGACGTCGGGCTCGAGGCGAAGGAGGCGGCGCACGCGACGTCGAGCGATGGGCTCGTCGTCCACGACCAGCACGCGAATCGGCATCGGCGTTCTCCTGTCGAGCGTTAGGCTACGGCCGCCGCCCACTCGGGCGCGGCTTCGGGATTCGACGCAACGCGTGCATCGGCGACCAGCAGCACCGCCGATGCGCGGTCGGGGAAGGTCACGCTCACCAGCGCCCCCGCGTCGGCCACCGCGGCCTCGGCGACGCTCTTGGTGCGCCACCAGGCGTGCGACCCACCGGCCCGTCCCCCCCACGCCGCGTCCCCCTTCAAGCGAATGCGGGTCACGTCGGCCACCCGTTCCACGTCCACCCGTACGGTGAGCGGGGCACCGGGATTCAACGAATCGGCGGCGAGCAGTTCATCGACCATGGTGCAGACGAGGCGACTCGGGATACGCAGGGGGAGCAGCGATGTGGGGACGTTGGCCACCAGCTGCACCCCGGGACGGATCCCATCGCGGTGTGTCTCGACACAGGCCTGCAGCAGCTCGAGTTCCTGCTTGAGCGAGGACGTCGCGTCGCGCCCGAGTTCCAGCGTGAGTCGCAGCGTGTCGGCGAGTCGCGTGATGAGCCGTTCGGTCCGTGGCACGTCGCGATGCACCAGCTCGGCGAGCAGGTCCAGCGTGGCAAGGAGAAACTGCGGTCGCAGCTGCACGCGCAACGCCTGGAAGCGCGATCCAGCGATGCGTGCCGACAGCCGCGCCCCTTCAAGCTCCCGCGCACGGTACCAGCTCACGAAGTCGCGCGCGTGGGACCAGGCCAACAATCCGAAGTAGACGAAGAAGTCGCCGGTGAGCGGGTTCATGTTGCCAGGCGACAGCACGGGGAGCTGGCTCAGCCCCGACAGCTGCATGACCCCGGTGTGCACCAACCCTGCGCAGACGCCAAAGAGCGCGTGCAGCGGGAGGATCCGCATCCAGTTGGTGGCATCGATGCGGAACCGTCGCGCCAGCGCCACCACCACCGGCGACAGGGCGAGCCAGATGATCGACGTCGCGACCTGCAGCCGCGCCAACCCCAGCCACGAGTAGTCGTCGCTCGGACGCATCGACGCCGAGTACAGCACCATCTGGTTGGTCCACAGGACAGCCATGGCGAACCAGAGCGCCCCGATGCCACTCCATGCGCGCCAGGACAGGCCGGGGGTCGGCGCGAGGACCGGCTGTTCGGCCGACACGAAGGCCCCCGTCGCCTCGGGCGTGGCCCGCCGGGCCGCGCGGAAGCTCCCACTCGCCTGCCACTGCGGCGTGGGCACCACCTCGGCCTCGCGCGCCTCGGGAGGCGCCTCGGGCCGTACCACCTCGAGGTCGGGGAAGACGGTCGAGTACTCACCCGTGCGCCAGGTCGAGGGGTCGTCGAGGTCGGTCGCGGCCATGGCATCGGCGACGGTCATCGGCGACGCAGCGGTTCGGGCGACGGCCTCCCCTTCGCGATACGGCAGCTCGAGTTCCACCGTCACCCCACCGGTGGGTGCCTCGCGCAGCTCGAAGCGGTGGGACGACCCGTAGAGTTGGCGGAGGCGCTCGCTGGCGTTGCGCAACCCGATCCCCTCGCGCCGCGTCGCACCGTCGCGCTGTTGCGCCTGACGGAGCCCCACCCCGTCGTCCTCCACGCGCAGGATGAGACGGTCGTCCGCCCGCGCCGCGTGCACCGTCACCGTCCCGGGTGCCTGCCGCACCGACAGCCCGTGCCGGATCGCGTTCTCCACCAGCGGCTGCAGGATCAGGTGCGGCACGAGCGCGCGACGCAACGACGGCGGCACCGCCACCCCCACGTCGAGCCAGTCAGAGAAGCGCGTGCGTTGGATGTCGAGATACGGCTCCAGCGCCGCCAGCTCCTCGTCGAGCGTGACTTCGTCGCGTCCCGATCGCTCCAGCGAGATGGCCAACAGTGCATGCAGGCGCCGCAACATGCGCTCGGCGGCGTGCGGCGCCTCGTGGGCCAGCTCCTGGATCGCGTTGAGCGCGTTGAACAGAAAGTGCGGCTGGAGCTGCAGCTCGAGATACTGCAGCTGCGCACGCGACAGTTGGGCTTCGAGCAGGTGCGCGCGCACCGTGCGATCGACGTACCGTCGCCGTACCGTGAGCGCGTGTCCCACCACGACCAGCGACGCGTACACGAAGAGCCAGACGTCGAACCAGTAGAAGAGCATCGAGACGTACGGCTCCGGACTCCACTCCGCGAGGAACGCCATCGACTGGCGCAGCAGGGCGGTGAGGAGCGCGGCGCAGGCCATCGCCGCCGCCGTGTGGCTTGCGAGGCTCACCACCCAGCCCACGCGAGACGGCGTGACTGCCCGCGTCAGTCGAAACAGCAGCGGGGTGAGCAGCGCCCAGCACCAAGCCACCGCGAGCGCGGTCGGAATGGTCCAGCGGAACGCCGATTCGGGGTACCGGGCCGCGGCCGTCCAGACACACCCGTACATCACCCCGAAGAAGGTCCACGCCCCGGCTACGACCGCCCAGAACGGTGGTGTCGACGCGCGGGGGATGTGACCGGACGGTGCGACCATTCGCGGGAGGAGGCGCACCGACGCGGCCGACGACGGAGGTGTCGTCGACCGAGTCGGCGGTGCGTCCAAGGAAGTGGTCGGTACCTGGGAATCCAAGTCGCGCGGGACCAGGCGATCGGTAGGCGGCATGAGGCGAACGCCACGTCGATCACGTCACGCGGTTGGATACGGGGAGGGGGGTGAAAGGTTTCTTCCTGCGGCGCGGTGTGGCGCACCTCGATGCCCGTGGGGCCGCAGGACCGGCGGCGGGAAAGCGCCCCACCGCCGGTCAGGCTCAGGCCGAATGCCCCAGCGCGCCGGCCACCGCCAGCGCGACGCGGATGGCCTCGCTGGCCTCGGCAGGCTCCCCGTCGCACGCGGCAAGGATGCGGGCGACAGCGCCCCGCCCCTGCTGGCCGATGAGGGTCAGCGCGAGCCGCACGTTCTCCTGGGCCAGTTCGCGCGCACGCGTCTCCGCCGCCGGACCGGACGGCGCGAGCAGCGCGCGTTCGAGCCGCGCCCACGCCTCGGCCGACGTCGACCGGACGCCTAACGACTGTGCCGAACGTGCATCGGTCGCACGTGCGGGCCGCCAGGCGAGACGCCGGAGGCGAGTTGCGAAAAATCGAGTGAAGGGCACCATGGCTCGTCCTCCAGTGCAGGTGATGGCGGGTGGGTTGCCACAATGCACGACGCCCCGCCGGCGGCGTGCGCAGGCGGGGCGTCGAGTGAGGCTCGACTGGCGGCGAGTGCGTGTCCTACGCACTCCCCGCGCCCACACCCGGGCGCGTACGATCTCCAACAGTCCGGTGCATGCCGGCATCCGCGGCGTCCCGCCGGGGCGAACGGCGCCCCGTGGCAGTCCACGATCGCATGCAGGATGTGCGCAGGTATGAGGAAGGCATCGACACGCCCAAGAGTGAGTGGTGCGCCTGTGCAGGTCGGCACCGCCGGTGCGGCGCCGTATGTGGGAGACCCTTCCATCAAAAGCCCGGTCACAACGCAATGCGCCATTGCCTCCCCTTCCCCCCCTTGGTTCGCGCGTCGCGCAGGTGCACTATTCCCCGGCCCTCGACTCGACTGCCATGAGCGACTGGTCCCCACAATCCGACGACAACTCGCCTGACGATCAGGACGAGAGCGACCCAAGCGTGGCGCGCGTGATGACGCTGACGCCGGTGGCCGTGCGCCTCGTCGCGACGCCGCACCCGCGCCAGCCGCAGGGCCACACCGTCTTTCGCGCCCTGGGCGCCGTGGATGGCGATCTCTCGGACGAGTCCCCGGTGCTCGCGCAGGGATCGCTTCCGGAGGCGATGTTCGATGCGGTGCAGGCGATCGGGCTCTTCGATGCGCCGGTCCCGCTGCTCCTCTCGGCGCAGGAACACGACGGCGGGATTCGCGGCGTCCTCTCCGCCATCGTCCCGCAGCGTCTGGTCGAACGGGCCGAGCGCCTGCGTCGCTCCGCCGACGAGCCCTGGCTGGCCAGTGTGGCCGAGGAGCCCGATACGTCGAGCTTCGTCGAGCCCGGCGGTGACGAGGAGGAGGGCGAGCCGCATGTCCCCTTCGCCCTCGGCGTGATCCTTCGCTTTCCCGAGGATCGCAAGCACCCCGAGGCGCTGGACGAAGAGGCGATGGACTTGCTGGCGACCATCCTCTCGGGTCAGGCGATGGACGCCGACCGGAAGCGCGTCGAGAACCTGCTCAAGTCGCTGTAGGCCGCACGACCGTTCTTCACGGCGTTCCGTGCTCGCATACTGGCGGATCACCGCCCACGCGCGCGAGTGAATGTGGAACGAGCGCGCGCCGGGCCATCCCCCTAACACGCGACAGGGCCGCGCCGTGACACACAACGGGGCGTCGCCCTAACGAGCGACGCCCCGTTGGTCTGGCCTCAGGTCACCGAGGCGGTGCCGGACGCGCCGCCTCGGCCGCCAGCATGCGGCGACGTACCTCGGTCGGCGAGAGATGCAGGTGGCACGGTGAGCACTCGCGCCCGGGCTCGTGATTCACCTGCTTCACGTGGCAACTCACGCAGAAGGCACGATCGGGGAGCAGCTTGGCGACCGTCTCCCGCTCGTGACACGTGGCGCACTTGAAGTGGGTGTCCATCGTGTGCGTGGCCAGCATGGTCGACGTATGGCACGACACACAGCCCGATGCGCGTTCCTTGTGATGATCGGTGTGGCACGACGCGCACGTCGCGATGTTGCGCACCGAACCCGGCGCCGTGTGGCAACTCTCGCAACTCGACTTCTCGTGCTGCGCATGCTGGAACGCGACGGTACGACTCGTCGGCGCCTTCTCCGGCTTGAGCTTGAGCGCCATCACGACGCGCACGGATTTCTTGAGCCGCTCGTCACCCGCATGGCACGCGGTACACCCCACTTTGGTGGTGGGCGAGTGATGGCAGCTCTCGCACGACGCCGCGGTCAGCGTCGTCTTGCCGTGCTTCGCATCGACCGCGCGTCCCTGGTCGGTCGCCCCGCTCTTCGCGCCGGCGAAGTAGGTCGCCGCGCTGTGGCAGTCCTTGCACGCGACATCGGCACGCACCACGTGCGAGGCGTGGTCGAACTTCTGGTCGTAGATGGTGGTACGCGCCGACTCGACGCCGTAGTGACACCCGAGGCATTCGTTGCTGGCCGGGTCGGGGCCGAGGGCGGGACGGGCGGGCGCCGCCACGCCGGCGCGCCTATACGCCGCGGTGGTGCTATCGAGTGCGGCACGGAAGAGTTGGTCCGCACCGCGCACATTGTGCAGTGCCCCCACCGTCCGGAGGAGTTGCATGGCGTCACGCGCCACGCGCACGCGCGCCCGCGCCGCGTCGCCGGCGAGCCGCGGATCGGCCACCGCCTGGGCGACGTAGGCCGAGACGGCCTGCGTACGCCATTCCACGCCGTTCCGCCACATGGCCAGCATGCCGCCGAAGCGCCGGCCGTGGCAGCTCGTGCACATCCCGTCGAACGCAGCGTTGCGCGCCGCACCGACCGGCGCCGTGAAGGTGGTGTCGCTATGGCAACCGACGCACGACACGCGGGCCAGGAACATGGTGTCCGCCGGCACGGCGACGCCGCGCACTGCCCCGGCGTAGAACGCCTGGATGGGTTCGTGCGACGACGCATGACAATCGATGCATACCGCGGAAGGCTGCTCGCCGCGTCCCAGGGGGGCGGCGTGCGCCCCCTCGTGGCAGGTGGCGCACGCGGCGCGCACCGTCGCCTCGGCCCCGACCCCTCGCGCCGCGCCGATCAGCGAGTCATCGCGGACCGGCGTCACGAGCGACGCTGTGTCGGCCGCGCGATCTCCCGCGCTGCGACGAGCCACCGACTCGTCCACGTCGCGCCGGCGCTGCTCACCACTCTGCGTGTCGCGCGAACACCCCGTCACGAGCACCGCACCGGCGGTGACGAGCAGGCCAAGCACGGCGGCGCGAACGACCCGAACCGCCCCCACCAGGGGACCGCCAGCCGCACGACTCCGCCGCGCGTGCCTCATTGCAGCACCGCGTAGATCACGAGCCCCGTCAGCGTCAGGCCGGTTGCGATCGCAATGAAGCCAAGCGTGAGCGACCACAGGTACGACGCCCGCGACGGCGCCGGCACCTCGAGCGCCTGCAACCGTCCCGCCTTGAGCTCTCGCTCGTACTCGAGGGGGTGCTCCTCCTCGATGTACTCCGCGCGCGCCCTCCCGGTGAACATCACGACGTCGATCGGGAACTTCTCCGGCCGCAGGTTCGAGTTGAAGAAGTGGATCGTGAAGATGAAGCCCATCGCCAGCAGCGCCTCGTCACCGTGCACGATCGTGGCGACGTTGAACATCCAGCCGGGGAGGAAGCGCGAGAAGAAGATGGGGAACCAGAGCAGCAGCCCCGATCCGCCGATGATCGCGATACCCCAGAACACCGCCCAGTAGTCGAACTTCTCCATGTAGCTGTAGCGATCGAACCGGGGGCGTGGTCCCTTCCCCACGAACCAGCGGAACATCCCCACCACGTCCTCGAGGTCCTTGGGCTGCGGCACCATCGAGCGCGGGCCGAGCAGGAAGGCCTTCTTGTCCGGCGCACTGAGGAAGCGCGTCGCCAGCATCCCCAGGTGCAAGAAGAAGTAGCCGAAGGTCATCACCCCGAAGAAGCGGTGAATCGCCCCCGCGGCACCAACGCCGCCGAGGAGCCCCATCATCGTGGCGGCCCATGGAGCGTGCGAAAAGTGCAGCGGCACGCCGGTGATGACGAGTCCAAAGAACGAGAGCACCATGATCGCGTGCGTCAACCGCTCCACGGGCCCGAATCGCTGGATGTACGGCCGCTGTCCACGGTCCGACGACGCCAGCGGGAGGTCCGCGGCCGCGCCGCCCGCGAGGGGGCGTCCCCCTCCCGGTGCCGTCGTGCCGCTCGACGCGTCGCTCATGGCTTCTCTCCTGGCTTCTCGCCGAGGTCAGGGGCTTGGCTGTCTGCTGGAGGCTCCGGGGGCGGCGCCGCCGGCGGCGTCCGAAGCGCAGGGTCGATGGTCGACACCGCAGCAGGCGGCGGCGTTGCAGCCGACGGCTCGGTCGGAATGGGTGCTGGTGGTGCTGGTGCTGGTGCTGGTGCCGGCGTCACCGCAGTGGTCGCGCCGTTCGCGTGGTGCCCCGCGGCCCGTTCGTTGCGCGTGGCCATCAGTCGCATGAACCACAACAGCGAGTGCACGCCGAAGAAGGCGAACACACCGATCAGCAGCGACGTCATCGCCAGCCACACCCAATAGAGTTCAGGGTTGCGCTCGCGGTCGCGCGGATCGCCGTGTGGCTTGTACTTCACGAAGTTGACCGTCGCCCCCTTGTGACACTGGCTGCACGTCTCCACAAGGTTCGTCGGATGCACCGACGACAGTGAGTCGTCGGCGGCGAGCATCGCGTGGGCGCCATGGCAGTCGCTGCACTTGGCGGCGATCCCGTAGCCGAGCTGCGTCGCCTTGCCGTGATAGGTCTCGAAGTACGTGTCGAGCAGCCGCTTGTGGCACGCCCCGCATTCCTCGACGACGCCACTGAACCACGCCGGATCATTCGCCTCCACGACCTTGTGTCCACCGTGGCACTCGATGCACACCGGCGCCTTCTTCCCCGTCTCGGTCGTGTCACCGGAGACGAGCGCCTGCCCATGGGCCGACGAATCGAAGGTGGCCAGCACCCCTTGATGGCAGGCGCCGCACGTCGAGGCCACGTTGGACCGATGGAGCGTCGACTCCGTGGAGTCGGTCGGCAGCACGCGATGCGCATCGTGACAGTCGCTGCACGTGGCCGAGACCGTGAGGCCGGCCTTGGTCATCGCGATCCCGTGCACCGAGTGGCGATAGTCGCCCACCGCCGACCGCGCCGTGGAGTCGGCCGGCTTGTCGAAGTACGCGTCGAGGATCGCCTTCTTGTTGTGGCAGCTGCCGCAGAGCTGCGCCACGTTGAGCGGGTACGTCGGCGAGCGACGGTCATCAGCGCCCAGGACCTTGTGCGAGCTGTGACAGCTCACGCAGGTCGGCGCGTCCCCCTTCTTTTCGAAGTTTGGCGCGTGGATGGACCGGTGGTACGCCGCCCCTTGGTCCTCGTGGCAGTGCTGGCACGACACCGAGACCGACGCGACCTTCGTGTGCGGATAGCCGTCGTTGTACCCGGCGTGGCAGTCGGCGCAGAGGAGGGTCTTGTGCCGTGAGTCGCGCAGGAGCGTGTCGGGGACGAAGAGGACCGAGTCGCCGCGCTCCCCCTTCGCCTTGCCGGCGAGGAACTGGCGATCGGCGTGGCACTTCTCGCACTGGACCGGACCGCGCCCGCCGCCGACGCGCGTGCCAGCGCGCGATGCCGTGCTGGGCGAGTCGGCGCTTCGCGTGCGCCCGCTGCGCGAGGTGATGGCCCGCTGCTCGGCGGCGCTCTGTTGTGCGGCGCCCGGCGCCACCACACCCTGCACCGGAGTTCGCGCATCGCCACCGGGCGCCACCGCGCGGCGCGCCGGCTCCTGACCAACGAGCGGCGACGCGTCCAGCAGCGAGGCACCCAGGGCGAGCAACGCCACCGCACCGCCGGCGCGGGCGCGGGCGACGACGTGGACGAACGGCCTGAAGGGACTGGAGGGGGACATGCGAACCTGGGAAACGGGACGGCGCCTCGAGATGAGCGGCTGGATGGTGTGGGTGAAGTCGTCGACGCGGGTCAGGGCTTCAACGGGTCCTTGAGGTGACACGTGAGGCACATCTGACGATTGCGCTTGGCCATGCGGGCGGCGTCGAAGCCAGGGCCGTGCGGGTTCACGCGCAACCCGACGTCCGAGTGGCATCGCGTGCAGTCCCGTTGCTGGTGACAGCTCGCGCACGTCTGCATTTCCTGCCGCGCCGCCTGCCCATGCTGGTTGAGCCAGAGCGGCTGGCGGTCGTGATACGCGACGTCGCGCGACCCGCGCGCCAGTACCCCCTGCCCGCGATGGCACTCACGGCAGAAGGTCTCCGTGGCGTGACACGACGAGCAGTCGCGCTCACGCCCCGCCGCACTGGCCGCGTGTCGACTCACGAAGTTGAAGCCATGGAAGCGACGCCGGCTCCCGCCGTTGTGGCAATTGGTGCACGTGCGCTCCTCGTGGCACCCCTGGCAATTGATGCGACCACTCGACGCGGTGGGGCCATGCTGCTCCACGAAGTCGAGGGGATGCACTCGCACCAAGCGCAGCGCCGTGTCGGCCGGTGCGTGGGCCACCCGGTTCATCTGCGCCACGGATGGACCGCCGACAAGGCCGACCGCTGCAACGGTGGGCGCCGTCGGCGATGCCGCTGCACCTGACGGTGCATGCGGGAAGGTCGACGCCGCCCCGCGTGCCACCACGTCCACCGGAAGCACCTTGAGTCGCACCCCGGCCGCCCCGTCCGGATCGGGGCGCGCCAGGCGGGCGATCTCGCGCGACGCACTGCGACCGATGTGACAGGTGCGACAGCTTGGCTGCGCGTGACAGTTCGCGCAGCTCTGGGGCTTGGCCTTCGCGGAGTCGCCGTGCAGCACGACCCATGGGGCACCGTTGTGGCTCCGGGGAGTGGCGTACGTCGGCGCGCGCCCCTTGAGCAGTCGCGCCACGCGCGCATCGCGCTCCAACGAGGCCACCTGCGCCATCTCCCCGGCATTCGGATGGCAGCGCGCGCAGCTCTCACGCGCGTGACACGTCGCGCACTGGTAGACGTCCGCCTCGGCGCGCGGCCCGTGCTTCGACAGGAAGTTCGCGCGGCGGTGCCACTCGGGGACGGAAATCGCCGCCACGGCGCTGTCGGACAGCCGCGTCGCGCGGGCGAGCGGCGCGTGACAGCGCGAGCACGGCGGGTCCTCCGTCAGGTGACCATCGGCCTTGTGCGTGTGACAACCGATGCACAGCTCCGGCGTGGCCCGGGCCACCGCCATGAACGTGCTGCCCCCCCCGAGGCCATGGCAGGTTCGGCAGTCGAGCGCTGGGGTCTTTCCTTCCGCTTCCCGATGATGCTTGGCGTGGGAGAAGATCAGGTTGGATGGCCGCACGCGGTGCCCATCCCACTCCACGCGCTTCTGCCGCGTTCCGTCGTGGCAATCGGCGCACGAACTCGTGGCCGGATAGTTGGTCGCGGTGTCGCCGGCCATGATCCCGGCGTGACACGTCTCGCACTCGGGAAAGAGTCGCGCGTGCTTCTGGTGCGGGAAGCGCTTCTCCTCGACGCGCGCCGCCTTGCGCGGGAGCGCCGACGCCGCGCGCCCCCACGCCCACCCCGCCGTCGACAGGCCAACGCTCGCCACCACCATCAGCGGCGCGAGGCGCAACGCGCGACGCAGCACGCGGCGCACAAATCCGTGCGATAGGGTCGGCATCATCCTCATGGCGTGCGCCCTCGTTCGGCCCCGCGCGCAACGGCCCCCGGATCGGTGCCGACGCTCCACTCGAGACGCACCGACGCGCGCCGCTGGTTCCATGGCCCCTCAGCCGGGCGACCGTTGGAACGTTGCCGATAGAGCATCGCGTCCGCCGCAAGACGAAGGTCGGGGCGGAGCGTGTACGTGACGTCGGCCCCTCCGCCCACCACGCGTCCGGTCCCGACTCGCCACTCCGAAATCGTCTCGAACGCGGTCGCCCGGGCCGAAACCGAGAGGCGGTCGCTGCGGCTCCAGCGCAGCGCCACGTCGCCATCCGAGCGCGTCGCCACGCTCCCGACGTCAACGCCGTAGTTGCCCTGCAGCGCCCACGACTCGGACACGCGGGCCGCCACCGTGCCGCCCACCCGCCAGCCATCCGTGCGAAGCGGAAGCGACGCGACACCTGCGTCGGTCTCCTGATAACTCCGGTACGCGCCGCGACCGGTCAGCGAGAGCCGGCCCCCCGCCGTGGTCCAGCGTGCGTCGAGCCGAGCCTCGTCGAAGCCGATCGGGGAGAACGCGCCCCAAATCGTCCACAGCGGGAAGAACGGCGTCGAGTGCCGCGCCTCGGCGGAGAGCTCCACGACGCGCGAGACCGAGTGGCGCGCGTTCACGCGCAGTTCGTTGAAGTCACCCGTCGCGAAATCGTACACCATCTCGCCCCCGAACATCGTGCGCCCCACGCGCAGGTCGGCCGACGCCGCCGCCCGCTCGGCGTAGAGCGCCCCTCGATCCTGCCGGATTTCACGTTCGTACTGGGCGCGCACCGCCCCTCGCCCACTCGTCGGGCGCCAGCGCAGTGATCCCCCCACCAGCACACCGCGGGAATCAGGGGGAAACTCCTCGATGGCCGACAGCGCATCGCTCGTGACGTCGCGGGCAAGCCCCTGAATCAGGCTCCACCCGGCATAGCCTTCCACGCGGAGCCCCATCAACGACGCGAGCGGCTGCGCTTCCACCAGTGCGCCGTCGAAGTTGCGATAGCCCAGCTGCGACGCGTACCACTGCCGGCCGAGTCGCGCGCGCACGCGCTCGCGATCGAGTTCGGCGTAGAGCGCCATCACGTCCATGTGCTGTTGCGCCTGCGGCCACAACGTGCGCCCGCTGCCCACCGCTTCACGAAAGCGCAACTCGGCCCGAGCGCTCATCCCGCGTCCAAAGCCCCACGCGGTCGCATCCAGGTCCTGCATCATGGCCATCAACTCCGACACCGGCGCGCCTCGCAGATATCGGCAGTAGCCATCGCCAATGCAGCGGACGACCGTGCCATCGGCGAGCAGTCGGTCGAGCCCCGTCGTACCCGTCGCCGCGGAGTCGGCCACGCTGTCGGCCACGAGCGGGCGCAGCTGCACGTAGCGCGCGCTGCTCGCACCGCCAATGCGGATCCCCTGCGCCTCGACCGCGCGCACCGCGGCCGCCATGAGCACGACCGCGACCAGCGCGCGTCGCGCGACCGAAACGATCGCCCGCGGGCTCTCCCCGAGCAGGCGGGCGCGCTGCGGAAACTGCGCTCTCGTCACGCTACGCAACGCGCATCACGCGGTACGCCGATATGCCGCCGGCGCATGGCGCCAGCGGTGGCGATTGACGTTCGGGGCCTGCAGCAGGTGCATGGTGTCTTCCCGAAGAGCTGGATGACCGCGGTCGTGGCGTGGCGTGAGCAGCTGCGCCCGCCCCGACGGCGACAAGGTCCTGCGACGCGCGCACGTGCGCGCGTCGGACATATCTGTTCACGTGCGAACACTCCGTCTGTCCGGCGTTCGCCTACAGAACGGCTCCGACACCACGTGATCCCACCGTGTCGATAGAACCACTCGGTACAATAGGTTAGCGGCCGTCAACCTAACGAATTGCGCTCGGAGCCGTCGTGCAAGCGTCCCGCCACACCGTACGCTCCCTCACGGCGGTGCGCCAGTCACAGTCGGGAGAAGGCGCCGCTATCGCGACGAAACGGCCACGTCCAGCACCGATCGCGCGGCATCGAGCGGAACGGCCCCTTCGACCCGCCGTCCGTTGACGAAGAAGGTGGGGGCCACACGCACGTTGAGCTGTTGCGCGAGTTGGTGCAGCCTCTCGACGGTTTCGGCGGTTCGGGGGTCACGTAGACAGTTGACGAAACGCGCCACGTCGAGCCCGTCGGCGCGGGCCAGGTCGACGAAGTGCCGTGTCGGGTCGCCGAAGTGCGTCCACTCCCGCTGCGTCGCGAAGAGCCGATCGTGCATCGCCCATTCCCCGCCCTGCTGTGAGGCGCACTCGGCTGCACCCGCAGCGGCGAGGGCGTGCGGCGTCGATGCCGTGGCGACTGGCACCAGTTGCCAGCGAACGCGCCCTGGACCGATGAACTCGCGATCGAGCGACGGCAGGACCGTTCGAGCGAAGTCGGCGCAGTAGTGGCAGCCGAAGTCCGAAAACTCGGTCACCACCACCGTCGCCTCGCGGCTTCCCCGAGCGTAGCCGTAGCCGGTGGCGCGAGCGAGAACGGCCGGCGTCTCGCCCTCCGTCTTCGACTGCACATGCGATGCGGAGGGGGCCGGTGTCGACTCCACACCAGCGCACCCCCCGATCCACGGCACGACCACGACGACAACAAGGCCGGCGACTCCGCGCACGATGGTGCGGGCCGTCGTGCGCATCAGCACCCGCCGCCCTTCTTCTTCTTGGCCCCTCCCCCCCCTGCCACGCGCGGTGGCGGCGCGGCACTCGATGCCTTGACCCCTGCCCCTGAGAAGAAGGCGGCGACGTGGTGCTGCCGCTGCACGCGCTCGCGTTCCTGCCACGTGGAGGCGCGAGGGGTCGCCGGCGTGAGCACCTCGCGTTCCCATCCCGCGCGACCACCCGCCAGGTAGCGATACTCGAGGTCCGCCGGCCATTCGCCGGGGAGCGCGCGAAGCGATCCTGCGGAATCGTACACCACCACCGTCGTGCGACCTGGAACCGCTTCGGCCAGGACACCGAGTGCCGATGTGTCCGCCGCCACGAGGAGCGCCCCCGGGATGGGCTTCGCCGCGCCGTCGCCGCGCAGGTCAAGGACGAGGAGCGAAGGGTCGCGCTCGATGAGCCGCGTGGCGAGCGACAACGGCTCGATCGCCGTTGCGACATGCGCAGCGGCTGGCGACGGTGCACGCCGCGCCGCCGTCCCGACCAGGACGAAGACGACCAGGACCGCGGTCAGGGCGAACTTCACCGGGGGACGCGTGGACGGTGTGAGGGCGAGTACGCCACGCGTCTGTTCGAAGATGCGTTCCACCTTCTCCGCGCCGACGAACGCCATCCCCGCCATCGCCACGACGAGAAGCACCACGACCCACGCGGGAATTCCGAGGAGGTCGGGGAGTGTCGAGACGCCGAGCGACCCCGCCTTGTACAGCGCGGCCAGGCCGGGGAACCAGTCCACCGTGGCGCCGAAGAGCCACGTGCCAAAGAAGATCCCCACGACGGTCACGACGGCATCCAGCCGCCCCGACGCCGCCGAGACGAGCGACGTCCCCGGGCACAACCCGCTCAGGATGAAGCCAAGCCCGAGCAGGAAGCCCCCCACCAGCTGCGCCCAGATGAAGGTCGGGTTGATCCAGATCCCCGCGAGGTCCACGACCCCGAGTCCGGCGAGCGTGTAGACGCCGGTCATCGCCACCAGGATCGCCGTGAACATGACTTTGAAGACCGTCATGTCGCTGAGGTAGAACTGCGCGGCGAGCTTGCGAGCATTGCCGAAGCCGCCGCGCTCGAGCGCGAAGCCGAAGGCGCCGCCGATTGCCACGGCGGTCAGCAGCCGGAGGTCGTCGCTCGCGAAGGTCAGGGGGAAGATCGCGCTCATATCCACTGCCTCCTCACGAAGTGGGCGCCCAGGTAGCCGCCCGCGAAGACCATCAGCATGAAGGCCCAACTACCGGTCGCCAGCAGCGCCCCGCCGCTCAACGCCTGCCCCGACGTGCAGCCCCGCGCCAGCGCCGCGGCGAAGCCCATCACGATGCCACCGACGAGCGCGTAGCCCAGGCGCCCCTGCACCGAGATGTTAGGCCCCTTCTCGACCGTCACCTTGAAGCGCCCCGCGCTGACCGCGGCAAGAAAGCCGGCGAGCATCACCGCCACGACCTCCACCATCAGCCAGTCACGCAGGGGGTTCGCCCCGCCCGACACGTAGGAGCCGAAGAAGCTGTTCGCCTCGGTCCACCCGGGGGCGACGCCGTGACTCCAGAGAGCGATCAGCCGCTTGGGGAAGGCGCTCGCCCCAAGCCCCTGCCCGGCCACGAGGAAGGCGGCGAGTAGCGCGAGCCCCAGCACCACGCCGGCCTTGTACGGATTCCAGTACGGTTTCGCGTGCATGTTGTTCTCCTACCGCAGTGCAGTCTGCGCGAGTATCGCCGACTCCTGCCCGGCGTAGACCACGATCCACCGAAGGGCAAAGCCACCCAGGAGCACCAGCACGGCCGGGACGCGCCCAGGCCGGAGTCCGTGTCGTGCCTCGATCCACTCGGCCAGGACGGGCGTTGCGAGCCCCATGACCACGACGAGCGTCCAGAAGGCGGCGGTGAACGGACCCCCGAGGAGCAAGCCGGCCGCGGCGCGTGACGACGCCCCGCCGCTGCGCAGCGCCACGAGCCAGAGCACGAGCAGGAGTCCCTCGACGAGGATGAGTCCCATGTCGAGGCGCCCGATCGTCGTGCGCTCCGCATCGGTGATGCGATGAAGCAGCAGGAAGGCCGCGGCACTCGACAGCCCGGAGGCCAGGAAGAGCGGGCCGAGGATCGCCGAGTTCCAAAGCGGTCGTGCCGCCATCGTCCCCAGCAGGACCCCGGTATAGACGCCGAGGGCGGCGCCCAAGACGATGCTCATCCAGGCGAGCGTGCGCTCGCGCGCAAGCGCCCACGTCTCGAGGCGCGAGAGCAGCGCCCCGCCTAACGGTGCACGTTCGACGATCGCGGTGCGCGTCGCCTCCGGCATGGACACCCAGGCCACGAAGACCGACACCGGATACACCGCCAGCAGGATCCACGACCCCCACGACATCGGAGAGGTAGGCTGCATCGTGAGGTAGAATCGATAGGCATTCCACCGATTCTCCAGGTCGAGCCAGAGGAAGAGCATCCCCACCGTCAGGAGGACCGGGACCATCCAGGGGAGCAACGTCAGGGCGCGCGAACTTTCGCGCGGCGCCCGCAGGCGCCAAAGCCCCGCCAGCACCATCAGCCCGGCCACGAGCCCGCCGAGGAAGAGATAGATCGGCACCTCGGCGTGCCACACGTGCACCGAGGGGTCGACGAAGGGGTTCGATCGCGTGGAGGTGATTTCGTTCATCGTCCCCTCACCGCAGGAAGAAGTGCTTGGGGCGAGTCCCCGCGTCCGGCAGGAGCGTGTACGACGCGCGCGAGGCCAGCAATCGGCTCACGTCGCTCTCCGGATCGTTGAGGTCCCCGAAGTAGATGCTCTGGGTCGGGCAAATGTCCTGGCAAGCCGTCGTTGGCGTCCCGTTCTCCAGTCGGTGCAGGCAGAACGTGCACTTGTCGACGGTGTCGGTCCGCGGATCGACGAAGCGCGCACCATACGGACACGCCGCGATGCACGCCTTGCAGCCGGTGCACTTGTCGGCGTCGACCTGCACCGTCCCCCCGGCGCCGTAGTAGGAGGCCCCGGTCGGACAGACGGCGACACACGGTGCGTTCTCGCAGTGATTGCAGCGCTCCGACCGGATCGACATCGACAGGTCGGGATACGTGCCGCTTACCTCAGTGAAGATCCAGTTGCGCGTGACGCCGTCAGGAACGTCGTTTTCCGTCTTGCACGCGATCACGCAGGCGCTGCACCCCACGCAAGTGCGCGTATCGAGCACCATGCCGTAGCTCGGCCCTTTCATGTGACCACCTCCTTCGCCGCCTCGGCGTCGACGTCACTGGCGCGGAGGAAGGTGACGAAGTTGACGTTCATCCCGGTCCCACCCATGATCGGGTCGACCTTGTAGCGGGTGATCAGTTCGGCGTCGTCGATGCCGCGCGCCTGTGCGAAGCGCAGCCCCTTGGCCTTGTGCCCGTAGCCGTGCACCAGGTAGACCGCGTCGGGGTGAATGCGCTCGGTCACCTTCACGGGGGCCGAGTAGGTGGAGCGCACGCCATCCTGGTTCTTCAGGTAGATCCGCTCGCCATCCTGCAGGCGCCATTTGGCCGCGACGGCTCGGTTGACCCACACCGCATTCTCCGCGAACACCTCCGAGAGCAGGCGGTTGTTCGTGGTGCGCCCGAAGGTGTGCGTGGGGGCGCGCCCGGTGAGGAGGCGATAGTAGCCGGCGGGTGGATCCTCGACCTCGCCGTCGTGAAACGTCGGCATCGGATCGAAACCCAGCCCCGCCAGCTGCGCGGAGTAGAGCTCGATCTTCCCGGACTCGGTGGCGAACGACGGAGCCACGCCCTCCTCGTAGTACAGGGGCTGCGGCGAGCCGCGCAACGTGCCGTCCTTGCGCAACCGCTCCCAGTCGAGCCCCGTCGCCCGCACGCGTGTCTCGACGTATTCCTTTGCGTCGTTCCACGGGAAGTAGGACGCGAGCCCCAGGCGCTGCCCCAGCTCCTTCGCGATCCACGAACCAGGCTTGCTCTCGAAGAGCGGATCGACCGCAGCCTGTCGCAGCGAGACGAACGGCTCGCGATACGCCGGCGTGTTGAGGTCGTCCCACCGCTCCAGGTACGTCGCTTCGGGGAGGACGACGTCCGACCATCCCACGATCTCCATGGGAAGCACATCGACCGTGACCAGGAGCTCGAGATCCTGGATCGCCCGATACGTCGCGCGCTGGTCGGGGAGGGTGGTCGGGAGGTTCGAGCCGTAGACCATCCAGCCGCGGATTCCCGGTTCCTTCCCCTCCGTGCGGATCGACGCATCGCGAATGCCCTGCGCCAGCTCGTGCCCCAGCGGATAGAGCGCCGGGTCGGAGCGGTCGCGAATCGCCGCCGTCACCGTCGGATACGCGGGCTTGGGATAGGGCATCACCTCCAACTGCGAAGAGCTGTAAAGCCCTCCGCGTCTCCCCCACGAACCCAGGAGCCCGTTGAGGATCGCGATGGCCCGCGAGCGCTGCGTGTCGTTCCCGTACCAGGTCACGTGGCGCCCCGGGTGCACGAGCGTCGCGGGACGCGCCCCCGCCATCAGGTGCGCGGTCTGCCGGATCACGGCCGGGTCGATGCCGGTGCGCGGATGTGCCCACTCGGGCGTCAACGGCTCGACATGCGCCTTGAGCTGCTCGAAACCGTACGCGTACTGCGCGATGTAGTCGCGATCGTAGAGCCCCTCGGTGATGAGGACGTGCATCCACGCCAGCAGGAGCGCCAAGTCGGCCCCGGGCTTGATGGGCAACCAGTGGCGCGCCTTTCCCGCCGCGGTCGAGAAGCGCGGGTCGACCACGATCAGGTCACCTCCGCCGCGAATCGACGACGCGAAGTCCTGCACCTGCGTGTTGTGCATGTTTTCGCCGAGGTGGCTCCCGATCAGCACGAGGCATCGGGCGTGCGCCATGTCGGTGATCTCTGGCGAGCCAGCCCCCTCCCCGAAGGTGAGCTCGAAGCCCGCGTCGCGCGGCCCTCGGCACTGCGCGTACGACGGATGCGTGATGTTCGGCGAGCCATACGCCTTGAACAGGTGCTCGAACCAGCTGCCGCCGTACCCGTGGGAGTACAGCGCCAACGCCTCGGCGCCGTGGCGCGCCGTGATCGCTTGCATCCCTTCGGCGACGCGGTTGAGTGCGGCATCCCACGAAACCTCTTCGAATCGCTGCGACCCACGCGCCCCTCGGCGGATCATCGGGCGCTGCAGGCGGTCCGGGTCGTACAGCAACCCGGTTCCCCCGGCCCCGCGCGGGCAGAGGCGCCCGCCGGAGAGCGGATCGTTGGGATTGCCCTGGATCTTCGTGACGCGCCCGTCCTTCACATGCGCGAGGATCCCGCACTTCCAGAAACAGAGCTCACAGAAGGAGGGAACGACGCGGTCGCCGTCGGTACGCGGATCGGGGACGGGGTGCGCGTAGGCCTGCAGTTGCCGTGATCGGGCGGCGCCAAGAACCGCCGCTGCCGTCAGCCCTGCCGAGCCGAATCGAATGAAGTCTCGTCGTTTCATAAGAACGTTCGAGGGACCTCAAGATGCTTACATGAGCATATAGGAATTCATTGCTCACGACTTGCCCTACGCGAAGAAGGTCGCCCCGTGACCGACGATGCGTTGTAGGGCGCTCCCCTGCTTTCTGTGGGTCAGATGCCGAGGGAGCGGTGACGGACGGCGGTTCCGCGCGGGAAGGGTGTCGACACCCCGGCGGCCAGGCCGCCGGGCGCGATCGAGAAACCGCGCCCCCCGCCCCCCTCAAACACGAGGGGCCGTCCCGCTGTGGCGGGACGGCCCTTCGGACCGACGAATCGATGTTTGGAGAGCGGGCGATGGGACTCGAACCCACGACGTCCAGCTTGGGAAGCTGGCATTCTACCAACTGAATTACGCCCGCAAGTGGAGGCGAATACTAAGCGTCGTCTCACCCGGAAATCAAGCGATGTCCGGAAAAGCGGGGGGGCGCGCGTCCTCCATTCCACCGAAAATCCGCGGACGGGCCTCGCAGAAGACGAGAGATCCGGAACAACGGCCGACACTTCCCGTCACGATTGTCGCCCGACCTCCCGCCCGTTGGTGCCTCGTATGGACTGGTTCCACGACCTCCGTCTCCGCTCCAAGCTCCTGCTTGGCTTCTCTAGCGTCGTCACGATCATGGTCGCGATCGGTGTCGCCAGCGTCATCAGCCTCAAGCAGATGCGCGACGCAGACGCCGAACTGTACGAACACATGACCGTTCCGCTCGCCCAGTCCGGCGACGCGATCAACAACATCCAGCGCGTACGCGTGAACCTCCGCGACGCCGTGCTCTCCGAGTCGCAGCAGGCCGCCGCCCCGCACATCGCCAATGTCCGTGCCTTCTCGCGGACGGCCGATTCACTCCTGGCCGAGTACCAGAAGACGATCACGACCGAAGAGGGTCGAAAGTCGTATGCAGCCTTCGACGCCAACCTCAAGGTGTTCGGGACCGATCGCGACTCGCTGGTCGCGCTCGTGCTGGCCGGCGACCGGCTTGGCTCGTACGCCTTCCTGGCCAGTCATATCGCCGAGGCCGAGGAGCAGCTGCTGACCGCGATGCACGAGATGCAGCTCCAGAAGGTGACGCGCGCCGCCGAGGTGAAGGACGCCAACCTCGCGCTGGGTTCGCGCATGTCGACCATCATCGTGATCGGGCTGGTGACCGCAGTCCTCGTCGCCCTCCTCATCGCGCTCTTCATCTCCTCGCGCCTCTCCAGTGTGCTCTCCCTCATGGTGGAGCGCGCCAACCGGCTACAGAGCGTCTGCATCACCAACCTGGGCAGCGCACTCGACGCGCTCGCCGACGGCAAGCTCGATACCCGACCGGAGTACGGCACGCCGCCGCTCAACATCAGCACGAAGGACGAACTGGGCGACCTGGCGCGCAGCGTCGACGGCATCATTGCGACCAGCGTCAAGTCCATTCAGTCGTACGGCCGCGCCGCGGACACGCTGCAGGGGCTGGTGCACGAAACGCAATCGCTCGTTGGGGCCGCGCAGGCAGGCGCCCTCTCGCAGCGCGTCGATGCCCGCAAGTATCAGGGGGGCTATCGGGAACTTGGCGACGGGATGAACGGGATGCTCGACGCCATCGTCGCCCCGATCTCGGAAGCCTCAGCGGTGCTCGGACGCATCGCCGAGCGCGACCTCTCCGCCACCATGAACGGTCGCTACAACGGCGACTTCGACACGATCCGCGCCGCGGTGAACCTGGCGGTCGCCAACCTGCAGCGCGCGCTCGGCGACGTCTCCGCCTCGGCGATGCAGGTGGCGGGTGCCAGCGAGGAGATCTCCTCGTCGGCCCAGACACTCGCCGAGGGGGCAAGTGAGCAGGCGAGTTCGCTGGAAGAGGTCGCCGCCAGCCTCCACGAGGTCTCGGCGACGGCCAAGAACAGCGCCGAACGCGCCCAGTCGGCGCGCGCCGTGACCGAGGAGGCACGTCAGCAGGCGGCCGAGGGGCTGCAGGAGATGCGGCAGCTGGAATCGGCCGTGAGCCGCATCAAGTCGTCGGCGCACGAGAGCGCCAAGATCATCAAGACGATCGACGAGATCGCCTTCCAGACGAACCTGCTTGCGCTCAATGCCGCAGTGGAAGCGGCGCGGGCCGGCGACGCCGGTCGCGGCTTCGCGGTCGTCGCCGAGGAGGTGCGCAACCTTGCCATGCGCGCCGCGGATGCGGCCCGCACCACCACCGGGCTCATCGCCGAATCGGTGCGCACGGCCGACGAAGGGGTGGCCCTCAATGCGCGCGCCCTCAAGCAGTTCGCGACTATCGCCCAGCACGTGGAAACGGCGGGGATCGCGATGAGCGAGATCGCGGCCGGGAGCGACCAGCAGGCGCTTGGCATCGACCAGATCAGCACCGCCGTCGAGCAGATCAACATCGTCACGCAGCGGGTCGCGGCCAACGCCGAGGAGTCGTCGGCCACGTCCATCGAGCTCGCCGGGCAATCGACGCACCTGCAGGAGCTGGTTGGGCAGTTCAACCTCGGCGACGGGGGCGGCGCGGTGGCACTGGAGGCCCCCGCTTCCGTGGCGAGCAGCAGGTCATCGTCAGCTGCACGTCGCCCGATGGGACGACGGTCGTTCGCAGGAGTCTGACCCGAAGGCGCGGCCGTGCGGCGCATTGGCGAGACAGCCGATGCGCCGCTCGGCGTCCTGGACGCGACGCGTTGATCGACTGAAAGGAGAACGAACCTCATGCGGTGGTTCCAGAACCTCAAGCTCCGCCCCAAGCTCCTCCTCGGCTTCGGGAGCGTCACCGTGATCACGGCGCTGCTCGGCGTGGTCGCCCTCCTGGCGATGCGTCGACTGGAAACGGCGGACCGCGCGCTCTTCCAGAACATGACGGTCCCCCTTGCCGATGCCGGCGAGGCGATGACCGACCTGCAGGGGATCCGGGTCGACATGCGAGAGGCCGTCCTGGCCGACTCCGCGACGACGGCGGCGCGGCACGCGCGCGAGGCGGTCGAGGTGGATGCGCGCATCGACACGTTGCTCCTGCGCGTGCAGCAGCGCCTGGACACCAAGGAGCTGCAACTCATCAACGTCGCGTTCCTCGATGAACTGCGACGTTTTCGCGGCGAACGCGACCGGGTCCTCGGGCTCATCACCTCCGGACAGCGCGCCGAGGCGTCCAAGGCGCTGCAGGGCGGCACGTACTTCATGGAACAGTCGCTCGCCGCGACGATGCACGAGATGCAGCGCCAGATGTTGCGACGCGCCGAAGTGCTCGCCGCGGGCAATGAGGCGCTGGCCAAACGCGTCACGTTCATGGTGCTCGGGTTGCTCATTGCGGTCATCCTGTACGCGACGGGGATCGCCATCGTCGTCTCCGGCACGCTCTCGCGAACGCTCAACCTGATGCTCGAGCGGACGCAGATGCTGCAACGCGTGTGCATTGCCAACCTCGCCAACGCGCTGGATGCCTTGGCCGCCGGCGATCTCGATGCGCGGGCGGAGTACGGCACCCCGCCCCTCCCGGTGAACGGCAACGACGAACTCGCCGCATTGGCGTCGAGCGTCAACGGAATCATCGAGCAGAGCGCGCGGTCAATCGAGGCGTTCACGCGCGCCGCCGACACCATGCGCAACCTCGTGCAGGAGACGCGCGCACTGGTCGCTGGTGCCGAGGCCGGGGCGCTGGACACGCGTGCGGATGCGGGCGCCTACGCCGGCGGCTATCGGGAGTTGGTTGCGGGGGTGAACCGGACACTCGATGCCGTGGTCGCCCCGATCAACGAGGCGTCGGACGTGCTCGGGCGCGTCGCCTCGCGCGACCTGCGTGTGCACATGTCCGGCGAGTACCGCGGCGACTTCGACCGCATCAAGGGCGCCATCAACGGGGCGGTGGACAACCTGCGCTCTGCCTTGGACGAGGTTGCCGTGTCGGCCGAGACGCTCGCGCGCGTGAGCCGCGAGTTCGAGTCCGGGGCGCGCAGCCAGGCGGAGGGTGCGTCATCGCAGGCCAGTGCGCTGCAGGAAGTCTCCGCGTCGCTGCACGAGGTCGCCTCGACCGCAAAGGCGGGGTCTCTTCAGGCACGTGAGGCGCATGACATCACCGACGCCGCGCGCGCGGATGCGGCGCGTGGCGTGGAGCGCATGCAACGGCTCAGCGACGCCATGGGACGCATCAAGGAGTCGGCGGACCAGAGTGCACGCATCGTGCGCACCCTCGACGAGATCGCCTTCCAGACCAACCTGCTCGCCCTCAACGCCGCCGTGGAGGCCGCCCGCGCCGGCGACGCCGGACGCGGCTTCGCGGTGGTGGCGGCCGAGGTGCGCAGCCTTGCCGTGCGCGCCGCGGACGGCGCCCGCAGCACCGCCGGGCTCCTCGAGCAGCTCGTCAACCACGCCGACGATGGCGTCGCGGTCACGACCGAGGCCCGCGCGATGCTCGAGACGATCGCCCGGCGCGTGGAGTCCGCGGGCGCCGTGGTGTCGACAATCGCCGCCGGCAGCGCACAACAGTCGTTAGGCATCGACGAGATCAACCTCGCGGTGGAACAGGTGAACCAGGTGACGCAGCAGTCGGCCGCAACCGCCGAGGAAGGCGCCGCGGCCGCCGTCGAACTGGCGTCGCAATCCGACCAGCTGCGCGCCGTGGTGGGGAGCTTCCAGCTGCACGACGACGCCTCGAGCCCGCCCCCCTCCCCTGCTCCCTTGGCCGCAGCCCCGGCGCCCAGGGCGCGGGTGGTCGATCCGGCACGCCACTCCACCAACCCACAGACAGCCGACCCACCGGACGCCGCCGACCTCGACGAACTGCTGGCCTCCTTCTGATCGTCGTCAACGACGGATTCGGCCGCCCCGCTTCGGGGCGGCCGTCTTCGTTTTCGTCAGGGCCTGTGACGGCGTCGGCGATCGCTCGTCGTACCAGTGTACTACTACACCGATACACCTAGCGACGGCGGCATGTTCGACCGAATCGACCCGCGTTCCCCGACTCCTCTCTACGCTCAGATTGCCGGACGGCTCCGCGTCGCCGTTGCCGCGGGCGAGCTGCGCGCCGGCGACGCCCTGCCGTCGGTGCGCGCGCTCGCGAGCCAGCTCCGCATCAATCCGGCGACCGTAGCGCAGGCGTACCGCGAGCTGGAGCAGGACGGGACGGTCGAGATGCGCCAGGGAGCGGGGACATTCGTCTCCTGCGTCCCAACCGAACGAAAGCGGCAAGACCGCGCCGCCGAGGCCAGGCGCCTCGTGCAGGAGATGCTCGCGCAGGGATCGCGTCTTGGCCTCGCCGCCGACGAGCTGAGTCGCGCACTTCACGACGCCATGCAGGAGACCAGGAAATGACCGACGCCATCCGCATCCGCTCGCTCACCTATCGCGCCGGACGGGAGTTCGCCCTGCGTGGGCTCGACCTCACCGTGCCGAGCGGCTCGGTGTACGGCTTCCTCGGCCCAAACGGGTCGGGCAAGACGACGACGATCAAGTCGTTGATGGGGATGCTCCCCCCTGACGACGGCACGATCGACCTCCTCGGTCACCGCGTCCCCGACGACGTGGTCCCCGCGCTCGCGCGCGTGGGCTACGTCCCCGAGCGCCTGCACCTGTACCCGGCGCTCTCGGTCGACGAGACGATGCGATACCACGCGGCCTTCTATCCTCGCTGGGACGCGCGAGAGGGTGATCGACTCAAGCGCGCTTTCGCGCTCCGCGGCGACGCGCTGGTCGGGCGACTATCCAAGGGCGAAGCGGGCAAGTTGATGCTCCTCCTCGCGCTCGCCGTGCGGCCGGAGCTGCTGGTCCTGGATGAACCGACCGACGGACTCGACCCGGTCGTTCGGCGTGACGTCCTCTCCGCCATCGTGGACTACGTCGCGGCGAGCAAGGCGACCGTCTTCATCTCCAGCCACCTCGTGCACGAGCAGGAGCGCATCTGCGACTGGGTAGGGCTGCTGGATGATGGACGGATGGTCGCCGAACTCCCGATGTCCGAGTTCCGCGCGGGCGTGAAGCGACTGCGCGTGCGTGGTGCAAGCGCGCCTGCAGGTGCGGGTGACAGTGCGGGTGCGGGTGCGGGTGCGGGTGCGACGATCGCGACCCTCCCCTTTCGCGTCCTCGCCAGGCGCACGCTGATCGGCAGCGACGAGGAGTGGGTGGTGCGCGATTGGCGTCCCGACATGCGGGGCGCGTTTGCCGCGCTCCTTCCGGGCAGCACGTTGCGCGAGGTCGAGGATCTGGACCTCGAGGACAGCTTCGTCGAGTTGCTCAGCGCCGCACGAGCGCGCGGACAGACCACCACGGACGGACGGGAGGCTGCGTGATGTTTGTCGCCATGCTTCGGGCGCAGTGGATCTGGACGCGCGCCATCATGCTCTTCTTCCTGGCCGCGGGGTTCGCGCTCCCGGTGCTCTCCGTCCCGATGTCCGCACGGTTCGGGATCGGATGGATCTCGGCGAACGGCTACGTCGAGGTCGGGGGAATGATCGGGCTGCTCGTGGCCATCACCGTCTGCCTGGCAGCGGTTGCCCTGGTGGTCCAGAACTGGTCGGTCGACGATCGCGGGCGGCACGTCTATGCCCTGTCGCTCCCCATCGCCCGTCGCCGGTACCTCCTGTACCGGCTGGGCGCTGGCTTCCTCCTGTTAGGGATGCTCGCCGTCGCCATCTGGCTTGGGGGGGCCGCGGCGTCAGGGCTGCTCGAGCTCCCGGAATCGTTGCACGCGTATCCCGCGTCACTGGCGCTGCGGGCACTGATGGCGGCGTGGCTGGTACACGCCCTCGCCTTCCTCGTGCGCTTCGGTGCCGGACAGCGCGCGCGGAGTCGTGTTCGGCGCACTCATCCTCCTCTTTCTCTTCGTCCTCCTCCCAGCGGAGACGCTGCCGGCGCCGCTCACCTGGCTCTCGCTCGCCTCACGCGCGCTGGTGCTCCCGGGGGGCCCCTTCGGTATCCTGTTGAGTCCGTGGAGCTTCATCGATGTCTAGGACGATGCGCACCTCGGCGCTCGCGCTCCGCACGCTGGTCCTCGTCGTCGCCGTGTCGGGGCGCTCGCACGCCGCCGCCGGAGGCGCGCAGCGTCCGGACACCGCGCAACAACACGCCGTCAGAGCAACGCGCGATGACGCGCCCGCCGCGCGGGCGCGTCGCCTGCAGCAGCTCGACCACCGCCGACGCGCGCTCGACAGCACAGGCAAGCGCGAACGCACCGTGGCGACCAGTCACTGGTTCACCGACACCGTGCAGGCCGGGCTCTTCCGGATCGCCACGACCCGCCGGCTTCGCGAAGGCGTACGTCGTGCGGCCACCGCACTATCCCGAGAACTGCAACCGTCCCTCGACGCGACGATTGTCGACTCGCTGCGGCGGCACCTCATCCACGTCCGACCTCTCCTGCCAGAAGAGGGGCGGTCGTTCGGTCCGGAGCGCCTCGTCGTATGGGACGAGGTCCCCTATGGGCTATACGGACCGGCCGGAGGCGAGGCCTTCCTGCCGCGCGACGACCTGCGATTGCAGCTGACAGCCATCGTCGGCGCGATCACCAACCGGACCATGGACGATGCGATGCGCACGTGGCTGTTCAACGTGTCCATCGTGACGGTCGCCCCCGCGGCCACCGTGGAGACGCGGGCCCGCATGGACGTCGCGACCGCCGGGTCGTTCGCCGCGCGCCGATGCGTGGTCGGAGACCTCGCCGCGTGCGCAACGATCCTGTCGCTGCGCGGACGCCCTTCCGATCCCGCGCACGCGTGGTACGCCCCGGAGGACTACCGCGACCTCGCCAGCCGCCTGCGTCTCGCACCGCAGGACGGGGACGAAGCGCCGCGCCTGCAGCGCCGATGCCTCACGGGTGACGCTGCGGCATGTTCGACGCTGATCAAACGCCTGGGGCCCGATCGTCTTCCGGCACCGACGCTGGAGGCCCCGCGTCTTGTCCTCCTCCACGAGGCCCTGCGCCTGGGCGGGGATGGCGCCATCACGCGCCTGCGTGCCAGCACCGGTGACATCGGCACGCGCCTCTCCGCTGCCGCTGGCGTGGAAGAGGATTCGCTGCTGTCGAGCTGGCGCCGGCGGGTCATCTCGCAGCGAGGCGCACGCATCCGCCCCACGGGCGAGGTCGCCCTCGCCACGATCGGATGGACGTTGCTCCTGACGGGACTCGGACTGCGGAGGACGCGTCGATGCGACTGACCACCATGCCCTGGCGGCTGACGCTCCTGGGCGCCTGCGCCGCCGCCCTCGCCCTGGCGCTGCAGTTCGGCGAGGCCGAGGAGCGTCCGTACTACCTGCGACGTGCTCGCGAACGCACCCTCTACGCGCAGCGAGTGGCGGTCCGTGACGCCATGATCCGCGAGGCGAACGCCTATACGGACCAGCAACTCATCGCCATCGCCGACCACGCGGATGTGAGCACTCCTGACACGAGCGACGTCACCGTGGTGGCCATCGACTCGGCCGGGCGGGCTATTCTCCCGATGGTACGCGAGGCGATCAGCCGCGAACGTTCCACCTTGGCGTTGGGAGCCGGCGGCATACTCCGCTCGCCGCTTCGTGTCCTCGTCTCGCGGTCGCCGCGTGAGACCCTCCCGCCAATCGTCGGGATCGGCAACGCCGACGCCCCCGTGGCCCGGTTCGCGCGCCTTCCGCAGCGCGCCGGGGACCCCTGCACGTTGCTCCTGACGGTGCGCAACCTCAACCGCGACCGGATCGTCGCGACCCTTTCCTCCGGGCGCGGGGTGCTGGGCCCGTGTGCCTTCTTCGCCGCCTTTGGCCTGCCGGGGGCGGCCCTGCGCGCACACCTGGACTCGGCGCAGTGGAACCCGGCGGCCTTCGCGCGCTGGAACGATGTCGCCAACGACGATGAGGAAGCGCGTCAGCCCTGGAGCGACCTCTCCGCCAATGGGGCGCGATGCCTCGCGCGAGGTGACGCCGCCTGCGCGCGCACGTGGAGCGAGGCGACACACCACGGCCGCTGGATGTTCGACGACGAGCGTCCGACCGCCGTGGTCGCGGCGCAGCGACTCGTGGGGCCGCTGCCGTGGCACTCGGTACATGGCAGCGCGCTCGGCGTTAGGCAGGGTCTCGCGCTCTCCGACCTGGTGCGCGAAGTGGGACCGGCGAAGTTCGGCGAGGCGTGGCGGCGGGACGTCCGCGTCGACGCGGTCTTCCACTCTCTGGTTGGGATGGACGAGAGCGCCTGGCTCTCACGCTGGCTCGCACGCTCGTACGCGCGGGTATCACCTTCCCCACGTCCTGCACGCGCCGAAACGACCTGGTGGCTTCTCGTCGTGGCAGGAAGCGCCGCGGCACTGACCGGCGTGCGGGAGCGGCGCGGCGCGTGATGAACGACACGGGGCGCGACGCGGCCGGTCCTGCTCCGTGTCGCGCCCCGCGTGCGTTCCGTCGACCAACTCAGGGGACGATCTTGACGCCCTCTCCCAGCGCATAGCGCGTCAGGAAGGTGTACTCGCGCTTGAGCTTGTCCACCTGGTGCCGCGGCTCCTGCAGTCCGTGCGGCTCGCGCGGGAAGAAGACGAGCTCCACCGGGACGTCGTTCTTCTTGAGTCCCTGGTATAGCTCCTGTGCCTGCCCCACCGGCACGCGCGTGTCGGCCTGGCCATGCAGGATCAGCGTGGGCGTCTTGGCATTCTTGATGTAGGTCATGGCCGACGCGCGCTCGTACTGCTGCTTCACGTCCCACGGCTCGCCCCCGAAATACCCCTCGAGCAGCGTCTGCAGGTCGTTGGTGGAGTACATCGAGAACATGTTGGTGAGCCCGGCCCCGACCATCACCGCCTTGAAGCGGTTGGTCTGCGTGAGGGTGAACGCCGTCATGTAGCCGCCGTAGCTCCACCCCGACTGCACCAGCTTGTCCGGGTCGGCAATCCCGCGCTTGACCAGGGCATCGATGCCGGTCTGGATGTCGCGATAGTCGCCGCCCCCCCAATCCTTCACGTTGGCCAGGAGGAACTTCTCGCCGTAGCCGGACGAACCGCGCGGGTTGGGATAGAAGAGGGCCCACCCCTTGGCCGCCCAGACATGCGCCGCGTTGTTGTACCAGTCGCCGGCGAACGACTGCATCCACGCCCCCGACGGACCGCCGTGCACGACGGTGTGGAGCGGGACCTTCGTCCCCGCCTGGTAGTTCACGGGATAGACGAGGAGCCCCTCGACCTCGAGCCCGTCGTTCGACTTCCAGCGCACGACTTCGGTGCGCCCTAACGACCACTCGCGGGCGACCGCATTGTGAGACGTCACCACGCGCGGCGTCCCGGTGGCGGCGTCGAAGACGGCCACCTCGAACGGGGTCGTGGTCGTGGCGACGACCGACGCAAAGCGCGAGCGATCCGCGGTGAAGGCGACCCCCTCCGCGCCGAAGAAGCCGCCGAGCGTCCCCTCGAACTTCGTGATCGCCGCGGGGGTCCCCCCCGCGGACGGGACGGCGAAGACCTGCGTGGTCGTCCCGGTCTGCGTCGTGAAGTAGAGCGTGCGTCCGTCCGCCGACCAGGTCACGGGGGCCGGCTGGTAGAGGAACGACGGCGCGATCACCTCGCGCGGCGCCCCGCCAGCCACCAAACCCACCACGAGCCGATCCTGCGCGATCATCGGCCCCGTGGCCGGGCGTGCGAGCCAGGCGAGGGCCGACCCGTCGGGGGACCAGCGCGGCGAGGCATCGTTCCCGGCGTTCTCGCTGAAGCGGCGCGCGTTGCCGCTGGCGACGTCGACGAGCCAGATGTCACCGCGATGCCCATCGTCCGCCCGCGACGAGGGGTAGGCGCGGTAGGCGATGGTCTTGCCGTCGGGCGACCACTGCGGATCGGCGACGTCCCAGTCACGCGCGATGACCTCGCGGGCGGCGCGCGTGGCGACGGTCACGATCCAGAGCCGGGTGTGCTTGAGGTTGAGGTCGACGGTGACGGCGTCGTCGCCGCCCTTCACCGCCTTCTCCTCGTCCTCGCTGGGGGGCTGCGTCGCGACGACAGCGAGCTGCGTTCCATCCGGCGACCACTGCGCCGAGAGCACGGCCCCCTTGAGCGTCGTGACCTGCTCGGCCTCCCCGCCGCCTAACGGGAGGAGGAAGAGCTGCGGCGCACCGGCACGCTCGGAGATGAAGGCGAGCCGCTGGCCATCGGGCGACCAATCGGGCGAGCGATCCCGCTTTGGATTGTTGGTCAGCCGTCGTGGCGCCGCGCGGCCGTCGGCCGCCACGAGCCAGAGGTCCGAGTCGGTGGTATTGGCGGTGACGTCGTTCGACTGCACCGCGTAGGCGATCCACTGCCCGTCGGGGGAGAGGCGCGCCTCCGACAGCGCGTGCAACTTCGTGATGTCGTCGAAGGTCATCGCGCGCGCCTGCTGGGCGCCGACGGATGCCGGATGAACGACGAAGGCGACGCCTGCAAGGCAGGCGGCGAGAGCGAGGCGGTAGTGAGCGCGATGCATAGGCGGCGGGTGAACGAGAGGCGCAAATGTGGCGCCTGATCCCCGCGACGGCGAGCACCAACCGGCAGGTCGACCGCGCGGCGCGGCGGTGGCTCAGGCGGAAAAGCAACGCGCCCGACGTCACGGGGACGTCGGGCGCTCTAGCCTGTCAGAGCCAGCGGTCGGGATTGAACCGACGACCGCCCGATTACGAATCGGGTGCTCTACCACTGAGCTACGCTGGCGGAATCCATCCGCGTGGTGCGAGGTGCTGCCAGATGCGGCCTAAAATGTTGCCGGTGTTGCGACGAGCTATGCCCAAGCGCGGACTCGAACCGCGACGCCTTTCGGCACCACCCCCTCAAGATGGCGCGTCTACCAATTTCGCCACTTGGGCATTTTCCAGGTACGACAGCGGGGCTGACGGGGCTCGAACCCGCGACCTCCGGAGTGACAGTCCGGCACTCTAACCAGCTGAGCTACAGCCCCCGACTTCAATCGTGCGTCCTGTCTCGCGAGGAGCGTAGCTACGCCATCCACGAAAACCGTACGCGAACCCTGCACGGAGATTACGACTCCGTGTTTTCCTGCGGTCCAGCTTGCACCAACATAGTCACTGCACACCAACACCTGCAGTGGCCCCAACGGGAGTCGAACCCGTCTCTGCACCTTGAAAGAGTGCCGTCCTAACCGATAGACGATGGGGCCGACTTCCCCTCGGGACATCCCATAGCGGTAACGGGATTCGAACCCGTGTTCCAGCCTTGAGAGGGCTGTGTCCTAGTCCCCTAGACGATACCGCCTCCGACCCGCCTCCGGTGGGTTGGAGGCGGCACTCCCTGCAATGTTCGGCACCACGGCGGGACGTCCGCAGCGCTTCCGTTCCGTTCTGTCCAGCAGGCCAGGAGGGACTCGAACCCCCAACCGCCGGTTTTGGAGACCGGTGCTCTACCAATTGAGCTACTGACCTATTCAGGCAGTCGGCTGGAGCATCGTGAGACTCGCGTCTCGCGTCTCCCGTCTCCCGTCTGTTTGAAACAGGGGTGACCGAGGGGACTTGAACCCCCAACCCCCGGAGCCACAGTCCGGTGCTCTAACCAATTGAGCTACGGCCACCATGACGTGCGAAGGACCAACATTCTAAACCGGCCGCACCCCTGAAACAACCGGGGACCCACCGGCCGAGCGTCGATCAGTCCTTCGCCCGATCCAGGTACTCACCCGTGCTCGGGTTCACCCGAACACGCTCGCCGGTGCCGATGAACTCGGGGACGTTGACCGTCACCCCGTTCTCCAGCTTGGCCGGCTTGTACGACGACGTCTTGGTCGCCGTCTTCATCACCGGCGACGTCTCGACGATCTCGAACACCAGGTACTGCGGCAGCTCGATCCCGATCGGACGGCCATCGTAGTACTCGGCGATGATCTTCATGTTGGGCACCATCCACTGCGCATTGTCGCCCAGCGCCTCGGAGTCCAACTCGATCTGGTCGTAGTTCTCCAGATTCATGAAGTGGTACGTGTCGCCCCCCTGATAGAGAAACTCGAGTTCATGAGTCTCCATCGAGGCCTTGTCGATCGAATCGTCCGCGCGGAACCGGTGCTCGAAGTTCGCCCCCGAGCGGAGGTTCTTCATCTTGGTCTGCACCATCGCGCGCAGGTTGCCCGGCGTATGATGGCGGAAATCGATCACGCGGCAGGGATCGCCTTCGAAGACGATCACCATGCCCTTGCGAATCTGCGTGGCAGGAACAGCCATGACCTAACGAGCTCCGCCTGAAGTGGGCGAAAGAAAACGTAAGTTGCGACAGCCTCGGATTTTAGCCGGTCATGCCGGGCTTGGCAAGTCGGGAGAGGATCGGCCCAAGCGCCGGCCACACATTCCCCGCCACCCGCTTCGCCCCCTCCACCGTCGGATGGATCCCATCCCCCTGGTTCAGCTTCCGCACCCCGGCCACTCCCTCCAGCAGGAACGGCAGGAGCGTCGCCCCCTCCGCCGCCGCGACCGCCCCGTAGCTGTCGTGGAAGCGCCGGGTGTAATCCGCGCCAAGATTGGGCGGCGCCTCCATCTGCACGAGCAGCACCGAGGCCGCGGGGAGCGCCCGCTTCACCAGCCGCACGATCGCCACCAGATTCGCCCGCGTCGAATCGACGTCGAGCCCCCGAAGCCCATCATTCGCCCCGGTCTCGATCATCACCACCGCCGCGGGTTCGCGCAGGAGCCACTCCAGGCGGCGCAGCGCTCCGGCCGACGTCTCCCCGCTCAGCCCAGCGTTCACGATGCGCACCCCGTACCCTGCCGAGTCGGCCATGCGCTGCAGCACCGCGGGATAGGCCTCGGCGGGGTCGAGCCCCAGCCCGGCCGTGAGCGACGTCCCCACGATCAACATCGTCGGGGCACCGGACGACGCCGCGGAGTCCTCTCCGACCGCGGCGGCACCAGACATGGCGTCGGCGCGTTCATCCCGCTGGGCGGGAGCGGACGTGTCGCGCGCGGTATCTTTCCCCGCGTCGGTGCCCGAACAGCCCAGCACGGCCACGCTCGCCAGGGCGACAATACTCAACAGGACTCGCATGCTCGAAGCTCGAGGTCTCACGAAGGAATTCGACAGCGGCACTCATCGACTTACGGTGCTGCGCGACGTCTCGTTCCGGGTGCCGCAGGGAGCGCTGGTCGCGATCGTCGGCCCCTCAGGCAGTGGCAAGACGACGCTGCTCGGACTGCTCGCCGGACTTGATACCCCCTCCCGCGGGCAGGTGCTCCTCGACGACGCCGACCTCACCGCCATGAGCGAGGATCAGCGCGCCCAGCTCCGCGGGGCGAAAGTTGGGTTCGTCTTCCAGTCCTTTCAATTGATCCCGACGCTTACCGCCATCGAGAATGTACAGGTTCCGCTCGAGTTGCGCGGCGAGGGAGGGGCCGGGGCTCGTGCGCGCGCCCTGCTCGAGCGCGTCGGGCTCGGCGACCGGCTCGACCACTTCCCCTCCCAGCTCTCGGGGGGAGAACAGCAACGCGTGGCGATCGCGCGCGCCTTCGTGAATCGGCCGCGCATCCTCTTCGCCGACGAACCGACGGGGAACCTGGACGGCACCACCGGGGCGAAGATCGTGGCCCTACTCGAGGAGCTGAACCGCGAATCGGGATCGACGATCGTCCTGGTCACGCACGACCTGACGCTCGCCGAACGCACCCAGCGCATTATCCGCCTTGCCGACGGCCTCGTCGTCGAGGATCGGGCGACGGCCGGTGCCGAGACACAGGCCGCGCCCTCCGCCCCCGTCTCGCCCCCCGCCACGGCGACCACCGCGCCGGGGCTGGCATGACGCCCGCACCGTTGGCTGGGGCGCCCGAATCGGCCCAGGAGGCCGGGGGGGCCCGCACGCTGGTCTCGCTGGCCTGGCGCGAGTCGCGGTCGACGCGGCGGCGCCTCCTCCTGTACATGTCGTCGATCTCGTTAGGTGTGGCGGCGCTCGTGGCCATCGACTCGTTCGCCGCGAACATCAACCGCTCGGTGCGGGCGCAGTCGCGCGCCCTTGTGGGCGGCGACGTCTCGTTCACGGCGCGCCAGGGGTGGACGAAGCAGACCGACGCCCTCTTCGACTCGTTAGGGAAGACCGGGGTCACGCTGGCCCGCGAGACGAGCTTTGCCTCCATGGCCACCTCCAAGGCCAAGGGGACGACCCGCCTCGCGCAGGTGCGCGGGGTGACGCAGACGTATCCGTTGTACGGCGAAGTCACGACCGACCCGGCGGGGCGCTGGGCCGACCTGCAGCAGCGCCGCGTCGCCCTCGTCGACCCCTCGCTGCTCATCGCCCTCGACGTCGCAGTAGGCGACTCGTTGCAGCTGGGGTTCGCCAGCTTCGAGATCGTGGGAAGCCTGGTGAACGTCCCGGGCGACCCCGGGATGGCCGCCGCCATCGGCCCGCGCATCTACATCGGCGACCAGTACGTCGCCGACACCAAGCTCCTGACCTTCGGGAGCCGAGCCGACTACGAGGGGTTTGCCCGCCTCCGCCCCGGGGTCAACGCCGAAGACTGGCTCAAGGCGATTCGACCGACGCTCGACTCGGCGCGCGTGCGGTCGCGCACCGTGTCGGAGAGCGAGAGTTCGCTCACCGAGTCGATCGAGCAACTGGCCAACTTCCTGGGGATCGTCGGGATCGTCGCCCTCCTGCTGGGGGGCGTTGGCGTCGCGAGCGGGGTGAACGCGTGGGTCGCGCGCAAGATCGACATCGTGGCGGTGCTCCGCTGCGTGGGGGCGACGTCGCGCCAGGTGCTGCTGATTTATGCGACGCAGGCCGCGCTGATGGGATTGCTCGGGGCCTCGATAGGCGCCGCGCTGGGCGTGGGGATCCAGTTCTTCCTCCCGGGGCTCCTCAAGGGGGCGCTCCCGCTCGATGTGCAGGTGCAACTGGAGCCGGTGGCGATCGCGACCGGGATCGGCCTGGGGGTGTGGATCGCCCTCGCCTTCGCCCTGCGTCCGCTCGTGGCGCTCCGTCGCATTTCGCCGTTGCAGGCGATCCGTCGCAACGTGAACCCGCCCAAGGCGCCGGGATTCGACTGGGCGGTGTGGATGGTGAACCTCTTCATCGTCCTGACCGTCGTGGGGATCTCGGCCACGCGCGCCAACGCGCCGCGCGAGGTGATCGGCTTCAGCGCCGGGATCGCCGGGGTGCTCGTCCTGCTCCTGCTGAGCGCCGCCATCCTCTCACGCGTGGCGCGGGTCTCGGTGCGGGCGGGGTGGCCGTACGTCGTCCGGCAGGGCGTCGCCAACCTCTATCGCCCGGCCAACCAGACGCGGTCGGTGGTGCTCTCGTTAGGGTTCGGTGCCTTCCTCGTCACGACGCTGTACCTGGTGCAGAGCAACCTGCTGGCGCAACTCCGCATCACCGAAGAGGCGTCGCGCGGCAACCTCCTCTTCTTCGACGTGCAGGACGACCAGGGGCTTGGCGTCGACTCGATCGTGCGCGCCTCGGGGATTCCCGTCATCCAGCGCACGCCGATCGTGACGATGCGCATCGCGCTGGTGAACGGGAAGACGGTGGACGAGCTGGCCCCGCGGCGCCCGGCCGACACGCTGAGCGAGGGTCAGGGCGGCGGCCAGCGCCAGCGCAACGCCCAGCGCCCGCAGGGGGAGCGTCGCCCCTCGGGGTGGGCGCTTCGCCGAGAGTATCGCTCGACCTTTCGCGACACCCTCTTCACCGGCGAGGTGCTCCTGGCGGGGAAGTGGTTCGGTGCCACGCCGCCGCCGCAGGGGAAGCCGTCGGATGAGGTCTCGCTCGAGTCGGACATCGCCGACGAACTGAATGTGGCGTTAGGCGACGTCGTCACGTGGGACGTGCAGGGGGTGCGCATCCCCACGCGCGTCACGAGCATTCGCGAGGTCAACTGGGCGCGCTTCGAACCCAACTTCTACGCCGTCTTCCAGAGCCGCACGCTGGAGAAGGCCCCCAAGACCTTCGTCCTGCTCGCCGCGTCGGACGACCAGAAGGCTGGCGCCCGCGTGCAGAACGCCGTGGTACGCCGCTATCCCAACGTGGCCAGCATCGACCTTTCGCTCGTGCGGAAGACCGTGGGGGAGATCTCGCGTCGTGCGTCGCTGGCGATCCGCTTCCTGGCGATCTTCTCGCTGGCGATGGGGATCCCGGTGCTCTTCTCGGCCGTCGCCGCCACGCGTCGCGAGCGGGTGCGGGAAGGCGTGCTCCTCAAGACGCTGGGGGCCACCCGCGCGCAGATCGGGCGGATCCTCGTCTCCGAGTACACGGTGCTGGGGGTGCTGGGGAGCCTGACGGGGCTCGTGCTCTCGTTCGGGGGGGCGTGGGCCATCATGCGCTACGTCTTCGATCGCCCGTTCACGGCGGCGACCGGCCAGGCGTTAGGCATCTCGGCCGCGATGATGCTGATGGCGGTGGCGATCGGGATGCTCAGCGGGCGCGACGTCTTCCGCGAGACGGCGATGTCGGCGCTGCGGGAGTCCTGAGGAACTCGGAGGACGGGACGACCTAAAAGCGGGACACGGAGGTTCACGGAGGATTCACGGGGGTTCACGGAGGAGAGCGGCCGGCGCGCCGACGTCCTCCGTGACCCCCCCGTGTTACCTCCGTGAACCTCCGTGTCGAGCTTTCTGAAGTGGAACGCGTTCCCGTCTTCCCGTCACGCAACTCAGGAGACGCGCAACACGATCACCGTGGTGTACTCGTTGGTGATGTTGCCCCCGCCTGGCGCCTGCAGCTTGATCTGCACCTGCGGCGAGCTGCCACTGCGATTGAGGCGGTAGTAGTTGCCCGAGCTCGAGAGCGACTGCGTGGTGTACGTCCCGGGGAGCGGGGTAACCAGGAGGGGGAAGGAGCCGCTGTTGGACCCCGACATCGCGTCGCGGATGTTCCAGCTCAGGTAGCCGTATCGCGGCGACAGGCCGCTGACGTTGAGGCCATCGGCGTAGTTGGCGACCAGCCAGCCGGTGATGATCTGGTCGAACTGCGCCCCCGACGTGCGGGCCAGCAGGTTGGCCACATCGGTCTGCGGGCCGGCGGCCAGCGCCTTGGTGAAGGCTCGCGCCGAGCCGTTGCTGTACTGGTCGATGGCGTAGCGCAGCAGCGCCCAGCTGGCCCCGCGAGGTGCAAGCTGCGCGCGATTCTGGACACTGATCGGCGCCGACGTGTCCGGGCGAACCATCCAGCGCTGGAAGCGCGAGAGGTTCTGCCGGAAGAAGGCGTTGTAATCGTTGGCCGAGCTGGGCGACGGGTTCACCTGGCTGTACGTCAGGCGCTGGAAGTCGCCCACGCCGATGATGGCGCGCCCGACGATCTCCTCGGCGAGGTGCGAGAGCGCTTCGTTCAACCAGAAGGTCTCGAGGGCCTCGACCGCCGGATTGTACTGGCGCACCCCCTGGTTGATCATGTGCTGGAACTCGTGCGCGATGACGCCGCGCGTCCCCTGACGCACGGTGACGGTCGAGCGCACGTTGTTGAACGTCCCCGCGGGATCAGGGGCGAGGACGTAGAAGATCTCCTGCTCGTTGGTCTGGTTGCGGCACTCGTTCGTGCTCGGATACTCCGACTTCTTGATGAGGTCGGAGCCGAAGAAGAAGCCGGCGGTGAAGCCCGACGAACCCGAGGGGGTGAGCTTGTTGACCTCGGGGGTGTAGAGGATCGTGACGCGCCCGTCGCTGTTGATGTCGGTCGGCTTGCCGAACCACGACGTGTCGGTCGGGAAGATCAGGTTGTCGAACTCCTGCGCAATCGCGTTGTAGTCTGTGGCGGTGAAACCGCCCGACGGCGACGCCACATCCTCGACGATCGTCGCGCGAGTTGAGCTGGCCCGGACCACGCCCTTGATGGCGATGAAGTCCTTGCAGATGTCCTTCCCAGTGTTGAGGTTGGGCACCCGGAGGTTCACCGTATCGCCTACCGCGGACACCGCGAGCGAGACCGCAAGGTTGGCGCGCGCAGCGGGCGTCGGCGATGTACGCGTGCGCGCCACCGCCTGCACCACCGGCCCCACCGTGGCGCGCTCGTACTGCCGCAGCCGCTCGTGCGTGCCGTCGATGCGCTCCTGCTCCTGATCCTGCACGAGCAGGCGAGGATCGAGCTGCGCCTGTACCACCGGAGAGGAGAGCGAGGCCGCCACCGACTGCAGGCTCACGCTGTACTGCATCAGGTCGTCCTGCACGGGGCGCGTGTTGGCGCCAATGACGAGGTAATCGCTGCTCCCGGCGCTGGCCGCGAGCGTGATGCACGAGACGACACCACCACCGGTGAAGCTGCGCACCTGCCCCGCCTGGAGCGCGATTGGCGTCGTGCAGGGGTTGGCTTCGACCAGAATGTCGACGGTGGACGAGAGCGTCCCCGAGGTCGCCGTGACCTTGACGGTCCCCGGGGCGACGGCCGTCAGGACGCCGGCGGACGACACGGTGCCGACGGTCGCTGGCGTCGCGCTCCACGTGACCGTCGACGTGGTCACCGCCTTGCCGTCCTTGTCGTACAGCCTGGCCGTCAGCTGCTGCGTTCCCCCGGCCACCATCGACGACGCCACCGCCGCGATGCTCACCTGCGCCACCGGGCCAGGGGGCGTCGTTCCGGTGGGCGGCGTATCGCCGCCAGAGCACGCGGCGAGCGACAACGCCCCAAGGATGATCCACTGTCTCACTGACGACTCCTCTCCCTCGAATATCCGGCCGCACGCACTCGCGCGAGGCCAACCATGGAAAGTGACACCGCCCTGCCGCCCAGCCCCTCACGCCCGTGAGATGCAGGAACCCGCAAGGCTACACTCGTCGAGCGCCGCCGTTCCCCGCCCCACAGCACGCCGTTGCCGGTGCGCGCGCCGGCGCGACCGCTACTTCGCTGGCTCCACGCGGAAGAAGTCGACCCCCGCCGCCTGCTGCCCCAATTCGAGTGTCGCCACGCTCCGGAAGCTCTTGAGGTCGAACACCTCCAGAATGCCGGCCTCCGAACCCCGCCCCTCCTCCGTGACGAAGGCGTAGCGATTGTCGGGAGACACCACGACCCCGTGCACAACTCCCTTCAGCGTGGGGATTCGCGCGATTTCCTTCGCCGTCGCCAGGTCGTAGACGGACACCGACTTTCCGCGCTTGTTGGTAGCCACGAGCTGCTTGCCATCGGGCGAAACGGCGAGGTTGTAGACGCCGTCGCCCGCGTCCCACCGGCGCGTCATCGTCCAGGTCGCGGCATCAATCTCCACAATCTCGCTCGACTTGTTGCACGCCACGTAAATCTTTCCGCCGTTTGCACTTGGCTGCGCCCACGTCGGGGAACACTGCACCGGAGCCGCCGCCATCGCCGAGTCGTGCGACATGTTCGCCATTCCGGCGTGTCCGGCATGCGACATCGCCCCCGGAGGACCCTTCATCCCCATCTCCTTCCCCTTGGCGACGAGGAAGTGCCGGGAGACCTCGAGCGCACGCGTGTCGACCTCGACGAGCATGTCATCCATCATGCACCCCGAGTACTGGAGCGTCCCCGCCGGATTGATGCGCGACCCGTGCGGCATGGTGCAGGTGGTGATCCGCGCGATCTCGACCATTTCATCGGTCGACACGACGGAGACGGACGACGGGACCATGTCGCCGTGCAGGTTGAAGTTCACCACGAAGGCGAGCGCCCCGTCGGGGGTGGTCTGTACGGTCGCCGGAAAGAGCCCCAGCGTCGTACGGCCCACCGCTTCGTCGTCGGACGTGCGGAACTTCCAGAAGGTCCCGTACGGCGTCCCGTGCGCGATGCTGATGTAGTAGAACTGCCCGTCCGGCGAGACGCTGATGCCGTGCGGCCCGTTGATCTCCGTCGGCATCATTCCGACCTTGTGCTGCCGCTCGATCTTGATCCCCTTGGGACCGAACCGAACGAGCGCCAACTGGTCGGCCGACTCGGCCACCGTGTATACCAGGTAGTCCTGCGTGGGAGGGGCGGACGGAGTAGCCTGCGCGTGCGCGCCCCCGACGACGAAGGGGGCGAGGGCCGCGGCGAAAAGGACCGAAGACAGTCGGGACATGTTCGGAGGAAAGGTGGCCGCCAGCAGCGAGTGACTGCCTCAAAGCGTAGACGGGGCGCGGCACGCCGTCAATCGCGTCGCCGCCCCCCGCCCCTCCCTCGTCCTCGTCGCGCTGCCCGGAGTCGTCGTCGCGTGTCGTTAGGGCGCCCCGCGCAGCATCCAGCTCCCCCCCACACGAATCGTCGTCACGTCCTTGGGGACGGAGTACAGCTCGGCGGTCAGCGACGCGCGCGGTGAGATCTTGAAGGCGCCCCCCGCGAACGCCGTGATCCGGCTGTCGTCTAGCAGTACGCGGGTATCGTCGACGGTGCCGCCCTGCGAGGTGAAGTTCACCTGGAAGCGCGGCTTGATGGACGTGTAGCCGCCACCGACGTACGCCGAGAGTCGCGCGCCCCCGTTCCAGCCGAAGATCCCTTCTCCGCCCATCATGTTGGGCTCGTAGGTGTCGTCGGATGGCTTCGTCCCGAAACAGGCGCGGGTGGCCGAGCTGGTCTGCAGCGCGTCCTCGGCGCAGGTGATCGGGCCACTCACCTCGCCGAAGGTCGCGTGCGCACGCAGTCCCACCCACGTTCCGCCCCCTGCCGCGTTGCTGCTCATCGCGCGCGTCCACCCCAAGGCGACCGATCCGAGGTTCGGCGTGGCGTCCATGACGGTGACCGGTGGGAGGTAGCTCCCCTCCAGGTACAGCCCCCCGGGCAACCCGACGGCGATGCGCGGTCGCGGGAAGATCGGCGAGAGATCGGTATTCTCGCTCTTTCGCTGGCAGTAGCTCGCGCGGCGAATGTTGGCGGCCGGCTTGGGGACGTAGGTGACGTCGAACGACAGTCGGACGGCGCCGGGGGCGAGCCGCTCGGCATGTCCGGCGGGTGAGAAGGCGATGGGGGCGGCAAAGAAGGCCAAGAGCTTGGCCTCGGAGCTGTCCTTGGGCGGGCGACACTCACCGCCCGCAAACGAGGCTACCGACGCGAGCGCGAGGAACAGAGGTGCCGCAACCATGCGAGTCGTCCGGATCGAGGAGAGAAAAGAGTAACCTGTAAAGCGTTCCGTGGGCCAGAGCCGTGTCGAACCGGAGCGAGAGAAGGGTGGGAGGGAAACGGGGCGTGATCTGTGACACGGGTCCAGGTCTGGACGTCAATTAGAGCACGTTCACGATCCACCCGACGCCGCCTGCCCGTGTCTGTCCCGATGGTCGTTCGAGGGGAAGAGACGCCCGACGCACTTCGCTTTCCGGTACCGCCCTCGGCGATGCCGGAGTCCGACGCGTCGCACTATCGGGCGATCTTCGAGCATTCGCTCGAGGCGATCCTCCTGACCACGTTCGACGGCGAGGTGCTGGCGGCGAACGGGGAGGCGGGAAAGCTCTTCCTGCGCGAACCCGGCGAGATGGTGGGGCTCGGCACACGCGACCTGACCGACCCGCGCGACGACCGCGTGCACTCGGCGCTCGCCACGCGTCGCAAGACGGGGCGCTTCGCCGGGGTCGTGACGATGCGGCGCAAGGACGATTCCCCATTCGAGGCCGAGATCACCTCGACGGTGTTCCGCGACGCGCACGGCACGCCGTTGACGTACGTCTTTCTTCGCGACGTGACGGAACGCCGGGCGGCGGAGCAGGCGCTGCTGGCGAGCGAGCATCGGTACCGCTCGCTGATCGAGACGACCGGGAGCGTGCTGATCGGCATTGCGCCTGACGGCATGGTGATCGAGTGGAACCGTGAGGCGGAGCGGTTGTTCGGCTATGCCCGGCGCGAGGTGCTGGGGCGCGACTACTTCGCATTGATGAGTGACGAGGCGCGTCGGGAGGCGATGCGGCACGAGGTCATCCGCGTGCTGGCGGGCGACACGCCGCGCCCGCGCGAGGACGCGATCGTCTCGCGGCGCGGCGACGCGCGCACGGTGCTGTGGACGGTGACGCGGCTGCTGGACGTGAACTCCCGACCGTTAGGCGTGATCGCCAGCGGGCAGGACATCACCGAGCGCAAGCGCCTCGAGCAGCAGATGCAGCATGCGCAGAAGCTGGAGAGCCTGGGGGTGCTGGCCGGGGGGATCGCCCACGACTTCAACAACCTGCTGGTGGGGATCCTCGGGAACGCGTCGCTGGCGCTGATGGACGTGGAGCCGACCTCGGAGCTGCACGAACTCCTGCGCGACGTGGAGACGGCGGCGCTGCGCGCGGCCGACCTCACGAAGCAGATGCTCGCCTACTCCGGGCGCGGGCGCTTCGTGGTGCGCCCGCTCGACCTCTCGGCGCTGGTGTCGGAGATGGCGCACCTGCTGCAGACGGTGATCTCGAAGAAGGCGTCGTTGCAGTTCGACTTCGGGCGTGAGGTACCGCCGGTGGAGGCCGACGCGACGCAGGTGCGACAGGTGGTGATGAACCTGATCACGAACGCGTCGGACGCGCTGTCGGGAGAGAACGGGACGATCGCGCTGCGCACCGGAGTGATGTGGGCCGATCGTGAGGCACTGCAATCGCCGTACATGGACTACGACCTCGACGAAGGGGTGTACGCCTTCGTGGAGGTGGCGGACACGGGGATCGGGATGACGCCGGAGACGATGCAGCGCATCTTCGACCCGTTCTTCTCGACCAAGTTCACCGGGCGCGGACTGGGGTTGGCGGCGACGTTAGGCATCGTGCGCGGCCACCACGGGACGATCACCGTGGACAGCACCCCCGGCGAGGGGACGACCTTTCGCGTCCTCTTCCCCGTGAGCGTCCCAGGGACGCCCGGGACGAACCGGACCCCGGCGGCGCGCGAGGGCGACCTGCGCGGGAGCGGCGTGATCCTCGTCGTCGACGACGACCCGACGGTGTGCGAGGTGTCGCGTGCGATGCTGGAGCGCCACGGCTACCAGGTGTGCGTGGCCACCGACGGCGTGGAGGGGCTCGACGCCTACCGGCGCGAACGCGACGCGGTGCAGTTGGCGGTGATCGACTTGACGATGCCGCGGATGGGGGGCGAGGAGCTGGTCGCCGCGATCCGCGCGATCGACTCGGAGCTCCCCATCGTGCTCATGTCGGGCTTCAGCGAGAGCGAGGTCAGTGGCCGCTTTGCGCCGGGCTTCGTCACGGCGTGCATCCAGAAGCCGTTTCGGGTGGAGGAGCTGGACGCGGTCTTGCGCACGGCGCTGGACGCGTAGGGCGACCACGGCATCCCAAAGCGGGACACGGAGGGCACGGGGGACACACGGGGGTTCACGGAGGAGATCGGCGCGCGCCGGAACTTCCTCCGTGAACCCCCGAGTGACCTCCGTGCACCTCCGTGTCCCGCTTCTCGGCAGTGCCCCCGTAAGAAGGACTCGACTGCCCGCCTACCTCACCGCAGCTGAAACGTCGCCCGCACCACCGCCGTGACGTCCTTGTCGATGCTGCTGACGTCGTTCACCCCGTAGTCGCTGATTTCGGTGGAGAAGCGGGGGGTGATCTGGAAGACGCCCATGCGCGCGTCGCGCACGGCGCCCACCGTGGCACCCGAGCTCTTGGCGATCGCCTCGGCGCGCTGCTTGGCGTCGCGCGTGGCGTCCTCGAGGAGGCCGGCGCGCACGTCGGCGAGCTTGGTGTAGAGGTACTCCGGCGACGACGCCTGGAGCGGGACGCCGTCGGCGATGAGGGAGCTGGCACGCTGGGAGACGCGGGTGATCCCATCGACATCGCGGCTGCGGATCTCGAACGCCTGTGAGAGGCGGGTGGCGATGACGCGCCCCGTCTCGCGCCCATCGGGGAGCGTCTCGGAGATCCCCATCGCCTCGACCGGCTTGACCGTGAGGAGCGAATCGTTGACCCCCTCGGCCTTGAGGAATTCGCGCACGCGGTCGGTGCCGCGCGTGAGCTCGGCCGACGCTGCTTGAATGGACGCCGATTGCACGGCGACGCTCAGCCGCCAGACGACGAAGTCGGAGCGGATGGGGCGGCGGGCCGAGCCGGTGACGGTGACCTCTTCATTGCCGCGGCGAATGTCCTTGAGGGCGCCGGAGACGAAGAAGAGGCCGAGGGCGATGCTGAGGCCGAGGGCGGCGAAGCCGTAGAGGTATTGGGACTTGCGGTCATCCATGGGACACCGAGGACGCGAAGACGAGAAGACGAGAAGACGAGAAGACGGGAAGACGAGTGACAGCTTCTAGAGATCACGCGGCGTGGAGATGCCGAGGGGCTCATCTTCGACTGCCGTGCTTCACCCTGCCATCGCTCTTTGGATCGGGCGCCCTTCCTACCCCAGCGCCTGCCGAAGGTCCTCGACCAGGTCGGTGGCGTGTTCGAGGCCGACGGAGAGGCGGAGGAGGTTGTCTGGGGTTGGGGACTCGGGCCCCTCGACGGACTTGCGATGTTCGACGAGGCTCTCCACGCCACCTAACGATGTGGCCTGGGTGAAGATCCGGAGCCGGCCGGCGACGGCCAGCGCGTCGGCGGCGCTCCCCTGCACCTGGAACGAGACCATCCCGCCAAAGAGCTGCATCTGGCGAGCGGCGACGGCGTGCCCCGGGTGGGCGGGGAGCCCCGGATAGTGCGTGGCCTCGACGCGTGCGTGCGAGTCGAGGAACGCCGCGACCATCTCGGCGTTGTGGGTGTGCTGGCGCAGGCGACAGGGGAGCGAGGCGATGCCGCGGTGCACGAGCCAGCAGTCGAAGGGAGCGGCGACGGAGCCCACCGAGCTTTGCACCAGGCGGATGCGTTCCCACAGGTCGTCGGCGCGTGCGGTCACGAGGGCGCCGCTCAGCGTGTCGGAGTGGCCGCCGTAGTACTTCGTGGTCGAGTACATCACCAGGTCCGCGCCTAACGCCAACGACCGCTGCCCCAGCGCGGTGGCCCAGGTGTTGTCGACCGCAAGGCGGGCCCCCGCCGCGTGGGCGATGGCGGCGCAGCCGGCGATGTCGGTGATGGCCAAGGTGGGGTTGGACGGCGTCTCGACCCACACGAGGGTCGTGCGCGGACGAACCGCCGCGCGCACGGCCTCGAGGTCGGTCGTGTCGACGATCGAATACTCGAGCCCCCATGGGGCAAAGACCTGCGCGAGGAGCTTCTTGGTGCCGTAGTACACGGCGTTCGGGCAGATCACGTGATCGCCCGGGGCGAGCGACTGCAGGACGGCCGCCACCGCCGCCTGCCCCGACGAGAACGCCGCCGCGTCGGCGCCCCCGTCGAGCGCGGCGAGCGCCGTCTCGAGGGCGGAGCGGTTGGGGGTGCGATCGCGCGAGTAGACGTAGCCGCTCGGGTAGGTCCCGTCGGGGGCCCGCAGGAAGGTCGTCGACAGGTGCAACGGCTCGGCCACGGCCCCGGTGGTGGGATCGGGGGCGTGGCCGGCGTGGACGGCAACCGTCTCCAGGTGCAACGCGTGCGTGGTGTCGTGCGACATGACGTGTGGGCTGCGGGCGGCGAGCGACGATCGACGAACGACGGCGTGCGAGCTACTGGCGGCGCGGCGCGGCCGGGCCGGGCTGCCCGCCGGGCTTCCACTCCGGCTTGGGGCCGTCGGCCAGGAGGCGCACGGCGCGCGCGGCCGCGTCGATCACCTGCGCCATGTGCCCGGCATCGGCGCGCGACGCATCGTCGGTGCGCCGGTGGTAGTCGGCGTGCAGGTTGAAGGACGACAGCGTGTGCGCCGGGATGCCGAGGCGCGCAAAGGCGATGTTGTCGCTCCGCATGAAGAAGTTCTGCTCGGGGCGCTTGTCGGGGACGAGCGGAATCCCGGCCGCCGCCAGCGCCTCGCCCATCGTCGAGCGCTCGTAGCCGGTGAGCCACCCCTTCCCTCGCCCGCCGGCGAGCGAGTCCGGTCGCCCGATCATCTCGATCTCGAGGTTGGCCACGGTGCGGTCAAGCGGGTGCACGGGGTGCTGGATGTACCAGCGCGTGCCTAACAAGCCGACTTCCTCGCCGGTGGTGGCGGCGAAGATGATGGTGCGCTTGGGGCGCGGGCCGGCGGCCAGGACGCGGGCAATCTCCAGCACGGCGATGGTCCCCGAGGCGTCGTCATCGGCGCCGTTGAAGACGGAATCGCCGTCGACGGCGGTGGTGGTGCCCAGGTGATCGTAATGCGCATCGACCAGGATGGCCTCGCCGGCCAGCGCGGCGTCGCTCCCGCGCATCACGCCGACCACGTTCACCCCGGTGAGGCGGCGCGCGGCGGAGATGGTATCCAGCGCCGCGAACGACGCGGCCAGCGCCGGCACCGTGCGCGTCTGGTTCCCCATGGTGCGTTGCACCTGATAGAGCGGAACCCGCTGGAAGAAGCCCGAATCACCCGCCGGGGTAAGTCCGATGCGCTGCATCTGCTCGCCGATCATGCGGGCCGCGCGTGCGGAGCCCGGCGCGCCGGTCATTCGGCCAGCCATGGAGTCGTGCGAGAGCGCCGTCAGGAGCGAGAGCACGTAGGCGGAGTCGACCGTCGTGCTGCGAAACGGCGTGGCGCCGCCGTTGGCGATCGTCGCCGAGCGCGAGCAGGCAGTGAGCGTGGCCGCGGCGGACACGAGCGCGAGCGCGAAGACGCGCGTGGATGAGGCGCGATGGAGGTATCGGGACATGTCGAGGTCGTGGTGACGTGAGGGCCCGGGCGCGGGCCGCCTACCGGAACCTCGCGACGCGGGGGGGCGGGCGCAATCTCCGGCGGCGCGCGGGGCGATAGACGTTCAAAAGCAAGACACGGAGGTTCACGGAGGATACACGGGGGTTCACGGAGGTTGTCGAGCGCGGGGTACGTCTGCGCACCGTACCACGGCAGTGCTTTCCCCCGTGAACCTCCGTGTTACCTCCGTGAACCTCCGTGTCGAGCTTTTCCTTGCGGACGTCGCGCTTCGACTCGAGGAGGAGCCGAACACCAGCGCTACCCGCGCGTGACCAGCAGCATCACGTCGTACAGCGCATGCGTCCACGCCGTGATCCCAAAGCCGCGCACGATGTACAGCGCGCTGAACGCCACACCGGCGATGGCGCGGAAGGCGAAGCTTCCCAGCTCCAGTCGATCGCCGAATGGTCCCACGTAGTGGAAGGCCGAAAAGATCAGCGCCGCCGTGAGCGTGGCGAAGATGCCCGAGGCGACGGGCCCCCATCCGAAGAGCTTCTTGGCCGACCAGAGGAGGACCGAGACCAGGATCACGCGGAAGAGGAGTTCCTCGTACAGCCCGGCTCCCAACGAGACCATCAGCGCGGTGGGCCATCCGACGCCATCCAGCGCGCCCATCGCCAACCCGGTCGCCTGACCGCCGCCAACCAGTGCACCCACCAGCTGCGCGGTCAGGAGGCCCACCACGGTGCCGAAGAGCGCCGCTAGCACGACCGATTCGACAAGCATCCCGACGAAAGTGGAGCCCTTGAGCCCACCGGGTGAACGCCGCAGGTCGCGCACGATGAACGCGACCATGGTCCCCACGAGGACCACGCCGAAAACGAGCTGTCCGCGCCCGCCGAGCACCGCCTGGAAGGCCGACTTGAGGAGGACGTCGGCGCCGTTGCGCACACCGTTGGCGTCCTGCGAGAGCGCGGCGGCGAGCGCCTCGTAGAGTACGAGGAGCGGGATGGCGAAGGTCAGCGAGTAGCGCGGAGAGCGGCTCTCGTGCCAGTAGCCCCGTCGTGTGGCGGGGAGGGTGGCGTTGGGGGCGGCGATGGGAGAAGCGGCGGCCATGATGGAATCTACGCACCCGAGGCGCGCACGTTTCATCGGTCGCCGGCGCGTCGCCGACCCGAGCGATGGGGGCGCTTGCGACGCAGCCCCCTGCGACGCAGCCCCCTGCGACGCCGACCCCTGCGACGGCGATCGGCACGCCGGCCCCGGAGGGAGCGCACGTCGCCCCGCCGCCTAACGCCCCCGAGTCCCCACAAATGCCGAGCGGCCGGCCCCCGAAGGGACCGGCCGCCGGCTGCAACCGTGGAACAGGATCGAACCGTGCGACTAGAGGTTGCCCTCGCAGCCGCGCGGCAGGACGGAGGCCGGCGCCCCGATCGGACGGCGTGCATCGCACTCCGCCTGCGGGATCGGCATGACCTTGGCGACGAACTGGCCGGCGCGGTCGATCGGCAGCTGCCCGATGTGGCCCCAGCGGCGCATGTCGACCCAACGCGTCCCTTCGAAAAGGAGCGACAGGTGCTTCTCGTACATGAGCGCGTCGAGACCAGTCGCGCCCGTGGCGAGCGAGGCGAGCGGCGCGAGCTTGCCCGAGGTGGTGCGAACGATGTTGAGGTCGGCGAGTGCCGGGCCGGTCTGGCCCTGCGCCCACAGCGCCTCGGCCCGCAGGAGGAGGAGCTCCTCGTTGCGGATGATGGCCACCGGCGAGGTCTGGGTCGGCCAGATGTCCAGTCGAGAGTCCGGAGGCGTCGGTCAATCGCCTCACGGTTCTGCGCAACGCAGGCAGCACGACAACTCTCACGAGCGCCCGACCTGTGCGCTTACGCCGGGGTTGTCGACAGACACGCGCCGCCGGCCGGGCTTGCCTAACGTGGCACCACTCGCACCCCAGCGTGCATCGTTCGGCGCTCGCGCGGCGTTCGCTCAGCGCGCCGGCTCTCCGCATCGCCATCTGCCCATACTCGACTCCGCCACCTGCAAGCGGGCGCAGCCTTCGCATGTACCTCGCGTGCGCAGGCGCACAGCATGCCGAGACAAAGCACACTACCGTGCTAGCGCACTGCAGCTGCCGTGTGCGCGCCTCATAGACGAGGCCGCGCAACCTACGACGCCTGACCAGGAGAGATCATGCGACCACATTCACGACGGATCGCACTGAGCGCGATCGCTCTCGCGACTACCGCATGCAGCAGTTCCATCGACAGCACGCCGATTCCTTCTGCTCTTGAGTTTCCTTCACTGTCACGACTCTTGATGGATTCCGGCGACAATCCTACAGCTCCGTCTGGCACTACCATTACCGCCAGCTACAACTGGAGCCCCAAGGCTACCTATGGCAGCCACAAGGACTTCTGGGTAAACAGCGTCTCAGGTGGAGCCGGAGGCCCATACTTCTATGAATGGCATGTCGAGTACTGCGATCGCTTCGACGTGTGCGGAAACTCGTATCAGACAAAATCAGGTCGAGATTCCACTACGTTCGCGATAGACATGCCTAGCTACGTGGCCTACGCGCGCGCCAAGGTGCTCATCAACGAAGATCACGCGCCTAACTATCCTTCCTACCAGAGCGGCGCGATGTTCGTGAAAGGGCCGGACTGGCCAAGCTATGGCGGCACTGCTGGCTTCAGCGTGTGCGGTGTTCTCGGCACCATGCGAATGGAAGAGACCACGTACCGGGATACCACCAAGTTTCCAGGCCCCAACAATGGGACGGATTCGGCGAAGTACGCGCCGGGTCACCATCACTTCTACTCCAGAGACTGGTGCTCAGGTAAGAAGTCGTACTCTGACTCCATGTGGCACCTTCCGAATTTCGATGACTACTGATCGTTCCAACCCACACGTGTGAACTCTGTCTACGATCGTGCTGCAACGAACACCTTGCCCTCTGTTTGAGCTTTGAGCAAACCAGGCAGCAATTCACCGTAATAAAGACCTGCGGCCGCTCTCACCTGAGAGCGGCCGCAGGTCCTACAAGAGAGAAAACTAATGCGGACTAGAGGTTCCCCTCGCAGCCACGCGGCGTGACGCTCGCCGGCGCCCCGACCGGGCGGCGCGCATCGCACTCCGCCTGCGGGATCGGCATGACCTTGGCGACGAACATCCCTGGCGTGTCGATCGGCAGCTGACCGAGGCGACCCCAGCGACGCATGTCGACCCAGCGCGATCCTTCGAACAGGAGCGACTGGTGCTTTTCATACGCGATCAGGTCCAGGCCAGCCGCACCCGTGGGGAGCGCCGCAAGGGCTGGTAGCTTGCCCGACGTGGTGCGCACGAGGTTGAGGTCGGCAAGCGCCGGACCCGTCTGTCCTTGTGCCCACAGCGCCTCAGCGCGCAGGAGGAGGAGCTCCTCGTTGCGGATGATGGCGGCCGGCGAGCTCGGGGTCTGCCAGATGTCGAAGCGATACTCCGCCGCGATGTTCGTGTTGAGCGGCGGGAAGACCGGCGTCGCAAGCTTGACGAGCTTGCGGGCCACGCGGTCGTCGAGCGTCACGCCATCGGCCTGCTTCTGGGCGATCGTGACGGCCTGCTTGTGTGCGTAGATGAAGTTCTGCTGCACGAACGAGTTGGCGTTGGTTGCGTCACCGGTGGCCGTTGAATAGATGTGCTGCGGCCCCGTGTTCAGCGACGCCAACGTCGCCGTGGTGGAGAGGAACGACTCGCCGAGCGCGGTCACGGCGGCCGCGTAGCAGGTGTTGCCGCAGCCGAGCGAGCCGTAGATCACGTTGGCCTTGGCGGCGAGGGCCCGGCTGAACTTGAGGAAGTTGGCCGGCGTGTCAAACCCCGCAAAGCCGGAGTGCATGGCAAAGGGGAACGCCGCACCACCAGCTGCCAGCTTGGTCTTCGCCGTGTCGAGCGTGGCGATGATGCGCTGGTACACCTGCGCGCGGGCCACGAACGGCGCGGGCGTGCTCGGCGTGCTCGGGATCTCGGTCGGGACGCCGATCGAGTCGCGCGTCGCGATGAGGTACAGCAAATCCAGCGCGTACCACGTCTTGGCCCATCCTTCGACCGCCGACTTCTGGGCCGCGCTCAGGTTCGAGGCGTTGGCCGCGTCGACGATGGCAAGCGCGTTCTTCATGTTCTGGTAACGGCCAGCCCAGTTGCCGCTGGCGAAACCACCCGGATCGAGACGCTGGGGGTTGGCCAACCCCACCAGGTAGTTCGACACGTTACGGGCGTCGGTCGTGAAGTAGTTGTACACCTCGCGTCCGAAGATGCCGACGTCGCGGTTGTAGCCCGCGAGCGCGCCACGCTCCGAAACGAGGATTCCCGTCGCCAACAGCTGGATCCCGTTGGGATCCTTCGACAAGGCGTCGACGCTGGGCGCGTTGTAGTTCGGCACGTTGAGCTTGTCGGCGTTGCACCCGACGACGCTGAACGTGAGCGCTCCGAGGAGCGCAATGGACCTCATGCGCATACGATCTCCCATCGAGCGAGTGCTCGCTGAAGTCTGATTGAGTCGGAACGTCATCGGTTAGAAGCCGAGATCGACCGAGAAGAAGAACGAGCGGGTGGGCGGGAACGGCGCCAGGTCGACGAAGCGCACGACGTAGGCACCGCCGTTGTTCACTTCGGGGTCGAAGCCGTTGTAGCCCGAGATGATGAAGAGGTTACGCGCGGCGAGCGACATGCGCCCCGAGCGGGCCCCCGGCACCACCGACCACCAGCTCTGCGGCAGGTCGTACGACACGTTGATCTCGCGGATCTTCGTGTACGAGCCGTCTTCCAGATACATCGCGGTCGTGCGGCCGCCATTCCATGTGTTGTAGCGGTACTCGCCAAGCGGCACGCCGTCTTCCGGCGACTTCTCGTCGTAGTCCCACGAGTTGCCACCCTCGTCAAACAGGTTCTTCGTCATGTTCGACAACGTGCCGCCGCGGCGGTAGTCGATGAGCATGTTGACGTTGAACCGCTTGTAGTTGAAGTCGTTGGAGAACGACATCACGTAGCGCGGGTTGGCGTCGGCCAGCGGCGTCTGCGTCGTCTGCACGCCATTGATGAGCGCGTTGCCCCAGATGGTCGAGACGGTGTGCCCCGGCGTGTAGAAGAGCTGGCCGTAGGCATTGCCAAAGCCGCGGGCCGCCGTGTTGTCGCGGAACGGCTTCACGCCGTCGGGGAACGACGTGATCTCGGCCTTGTTCTGGTACCACGTGGCGCGCGACGTCCACTGGAAGTTGCCGGTCTGCACCGGCACCGTGGTGACGCCGAGTTCCACGCCAGTCGCCTTCATCTCGCCACCATTGACAGTCGTGGTGGTGATGCCGGAAGACGGAGCCAGCGTCGGACGAACCAGCAGGTCGACGATGTTGCGGTCATAGTACGTGGCTTCGAGGCGGATGCGATCCGAGAGGAAGCCGGCGTCGATGCCGTACTCGATTTCCTTCAGGCGCTCGGGGGTGACCGTCGTGTTGCCGATCGTCCCCGGGATGCCAAAGCCGGCTAGGCCGCCAATGAGGCCGTACGACGCGAACGTGAGATCGCGTTCGCCGAAGTTCGGCTGGTTGCCCGACTCACCGTACGCAGCGCGAAGCTTCACTTCGGTGACGCCCTTGATCGGGGCGGCAAAGCGATAGGAGCCGCTGACACGCGGGAAGTAGAAGATCTTCTCGCGATCGGCATTCACGCTGGAACGCTCGCCGCGAACGGCGCCGGAGAGGTACAGGCGCTCGTTAAACATGAGGAGCTCTTCCTGGGCAAAGAACGCCTGGTTCAGGATGAGCTGCTGGTTATGCGACACCGTGGTGTTCGCTGCGCCGGCCGCGTTCTTCTGCGCCGGGCCAAGGCCGCGCCCGATGACGTTGTAGTCGTTGAGGCTGCGGCTTTCGTACTGCACACCAGCGGAGGTCGTGGCGTTGAGCCACGAGAACGTGCTGTTGTTCCACGTCCCCGACGCCGTCACGTTGCTGAAGAGGTTCGTGCCGTTCCCCTGAATGATCGTCCCCGGGAACTGCCCGCCCTGCACCGTCCCGGCGCGCTGGAACTGGAGCTCCTGCGGCGCGTAGAGGTAGTTCTCGCTGGAGAAGCGGTCCGCACCGGCCTGCAAGGAGAAGTTGACGTTGTTGCTGCCAGTCGAGAGCGCCGCGTAGTTGATGCGGCTCGAGAAGATCTGGCGATACACGTCCTCGTTGTTGAGCATCGTCTCCATCGTCTGGAACGGATTCGAGGTGCTCAGCGTGGCCGGGAAGGGGTTCAGGACGAAACGTCCGGTCGCATCCTTCTGGCGCAGGTCGACGACGGCCGGCGTGTAGCCGAACGAGTAGATCGGCGACGAGAGCGCGTTGTCGTTGTTGGAGATGCCGCGCTGCGAGAACGACCGCAGCAGGTTGGCGCCAAGGCTCACCGTGACCTTGCTACCGATCGCCTGATCGAGGTTCGCGCGCAGCGACTGACGACGGGCGCCGGTGTTGTTGATGACGCCTGCCTCTTGCTTGTCCATCCCCGAGAAGAAGTAGCGCGTGCTGTTCACGCCACCCGTTAGGGAGATGACGCTCTCAAACGACGGATCGACCTGGCCGTAGAGCTGCTTCTGGTAATCGAAGTAGGGGCACTTCGGGTTGCACGCGGCGGTCGCAGCGGCCGTCGCTTCGGCGCCGAGGCCGAGCGCGGTGAGCTGGTCGAGCGACTGGAACTGGCGCGACCCAAGAAGGCGCTGCGCCTGGAACGTCCCGACCCGCTGCGTGAAGTTGAAACGCGGCGCCGTGGCCGAGCCACGCTTGGTGGTGATGACGACGACGCCGTTGGTGGCCTGCGAGCCGTAGATGGCGCTGGCCGCTGCACCCTTGAGGACTTCGATGTTCTCGATGTCGTTGGGGTTGACGTCGGCGAGACGGTTGGTGCCGTTCTCTTCGCCGGCATTGAGCGAGCCGGTGACCACCGCCATGCGGTTGGAGCGCGTGGCGTTGGAGATGATGACGCCGTCCACAACGAACAACGGCTGCGAGTTGGCGATCAGCGACGAGGCGCCGCGAATCTGCACCTGACCACCGCCGCCCGGGGCGCCGTTGTTCATGTTGATGCTGGCACCGACGACCTTACCCTGCAGCGCGCTCTCGAGCGCGGGCGCCGGGACGCGGGCCAACTCCTCGGAGTTCACCGAGGCCACCGCCGTTGCGGCGTTCTTCTTTTCGATCGTCGTGGCGGCACCGGTGATGGTCACGCCCTCGATCTGGAGCACGTCCTTCTCGAGCGCGAAGTCGGCGGTGGTCTGCGAAGCCGACACACGGACCGTCTGGCGCTTGTAGCCGATGGCGCGCACCTGGACGGTGACGTCGCCGTTCGGCACGCGGAGGCGGAACTCGCCCCGCTCGTTCGTCCGCGCGCCGCCCACGGCACCGACCGTCCCGACGATGGCATCCTGAAGCGGATTGCCACTGCCGGCGACAGTCACCTTGCCGGTGACTTCACGCGTTTGCGCCCGCGCGCTCGCCGGCATGGCGAACGTCGCGAGCAGAGCTGCTGCAAGGACAAAGAACCTGCGCACAAAAACCTCCCGATGTTGGGGGGGAACCGATTGACTCGCAGAAAAGGTGACGACCAGACCGGGCGAGGCGAACCCGTTCATCCGCTCATCACTAGCCAGGAATCGTCCTGCGGCGCATTTCTGCGAGTGGCCAAACCTCGGAAACTGTCTCCGGAGTGTCAAGAAAATTTCGCGACAACCGGCGCATCCCGTTGCGGGACTTGACAATGAGGGTTTTCCTCATGGCGGATTAGCGCGTTGCATGTGTGATCCCCTATTGCCGAAATGCGGGGGAGATGTTACCCCGAGCGTCCGCTTGACGGCTCGTCCCACCCGCCAGGCCCCGTCGCTCGTCAGGCACCTCACGAAACCGTCGATTCGCGCCACCCTGCTCGTCTGACTTCCCCCCGCCGCCTGCCGCCCCCATGCGAACTCGGACCGCACCGCGCTCCAGCGCCGCCCTCCTCACGCTCACCGCCCTCGCGCAATTCGCCCTCGCCCTCACCCCGCTGCACGGGGTCCGCGCGCAGTCGACGAGTCCCCAGGCCCGGTTCGAGCGCCCGATCGCGCCAGTCACCGCCACCGACCTTCTGCAGATCGTCACCAGCCAGGTGGCCGACCTGAGTGATGACGGGCGCTGGCTCGCGGTCCTGCAGCAAACCCGCGCCGACGGCTTCGGAACCGACGTCCGGCGCGACGGCGACCCCTCGTACATCCGCCCGGCGGTGGCGCGCCTCGTCAGCATCAACACCGCCACCGGACAGCACCAGGCGGTCTTCAGTGAGCCGCGCGTGCTGCGATCCCCGGTCTGGTCGCACGACGGCAGCCGACTCGCCCTCCTCGCCCTGGGCGGTGACCGACTCCAGCCCCTCATCTGGGACCGCGTCAGCGGACGTACGCGGACGCTCACCGTCCCGGCCGGATGGTACGTGGCCGAGAACAGCGACGTGCGGTGGAGCCGCGATGGCACGCGCGTGATCGTCGCACTGCGCCGCGACCGCTGGCGGGGGCGCGTGACCGCGGAGTTCGCCCGCATGACGCAGGGGCCGGTCTTCGTGCAGGACGGGCGCGACCCGTTCCTGGCATGGGACCGCCTGCGCCGCGAGGGAAACGTCCGCGCCGTCTACTCGCTCGACGCAGTCACCAGCCAGCCGCGCGAACTGCTCCCGGAGGGGATGATCAGCGCGTACCAGGTGAGCGAGGACGATTCGTTGGTGACGTGGGAAGACGACATCACCCGGCAGACCGACTACGACGTCATCTTCGGGACGGAGCGCCGATTGATGGCGCGCGTGGCGGGTGAGGCGGCGCAGGTCGTCCTCCCCTCGCTCAAGGGCGTCACGCTCGCCTGGTCCAGCGACGGGCGGCAGCTCGCGTGGAGCCGCGAGGGGAAGGTCTGGGTGCAGCGAGCCGGTGGGGGCTCCCCAGCCCGCCAGCTCGCAGGCCCCGACTCGGCCGCCAGCAGCACCGGCCGCGCGGCGACTGACACCAGTGCCGCCGCACGCGCCGATCGCGAGGCGCAGCGCTTCACCGTGGTGCGCTGGTCGCCGCGCGGCGATGCCCTGCTCCTTTCCAATCGCGAGGGATTCTGGGTTGCACCTGCCGACGGTGCGCCGCGCACACGGGTGGTGGCGACCAGCGACTCCGGGACGGCGCCACGCTACCAGCCGATCGACTGGAGCGCGGACGGACGGCACCTCTACTTCAGCATCGCCAGCCGCACGGAATGGGGACGCGGCGTCGCCCGCTACGATCGGGAGAGCAAGACGCTGCAGGAGCTGGTGAAGGACACGCGCCTGTACGGCGGAGTGCGCCTCGCCAAGGCAGGCGACGTGCTCGTCTACTCGTCAGGCGAGGGGAACCGTCCGCAGGAGCTGTATGTCGCCGACGCCGGCATGCGCAACGCGCGGCGCGTGACCGACGGCAACCCGCAGCTCGCCGGCAAGGCGTTCGCCCGCACCCGTCTCATCACCTACCACGACATGGACGGCGCCACGCGCTACGGCGTCGCCTACCTCCCAGCTGACTACGACGCCAGCAAACGCTACCCCACGCTGTTCAACATCTACGAGGAGTTCTTCGACGACACCTTCGACCCCACGATCAACGTGCTCACGGCCAGCGGCTATGTGGTGGTGAAGCCGAGCGTGGGCTTCGAGACGGGCTTTCCGGGAGAGGCGTGGGCCAAGGGGGTGACGGCGGCCGCCAACCACCTCATCGAGGCGGGGATCGCCGATTCCGCCCGGCTTGGCGTCTTCGGGACGAGCTACGGCGGGTATGCCACCAACCTCCTCATCACCCAGACCAAGCGATTCCGCGCCGCGGCCAACATCTCGGGGAAGGTGGACATGATCTCGTTCTACACCGACTCTCCGCGCTTAGGGGTGCGCAACATCCATGCGGCGGAGAAGAGCCAGGATCGACTGGGGGCGACGCTCTGGCAGCAGCCCCAGAAGTACGTCGCCCACTCGGCGGTGATGTTCGCCGACCGCATCACCACGCCGCTGCTCCTGATGACCGGCGCGCTGGACCCGAACGTGCCGGCCGACAACACGCGCGAGATGTTCTACGCCCTGCGTCGCCTGGGGAAGGACGTGACGTGGGTGAACTACATGAACGGCGGGCACGGGACGCCGTCGACAACCCCCGCCGACTTCGTCGACTTCCACGACCGGTTGGTCGCCTTCTTCGACCGCCACCTCAAGGGAGCGCCGGGCGAACGCGTGGTCGAGGCGATCGCGTTCACGGGCGAACCGCTGTCGCGCGCGGTTCCGCCAGCCGCAACGCTGGCGCGGATGGAGCAGCAGCTGGCGGATGCGCGCTCGGCGTGGCGCCGCACGCCGGCGAATGCCGACTCGATCATCTGGTACGGACGGCGCACCGCCTATCCCGGGCGCTTCAACGAGGCGATCGCGATCTTCAGCGACGGGATCGCGACGTTCCCGGGCGACGCGCGCTTCTATCGGCATCGCGGGCACCGCTACATCAGCACGCGCCAGCTCGACAAGGCGATCGCCGACCTCGAGAAGGCGTACGACCTGACGAAGCATGCGCCCGACGAGGTCGAACCCGACGGGCAGCCGAACGCACGCAACATCCCGACGTCGACGCTCAAGGGGAACATCCGCTATCACCTGGCACTCGCGTACTACCTCAATGGGGACTTCGCGAAGGCGTTGCCCCTGTACCAGGAGGATGTCACCGCCTCACGCGGCAACCCCGACATGCTCGTCGCCAGCAGCCACTGGTTGTACATGACGCTGCGTCGCCTCGGGCGGAACGGCGAGGCGGCCAAGGTGCTCGTCCCGATCCGCAAGGACATGGACATCATCGAGAACGGGGCGTACCACAAGCTGCTGTTGCTGTACAAGGGTGAACTCACCCCCGGGGAACTGCTGGGGCGCTTTGGGACCGACGGTGGACTGGAGGACATCACCACCGCGTACGGCGTGGGGAACTGGCACCTGTACAACGGGCGGCGCGCCGAGGCCGAGACGATCTTCCGGCGTATCGTGAGCGCGCGGGGGCAGTGGGCGTCGTTCGGGTATCTCGCGGCCGAGGCGGAGTTGGCGCGGATGCGGTAGGTGCGCATGCGCTCGTGGCGGCGGCGGCGGGGGGGAGGTTCAAGTGAGATCAACGGCGGTCACGCGAAGCCGCGAAGGCGCGAAGAGAACCTGCGGTATGGGTGCCGCGGCTCGCGTCTTCCGGCTTCGCGGCTTCGCGCCTTCGCGTGAGCCGTTCTTGAGTCCACGCACGCCGCCAGGCAGACAACGCCCGGCGCGCTACTCCTCGCGCGGGAGCTGCCGACGCAACTCGTCAGGCAGTTGGTCGAGCAGCGGGCGCAGGTCGGCGGCGCGATCGAGCGTCGTCACGAAGGTCACCCCGGGGAGCGAGACGACGAGCAGCCCTTCCACGCCGTAGAGCACGACGGACGCCCCTTCGGCGTGCACGACGTTGCCACTGGCGTCGACGAAGTGCACATCGCCGATGGCCCCGTTGCCGTCGTCGTCGAGGTCGCGGGCGCGCTTGAGCGAGGCCCAGGTGCCGACGTCGTCCCATCCGAAGTCGCCGGGAACGACCGCCATGCGCCCGATGCGCTCGAAGAGCCCGCGTTCGAGCGAGATGGAGCGCACGTTGGCGGCGAAGGCATCGTGATCGGTGAGATCGGCCGCCTCGAGGACGGGGGCGACCTCGGGGGTGTGCAGCGCCAGTGCCTCGAGGATGAGGTTGGCGCGGGCGAGGGCGACGCCGGAGTGCCAGAGCGCCCCCTCGGCGCACATCGCGGCGGCGAGGTCGGCCTCGGGCTTCTCGACAAAGCGCTCGACGAAGGCCGGGCCGCCAGCCGCAAGCGGGAAGTCGATCGCGAGCGCATCGCCGACGACCAGGTAGCCGAAGCCGGGCTCCGGTCGCACCGCACTGATCCCCACCGAGACGATGAGGTCCTCGCGCGCCGCCACGGCCCCGCCCTGGCGCAACGTGTGGCGGAAGGCATCGGGGAAGGCGATGGCGAGGTCGGCGTGCAGCGCGCACAGCAGCGCGTTGGGACCGGCACGCTTGGCGACTTCCCGGGCCCCCCACGCCAGCGCCGCCGCTGTGCCCAGCGGGCGCGGCTCGACGAGCAGGTTGGCCTCGGGGATCTCGGGGATCGCGCCGTGAATGGCCGCGGCGATATCGTCCGAGGTGACGACCAGGGTGCGCTCGGCGGGGATGAGCGGATGGAGCCGTCCGACCGTCTCGGCGATGAGCGGGCGATCGCCAACCAGGCGCAAGAGCTGCTTGGGGCGGTGCGGCGACGACAACGGCCAGAAGCGCGACCCGATCCCGCCGGCGAAGACGATGGCCCACATCGCCGTGTCGGACGACAGGAGCTCCGTCGCCGCCAGCTGCTCGGCGGGGAGCGTGCCGGCGGCGCTGGTGCTGCCAAACGAGGTCCACCCGGTGGGCGGGGTGTCGCCGATGGACATGTCCGGTGCGATGTTGGCGTGAGGGCGCTCGACGGTGGGGCGCGTGCTCCCCCCGATCAGGTCACGCAAGATAAACTACTCCCCGGCATCCCTCCCCCTCCATTCCTTGATGCACTCGCCGAACCCCGCCGTTCCTCCGCCCGCCCCCGGATCGGATTCGCCCGCCCGGGCGACGCCGTCGCCGCAGGCGCTGGCATCGCTCGACCTGGCGACCTACCTCGGGGATCCGGCGCGCAAGCAGGACTTCGTGACGCCGATGTTCGAGCACATCGCGCCGAGGTACGACGCCTTCACGAGGCTCTTCTCGTTCGGGATGGATGCGCGGTGGAAGCGGGAGTTGATCGCCTGGTTCGACGCGCGCGCCCCGCAACGGTGCGACGTGCTCGACGTGGCATGCGGTACCGGGGATCTGGCGCTCGCCGCGGCCGGGCGGCGCCCGGAAGCGACCGTCACCGGCGTCGACGCGGCGCGCGGCATGATCGAGCGTGCCCTCGCACGCGTGCGGGCGCGCGATGCGTCGCGCGTGCACTTCGCCACGGGCGACCTGACGCGCCTGTGGCTCAACGACGCCAGCGTCGATGTCGTGCTGGCGGGGTACGCGCTGCGCAACGTTCCGGACTACGAGGCGGCGTTGGCCGAGCTGCACCGGGTGCTGCGCCCGGGTGGGGTGCTGCTGACGCTCGACTTCTACCGTCCGCCGATGGCGGCCTGGCGCGAGCTCTTCCTCGGCTACTTGCACCTGTCGGGGAGCCTGGTGGGGTGGTGGTGGCACCGTGCTCCCGTCATCTACAACTACATCGCGCACTCGATCCGCCACTTCACCACGTCGGCCGGCTTCGACCAGGCGCTGGAGCGCACCGGGTTCACGGTGGTGCGGCGCCGTGACTACCTGCTCGGCGGGATCGCCCTGCACGAGGCGGTGCGGCGTTAGGCGTTCGACCGGTCGGGCGGCGGGCGTCGCCCGACCGTGCGGCTACGCGATGGCGCGCGGCTCCGCGGCGCGCGCGCGCTGCAGGTGCTCGCGCACGAGCGCCAGGAGTTCGAGGTGCGTGAACGGCTTCTTGAGGAAGCCGACGTGGTGCGGAAATGCGCCACGCCGCAGGAGTTCGTCGTCGGCATAGCCCGACATGAAGACCACTGGGAGCCCGGGGCGCTGGCGCTCGAGCTCAACGACGAGCTCCGGTCCACGAAGCCCGGGCATCATGACGTCGGTCAGGATGAGGCGCACCCGACCGCCGTCGCGGGCGAAAAGCGCCAACGCCTCCTCGCCGGAGGACGCGTCGAGCACCGCGTAGCCCGCGCGTTCGAGGATGCGCCGCGTGAGCGAACGCACCGCCTGCTCGTCCTCGACCAGGAGGATCAGCTCCCCCTGTGCGGCATCGGGGGCCGTCTCGATGAGCGGCGCCGCCACGGAGGACGGCTCGGTCGCCTCCGGAAAGGCGACGGTGAACGTCGTCCCCCGCCCTAACGACGAGTCGCACCGGAGCGCCCCCTCGCTCTGTTGCACGATGCCGTAGACGATCGAGAGCCCGAGCCCTGCGCCCCGCCCCGGCGCCTTGGTCGAGATGAACGGTTCGTAGAGGCGCGCCTGCACCTCGGGAGGGATCCCCTCGCCGTCGTCGCGCACCGTCAGCCCGATGTAGCGTCCCGAGCGCAGCCGCGGCTTCCACGCCTCGCCCTCGCGCACGTCGATCGGCGACACCTCGATGGTGATGCGACCGCCGGCGCGGACCGCCTCACGGGCGTTGAGCACCAGGTTGAGGACGAGTTGCTCGAGCTGCGTCGGGTCGACCTTCACGCCGCGAGTCCCCCCCGAGGTGACCAGCGTGAAGACCGTGTCACCGCCGACGAGGCGACGCAGCATCGGCTCCATCGCCCCCACCGCGTCGCCCACGTCGATGACCCGAGGCTGCAGTTGCTGCTGACGGCCGAGGGCGAGGAGGCGTTGCGTGAGTTCGGCGGCGCGACGCGCGGCCTGGCGGATCTCGCCGATGGCCGTCGGGACGTCGCTCGGCTCCAGCAGCCCGTGCTCGAGCGCCTCGGCGTTGCCGATGACGATCGTGAGCAGGTTGTTGAAGTCGTGGGCGACCCCTCCCGCCAGCCGGCCGAGCGCCTCCATCTGCTGCGCGTGCCGCAGCTGCGCCTCGGCACGATGTCGCCCGATGGCGTAGAGAAGCGAGCGCAGGATGAGGGTGGGATCGACGCGCCCCTTGAAGAGATAGTCCTGCGCCCCGTGACGCACCGCCTCGAGTGCCACGGCGCTGTCGTCGAGCGCAGTGAGCACGATGATCGCGCAGTCGAGGTCGAGGTCGAGCAGCGCATCGAGCGTCGCCAGCCCGCTGCTGTCGGGGAGCGAGAGGTCGAGCAGGACGGCGGCGAATGGCTCGCGTTGCAGCCGCTCGATCGCCTGCGCGAGCGAGGCCACACGGTCCGCTTCAAAGTCCGCCCGGGCATCGACGCCGTCACCGCCACCGCTGACCGCCGCGATGACGACCGCGGCGGTCACGTCATCGTCCTCGACGACCAGTACTCGCTCGCGCTGCAGCGCCCCTGTCATCATGGGATAGCGGTGTTCGCGAGGCGGCGAGCGCCTAGCGCGCGAACGCCCCCTCCAGCGCGCGCGAGATGGCGCCCAACAGGATCGACTCGTCGACGATCGGCTTGGTGACGTAGTCGTCGAAGCCGGCGGCGATGTACTTCTCGCGGTCGCCGGTCATCGCGTGCGCGGTCAGCGCAATCACGGGCAGGTGCCGGAGCGCCGGGTTGGCACGCAGGTGGGCGAGCGTCTCCACGCCATCCATGCCGGGGAGCGAGATGTCGAGCAGGACGAGCGAGGGGAGATCGCGCTCCAGTCCCTCCAGCGCCTCGATCCCGGTCTCGTACTCCGTACACTCGTACAGCCCCTCGAGCAGGGCCAGCGCGAGCAACCGGTTGTCGGGATTGTCCTCGACGATCGCGATGCGCTTCACGCGATGCCTCCTTCGATGCGACCGTAGGCTTCCAGCTGCCCCCAGGCGTTGGTGACTTCGATGGTCATGACGTCGATGCGGGCCGACAGGTCGGCGGGGCCGAGGCCAACGGCCTCCTTCTCCAGCGCCGCCGAGACGGCGCGCAGCGACTCGGCCCCCACCTGTGCGGCGCTCCCCTTCATGGCATGGGCCAGTCGGCTCAGCTGCTGTCGCTCGTCGCCGGCCACGGCGGCGCGCATGGCACCGAGCCGCTGCTCCGACGTCGTGCGAAAGAGCCCGATGACCTTGGTCAGCAGGTCGCGCCCCCCGATGCGCTGCACCAGCGCGAGCGCCTCGTGCATCTCGGGCGGCGGGGTCTCCTCGTGCGAGGTTGATTCGTCGACAACGGTGGTCGGGTTGCTCATGCCGAGCTCACGGACGGGGTGGTTCCAGCGCCACGGGCGCCGGGGGTCATCGGTGAGTATCGGACGCCCGAATCCCGCAATGAAGGAATTTCCCCTTCCCCCTCTGGGCATTCTCGTTGGGGGCGACTAACCGCGCCGTCGCACGCTCCGTGGCGGGCGCAGGGTGGTCGCCGCACGGTGGCCAGCGTACTCTGGCCGCCGCACGGTGGCCGGCGTACCGTGGCGGGGGCACGCTGGTGGGCGCACGGTGGCGGGCGCACGCTGAGCGGCGCGCCGTGGCCGGCGCACCGCGTCCCGTCCCGCTCGCCCCCTATCGCTCCGGGAGGCGGGCCGGCTCGCCGATGGCGACGGCGAGTGCGGCGCGCGCCGCCGCGTACTTGGCCTCGAGCGAGATGCGCTTGAGCTCCTCGTCGATCACCTGCCGCTCGCGCGTATTCACGAGGAAGAGCGTGCTCTCCCCGTTCTCGAACTTCCGCTGCTCCCCGTCGCGGAGCAGTCGCGATTGCTGCACCGCCTGGCGTTGCAGCTGCAGCAGGGTGTCGAGCGCGGCCAGGTCGTTGGCCGCCGTCCGCACGGAAATGGCGATGTCGCGCCGCACGAGCGCGAGTTCATACCGTTGCTGCTCGAGCTTTCCCGACGCCGACGCGTACTTCCCGCGCTCCTTCAAGGCGAGCAACGGAAGCTTGAACGCCGCGCCGAGCTTGGCGTCGTTTGTCGTCCCGGCGGCGTCGCCGAGCGCGGAGAGCCCCTCGTCGCGCGCACCGATCGGCGTGTACGACAGCTCGGCCAGGGGGATCCAGCGCTGCTGCACCGCGAACAGCCGCTCCGACTCGGCCTGCTTGACCTTCGCCACGACCTTTCGCACGCTGGGGTGCCGCTGCTCGGCGACGGTGAGCCAGCGCGCGACGCTCGTGGAATCGATCGGTTGCGCCTCGAGCCCGGCGAGCGAAGGGGAGGCAAGCGAATCGAGCGACACCGGCTCGCCACGTTCGTTCCAGAGCAGTCCCTCGATCACGATGGTCGCGTTGCGATAGTCGACCGTCGCCTCGAGCTGCTGCACGGTTCGGCGCTGCCACTCCAACCGCGCCTCGATCGTGTCGATGGCCGCCGCATCGCCCTGGCGCACCCGGCTCCGCACTGAACGCAGACGGAAGTCGGCGAGTGACACCGCCTCGCGGGCCAGCTGCTGGCGACGCGAGGCTTCGTACCACTCGCCGTAGAGCTTGGCCGCCGTCAGCAGGAACTTGTTCACCTGCGCCGCGCGCTCCCCCACCGCGTAGTCGCGCAACGCCCTCGCCTGTGCGAGGGCGTTGCGACGCTCGTCGGTGAGCATGCGCTGCCCAAGGGGGACGCTGATCCCCGCCGAGAGCAGCCCGCCCGACGGCGTGCGCCGGTCGGGGGCAAAGTACCGCCCCTCGGTGCGCTCGTAGCCGAGCTTCACGTCCACGCCTAACGGGGTCGGGATCTTGAGCGCCGACTCCACATAGTCGTAGTAGCGCGTCCCGTCGAACGTCTTGCGATCCCACGACCCGGTGACGGTGGGGTCGAACGCCCCGCGGGCCTGGCGCACCTCGCCGTCGGCGATGCGCTCCAGCAGGCGCGCCTGCTGCACGACCGGGTGGTGGGTCGCCACCAACCGATAGAACGACTCGAAGGTGAAGGGGCGGGTGCTGTCGGCGGAGGGAGCGGACGGGACGGTCGTCCCTCCCTGCGCGACGAGCAACGCCCAGACGAGCGGCACGGTGGCGATCATTTCTTCCCCGCCCCGCCGTCCTTGGCCGCGGCGTCGCCGGGCTGCACGCTGGGCGGGAAGCCGTTGAGCACGCGCCAGAGCTCGAACCAGACGCGCACCTCGTCGAGCATCGCCCACCCTAACACGCCAGAGCCGACGCGCACCTGCTGCGGCCATGGCTCCTCCGCCGGGTCGGGAACGACGAGCACGCGATAGCGCCCATCGGGGCTGATGGTCAGGTCGATGACCCGGATCTCCCCACCAAACGTCCCGACGGCCACGCTGGGCCACCCCGAGAACTGGAGCGCCGGCCACCCGTCGAACTGCAGTCGCACCTTGCGCCCCACGCTCAGCAGCGGGACGTCCATGGGGCGCACGAAGAGCTCCACCGCCTGCTGCGGATGCGCCGGCATGATGGTGACGACCGGATCCCCTTCCTTGAGCTGCTCCCCCAACCCCGACTTGACCGCGCGCACGACGTAGCCGTCCTGCGGGGCGGTGATGCGATACATCCCGTTGCGGATCGCCAGCGACGCGACCTGGTTCTCCAGCTTCGACACTTCGCCGGTCCCCTCCCCGATTTCGGAGCGCGTCGCACTCATGTCCGACATCGCCTTGGCGATCTTCTCCGCGTACTCGGCGCCGTAGCCCTCGAGTTCGACGCGGGCGTTCTGCAGCTCCTGTCGCTTCTCCACGAGCTTGGCGCTGACCGCCTGCGCCTTCATGACGTACGCCTCGAGGTCGGCGCGCGACTTGAGCCCCTCGTCGAACAGCTGCTGGTTGCGCACGAGCTGCCGCTCGGCGACGACCGAATCGGTCACCGCCGACTGCACCGCCGCCTCGTACTGCGCCACCTTGTTGCGCCCCTTGGCGATGCTGAACTCCCGCGTCTGTTCGAGCGCCGACACCTGCCGCTGCAGCGCCTCGACTTTGGCCCGCTTGGCCCCCACCGACGCTTCCTTGCCGGCCAGCACTTCCTTGTACCGCTGCAGCGTGTTGGGGTCGAGGTAGCCGTCCTTGACCTCGGTGATCTCGACCAGGAGCGTGCCGGCCTTCACGTACTCGCCTTCGGCCACGTGCCACGCCGCAATGCGCCCGGCGATCACGGTGGGGACGACCTGCGGACGATCCTGCGGGCGCAGGGAAGTCACGACCCCCTTCCCCTGCACGTTCTGCTGCCAGGGGAGAAAGAGGACGACGACGAGCAGCAGCGCGAGTCCACCGAGGATGCGCGCGAAGCTGTGATGGCGGTCGGCGATGTTGAGCAGTCGCGCCGCACTGAGCGGGGCGATGGTGACGTCGAGTGGAGAGTGCTGGTCGGCCATCAGTTCAACGAGAGTTCTCGGAAGTACGGATCGGAGCGGCGCAGCTCCTCGAAGGGGCCGTCGCACGCCACGGCGCCGTCGCGCAACACCACGACGCGGTCGCAGGCCGCCAGCACCTGCGCGTCGTGCGTCACCGTCACGACGGTCCACGACGCGTCGCGCTTGAGGAGGCGCGCCAGGAGGTCACGCTTGACCGGCGGGTCGAGGACGTCGAAGACATCATCGAGCAGGAGGAGGCGCGGCTTTCCGGCCAGGCACCGCGCGAGTTCCACCTTGCGCGCCACCTGCGACGGCAGCCCGCGACCTAACGACGCGACCGCCGTCTGCAGCCCGTCGGGCTGCCCCTGCACCCATTCGAGCAATCCGACGATCGCCACCGCCTCGAGGACGTCCTCGGTGCGCACCCACGATCGTCCCATCGCGATGTTCTCCTCCACCGTCCCCTCGAAGAGCGCCAGCGAGCTGCCACAGTGCGCGACCAGTTCGCGCGCGCGCGCCCGGTCCATCTCGCGCAGCGAGACGTTGTCGTACGTGATGGCGCCGCGGTACGACTCGTACAACCCGCCGATGACGGCCAGCAGCGTCGACTCCCCCGCCCCTTCCACGCCGGTGATCGCCACGTTCTCCCCCGGGAAGGCGGAGAGGGAGATCCCGTTCAGGACCGGCTGATCGCCCCCGGGATACGTGAAGCTCACGTCGCGCACATCGAGGGCGAGCCCGTTCGGATCGGCGATGGGCGGCGGGACCATCCCCGTCCCGCGCTCCTGCGACAAGTCGGTGATGTGCCCCGCCTTCTCCACCGCGGTGAGCAGGTCGTAGACGTCTCCCAACCCGAGGATCGCCTTCTCGACCGCCAGCAGTACCGAGACGATCACCAGCTCGGAGGCGACGAACTGCCCGAGTGTGATCGAACGATTCACCACGAGGACGCATCCGAGGATCAGCACGCCCCCCGAGATGAGCGTCTTGAAGATCACGAAGGCCCAGGACTGCTGGACCAGCACGCGGAAGTGCTCCTGCCGGTACGCGAGGTACCCGGTGACCTCCTCATCGAGGCGCTGGATCGGGAGATCGCCGCGCCCGGAGAACTTGAAGGCCGGGAGGTTGCGCGACAGTTCCTGCAGCCAGTGCGCGACCTTGTACTTGTACTTGGACTCGTAGAGCGACGTCTCGAGGCCGTGCGGCCCCGACCAGCGGAAGATCCCCGCCAGGATCACGAGCAACAGGAGCCCGAAGAGCGAGAAGTACGGGTGATAGAAGGTGAGCAGGATGACACCAAAGAGGACCTGCAGGAGCGCGGCGATCCAGTCGGTGAGGATCTTCGACAGCGTCTTCTGGATCATCTTGATCTCGAAGAAGCGGTTCATCAGCTCGGGCAGGTCCACCTCGCCGATCTCGTCCAGGCGCAGCCGCGGCAGGATCCCCCCCACCTCGAAGGCAAAACGTGCGAAGACGCGCTGCTGCACCGTCTCCACCACGCTGAGCTGCATGATCTGCAGCCCGCCGTTCACCAGGGTGCCGATCACGACAAAGGCGATCAGGAGCACCACGGGCTGGAAGATCATCCCGCCCGAGACCAGCCCGATGATCGCCTGCACGCCTAACGGGAGTGCGAGGCCGAAGAGCCCGGCCAGCCCCGCGTACAGGTAGACGAAGGTGATGAGCCGCTTCTCGTGCCCGAGCAAGCGCCACAGGCGCGCCATGGGCGAGGGTGGCTCGGCCGCCTCGGCATCGTGGGCCGCGCCGCGCTCCGGCAACGCCGTCGGCGGCGTGACGGACGACGGGACCAGCATCGGGACGAGGACGTCGACGACCGCACTCCCGAGCCGAGCCCCCAGCGCCTCCATGGTGAGCGCGCGTTCCGTCCGTTCCTCTGCCCCTTCGCCGATCACGGTGCCCTGCATCACGTCGCCCTGCAGGCGTTCGATCACCAGGACCGAGAAGGCCGGACGCGTCCCCGTGACCACGACCAGGGGGAGCGTGCCACCCGAGAGCAGCGTGCGAATCTCACCCCAGGCCGCGCGGCGGCGCAGGTAGGTCAGCTGGTGCTCGCGCCCCAGTTCGATGATGTGATCGGCCAGCGCCGTCGCCGACGTCGCCTCGGGCGCGCGACGACGCCGAACCGCCACGACGCGGCGTGGATCGATCGGGACGCGGAGCGCACGGCCGACGGCCGTCGTCACGGCCAGCGCCTGACGAGTGAGCATGAAGTGCGATGTCGAGGGAGTGGGTGCACGGCGCGCGCTCGGCGCACCTGTGCTCAGAACGCCTGAAGGCTAGCGACGGCTCCCACGAATTCAAAATCTAAGTATTACGGCACAACTTACTGCTTTTTGTATGTGTTACCACCCGAACGAACGAGGGCGCCTCGACCGGTCAGCCCCGACGTCGTGCCTCGGCCGTCGCGCCGCGCTTGGCCGCCGGCGCTGGCGTCGCGCGATCGGACTCGACGGCCGGGAGGGTGAAGAGGAACGTGGTCCCTCCCCCCAGGGCGCTCTCGACGGAGATGGACCCGCCGTGTGCCTCGACGATCCCGCGCGCGATCGCCAGCCCGAGCCCCGTCCCCACCGTTCGCGACTGTCGGCGCGCGTGCCAGTAGCGGTCGAAGATGTGTGGGAGATGCTCCGGCGGAATTCCCACTCCGGTGTCGATCACGGCCACGCGAACCATCTCTCCGCTGGCCTCCGCGCGAACGGTGACGCTCCCCCCACGCTCCGTGAACTTCACCGCGTTGCCAACCAGGTTGGCGAGGACCTGCTCCAGGCGCATCGCGTCGACCTGGACGTCAGGAAGATTCGGGGCCAGGTCACGCACGAGCGACAGCCCCCGCTCGTCGGCACCCTCGCGCACCATGGTGAGGGCGGCATCAACGATCGGCCCAAGCACCTCCCGTCGCGTCTGGATCTTCAGGTGGCCGGACTCGATGGTCGAGACGTCGAGCAGGTCCTGAATGAGCCGTTGCATCAGGTGCGTCGACTCGAGGATCGCGTCGGCCAGTTCACGTCGATCCTCCGCGGCCGCCGGCGGGCTCTCCAGCAAGACCCTCGCGCACATGGAGATCGCGCTCAGCGGATTTCGCAGGTCGTGCGAGACCACGCCGAGGATCTCGTCGCGCGCCTGCGACGCCTGCTGCGCCGCCTGATAGAGTCTCGCGTTCTCGATCGCAAACGCCGCCCGGTGCGCGAGATCGTCGGCCAATGCCAACTCGCCATCGTCGAACTGGCGGGAGGGATCGGTCGAGATCAGGGTCAGCGCGCCAAGCACGCGGTCGCGCGCGACCAGGGGGATCGTCAGCGTGGCCTGAATCCCGAGCGCCTCGAGATCATCGATCGAGGGGTCGCCGTTTCCGCCCTCCCGCTCCCATCCGGCGCTCAATCGCCGCAGCGCCACGTGACGTCCCGCGGAGATCGCGTCGGCGACGGGGAACGGCCAGTTGGAGCGCTCCATGCGGCGTCGCTCCAGCGAGCGAAGCCGCTTCGTGCGCTCGGGGTCCTCGTGGACGCTGACGATCGTGCGGACGGCAGCGCCGCCGTCGTCGATCGACAGCAGGCAGCAGTCGGCGAGGTGCGGCATGGCGAGGTGCGCGACACTCCGCAACGTCGATTCGTAATCGAGCGACGTTGCCAGCACCGCACCGGCGCGGGCAAGAAAGCGCTGGTTCTCCTCGGTCCTTAGGCGCTCAGTGATGTCGCGCAGCACCACCGTGTAGATGGTGGACCCGGAGAGCTCGAGTCGTGAGATCGACGCCTCCGCCGGGAACTCGCTCCCGTCGCGTCGGAGACCGAAGATCGCGCGCCGCTCGCCCATGCGTCGCGCCACCTGTCCCCCGCGTGCGAAGTCGATCAGGTGGCGCGCGTGCGCGTCACGAAACCGATGCGGAAGCAGCGTGGACAGCGGCGTGCCGAGGATTTCGCTCTCCGAATATCCGAAGAGCGTCTGGGCCCCGTGGTTGAAATGGAGGATGTGCTGCGACTCGTCGACCGTGACGATCGCGTCGACGGCGATCGAGAGGATCCCCTCGAACTTGGCGCGCGAGGCCCGCAGCTCGCCCTCGGCCTCGAGCCGGAGTTGCAGCTCACGGGAGAGTGCCCACGCCCCCAGGAGCGCGATCGCCGCCGAGACGAAGGCGAGCACGAAGGCGATCCGCTTGAGGCCCCCACGCGCGTTCTCGCTGGCCGTCGCCGCCTGTGCCAACAACAGCACCCCCGCAACCGCCAGGACGGCGAGCGCGAGCAGGAGGGCGATGCGCGTGGGGGAAAAGAACGACGATTGCTTCACAGCGTGGGTCGAGGGGGCACGGTTCGATGTCGCCTAGCGCTCCACCGACCGATCGTCCGCCCGCACACGATATCCACCTAACACGCGTTGGGGAAGACGACACGCTCGCGTTCGCCGCGCTTCGCCGCGATTCCTGCGTGTCGCCGACGTTTCGCCACGTTTGGTCGCGGACCAAGGCACGTCAAAAACTGCCCTGTGCTCCCACCATTTTCGGGGCCGAGCCCTTCGCGCGTCCGGCTAGAAAATCCTGACGTTCACGTACTTCTTGGGATTCCTTCGCATGTCACCAATCAAGGCCTGCAACTCGCGCAGCGTCGAGTCGGCGTTGCGATAGAGCGCGGGGTCGTTGACGAGCAGTCCTAACGAGCCGTCGCCACGGTTGATCTTGGCCATGACCGAGTCGCCGTTGGCGATGAAGCGATGCAGGCGCTCCTCGGAGGAGCCCAGCCGCCCCGAGATCTCGAGGAGGCGCCGGCTGGTCTCGCGCATTTCCTTGGCGGCGGTCGCCGCATCCGCGACGATTTGCTGGACTTCACCGCGCGCGGTCGTGGAATCGAAGCGCGCCGAGATCGACCGCACGTCCTTCGAGGCCGCGACGAGCGACTGCACCCCGTCCTGCACGTCCGCCGACATGTCGTGCATGTTCTTCGACTGCTCGCGCACGGTGTTGGCGAGGACGGTGGAGAGCTCGGCGAAGTTCTTGATCGACGCGCGCAGCTCGCGCGCGGCGCGATCGTCGAAGGCGACCTCGACCCGCTCGGCGACGGTGGCCACGTCACCGGCGATTCGCCCGGCGACGGCCGTGAGCTGGGCGATGTCGGGCAGGGTCGCACCAGGGAGTCGTCCGCCCCCCTGATCGGCCTCGGCGATCTGGCGCGCCACCGCCTCGTCGCGGGGGAGCGCGTCGCGTCCGAGGATGGTCGCCTGCCATTCGCCGAAGAGCGACGACTCGTTGAGCAGGACGACGGGATTGGCCGGGAGCTCCGCCGTGGGGTCGAGCGCGAGGCGCGCTTCCACCCACCCGTTGGGGGCGAGTTCGAGGCGTTCCACGCGTCCCGCCTTCACCCCCCGAATGACGACCTGGGCGCCGATGCGCACGTTGCCCACGTCGCGAAAGCGCGCGATGACGTTGCGCCGCTTCTGTCCGAGATCGGACTGCTGAACCCACAGCACGGCGCCGATGAGGATGATCGTGGTGACGATGATGGTCAGCCCCACGATGAAGTCGTTCGCCCGTCCCTTGGGTTGCGTCATGGATTGCGCCCCAGTAGCCACACGACGGCCCAGAATGCATCGAGCACGAGGATCATCACGGCAGAATACACCACGGCGTTGGTGGCCGCCCGCCCCACGCCTTGTGCCCCGCCTTCCGCCGACATGCCGTGCAGCGACCCGATGAGCGTGACGGCGGTCCCGAACGACGCCGACTTGACGAGGCCATAGCGCACGTCGAACGACTGGAAGAACAGGCGTAGGCCGCGCTGGAAATCGTGCGACGAGAGGTCGAGCAGCAGCACCGAGGCGACCCACCCCGCCGCGACGCCCACGACCATCGCCAAGCCGACCACCACGGGGAACATCACCGTCCCCGCGACCACGCGCGGGACCACGAGAAAGGCGAAGGGATCGTAGGTCAGGGTCTCGAGGGCGTCGATCTGCTCGGTGACGCGCATCGTCCCGAGCTCGGCGGCGATGTTGGCCCCCACGCGTCCGGCCAGGGCGAGCCCGGTCAGGACCGGGGCCAGCTCCATCGTGATGGTCTTCTCGACCAACACTCCAACGAAGTAGAGCGGTACCGCCCCCGTGAAGGAGTAGCTCGCCAGGAGCGAGAGGACGATGCCGGTGAAGATGGCGATGAAGACGGCGATGGGGAGCGAGTCGACCCCTAACGAGCGCGCCTGTGCGGTTGCCACCGGCCCCCAGGTGCGCACGTCCGCGACGGCCCGCAACGTCTCGGCACAGAACCGTCCGGCGCGTCCCGCCCCCTCGACCGACGTCCGGGTGCGACGTCCGAGCCCTTCGACGGTCAGTCGAAGCGAACGACTCATCCCGTGTCCCTCCCGCTATAGCGCCGCTGATGCCTCGGGGCGCGCGTCCGGCCGCGCCCCACGAGCGGCGACGTCGTCCTACGGCTGGGCGAGCAAGCCCAGTCGAAGCGCAAACTGCACGTAGTCCGCGCGGTGCGACAGCCCCAGCTTCTCGTTGATCCGCTGCTTGTACGTGTCGACGGTCTTAGGGCTGATGAAGAGTCGCTCACCGATCTCCGGCGCCGAGTAGCCTTGCGCCGTGAGGCGCAGCACATCGCGTTCCCGTTCGGTGAGCTTCTCGAAGCGCTCGCGATCGACCTGATGCGGATCCTTCTTCGTAAGCCCCTTGGCGAGGACGCGCGCCGCCGTCGGGCGCACGTACACGTCGCCCTTGGCCACGGCGCGCACCGCATCGACCAGTTCGCGATCGGCCGCGCTCTTCACCAGATAGCCCGCGGCCCCGGCTTCGAGCAGGGGGACGAGATAGTCCTCCTCCGGATGCATCGTCAGGATCAGCACGCGTGTACTGAGTCCCTTGGCGACGATCTCCTTCGTGGCGGCCGTGCCATCCATCCCCGCCATCGACAGGTCCATGACGACCACGTCGGGCTTGAAGCGGTCGACGAGCGAGATGGCCTCGCGTCCGTCCTTCGCCTCCCCGACCACGTCGATGTCCTTGGCCGTTCCCAGTACCGCCTTGAGCCCGGCTCGGACCACGGTGTGGTCGTCCGCCAGCACCACCCGAATGAGATCAGAAGTCATGCACGCCTCAGATGTATCGTTAGGTTGCCGTCGTCTCGCTCGACGCGGCGGTCCGTGCCGGCGCCAGCAGGGGGACGCTGGCGATCACCCGCGTCCCTCGTCCCGGCGCACTCTCGATTTCGAGCGCGCCATCCACCAGCGCCATGCGCTCGCGCATGGTGAAGATCCCCATCCCCGGGCGCCGCCGATCGGCATCATCGGTCCGGAATCCCACGCCGTCATCGCTCACCTCCAACCGCGCGACCCGCCCCGACACCCCGGCCCGCATCATCACGCAGGTGGCATTGGCGTGGCGCAACGCGTTGTTCAGCGCCTCCTGCGCCACCCGGTAGAGCACCGAACAGACGGCGGGGCCAATCTCGTGGGCCGAGTCCTCCACGACGACTTCGATCCGGATCGACCCCCGCGCCTCCGACTCGCGCGACAGGTGCTGCAGCGCGGCGCCGATTCCGAGATCGTCGAGCACCCGCGGATGCACCGTCTGCGCCAGCATCCGCACCTCGTCCAGCACGTCGCTCGCGATGCGCCGAATTCGCTCCAGTCGCTCGCCATCGTGCGGGTCGTGGTTCTCCCGAATCACCACACTCAGTTCCATCAAGAGCGCTGCGAGCGACTGCGCCGTCGAGTCGTGCAGCTCGCGGGCGATGTGCGCGCGCTCCTCGTCCCCCGCGCTGATCACGCGGGAGGTGAGTTCGCGCAGCCGCGCACGGTCCGCCGCCAGGCCGTCGAGCAATACGTTGAGCGCTCCACCGACGCGCTGCAGGTTGCCGTCGGCCAGCATCGAACGCGGGACGCGCGCCGTCAGGTCGCCGCGCCAGATGCGCTGCGCCGTGGACTCGAGGTCGGCCAGCGGACGCAGGGCCAGCGACACCAGCACCAAATTGACGAGCGCGCTCCCGATCATCGCGCCCCCAAAGACGACCGTCACCGGTAGGTCACCGAACCCGCCGCGCCGCACGATGGTCGCCGCGACGAGCGCGACGATCACGAGCAGCGCGTTGGCCCCCGCCAGCTTTGCCGCCAGCGGGACCTGAAGGATCGCACCAATCCAGGACGGTACCCGCACCGCCCCGACCGCGTGCACGGCCGGAACTGGCGGCGGAGTGGCCCTCCCCTGCTGGGGCGAGGCGGTAGACAGTTGCGGTTCCGTAGTTACTCCCGGCGGCAGCGCCGCAGTGGCAACCGAGACCCGGCGCCCTGCGCGCCGATGTCATCAGAACGGGTAAGCGTCGTCGCCATTTGCGGTTGGCTGGCCGACACCTCTCATCCTGATGTGAGTATGGGGTGTGTGAAAGGCAGGCTTTGTCGGGCGCTCGTCGGATAATCCCCGCAAAAACCTCCCACAAAATGTCAGGTATTGCCTGACCCATTCATAGGGGTCGGGGTTTCCCGCGCCACCGATCAGCGGGAGCGAGAATCCCGGTACCGTCACCCCTGACAGACTCGTGTGACGCGACGGCCGACTTTCAGGACACCAGCACTCGTGCCCTCGCGACCTGCCTTGGAGGCGGATCATGATCGACGCGCCCACCACCCCACGCGCCTCTGGTGAGGCGTCGTCAGTTCCGGATGTGCTCGCGGCGATCGTCCCATTCTCGGGGACCCCGCTCAACGTCTGGCGCGACCTCCCTTGGTCGGTCGTGCGCGAACGGCGAGACGGTGCCTCGCTCCTCCTGCGCCTCGATCGCGTGCGGGACGAGATCATCACCGATCGCGCCAATCGCGAGATCGTGATGGCCTGCGGGGCGGTGCTGGAGAATCTCCGTATCGCCGCACATCACCACGGCGCGGACCTCCGGATCGAGTGGTGGCCGATGGGGCGCACGGAAACCACCATCGCTCGACTCTCGCTGGGTGAGCCGCTGGTCCCGCGCCACGAAGAGGAAGCGCTCTTCGGCGTCATCGCCCGTGGGCAGCATCCGGCGACGCGGCGCATCCGCGGCGGCGTCTCACCGGCGCTCGTGGCGGTCCTGCGTCATGCCGCGCGCTGCGAAGGCGGGTGGCTCGACGTGGTGGCCGACGACGTGCGTCGCCAGATCCTGGGCGACTTGGAGTCCGAGGCGGCGGCGATCGCTGATGCAGAACGTGGGGCGCGGCGCCTGCTGTCGGCGCGCTTCGGGGCGAGCGGCGGCGGGGCGCAGTTTGCCGTGAGCGGGGGGCCTACGTTGGGCGAGTTGCTCGGGGCGCTCGGCGCCAACGTGCAGCCGTCAAATGAATGGACCGCCGGGCGCGCCGCTGCGGTTCGCGGTAGCGCCCCTCGAGGCGCCGCTGCTCGCCGTCCTCGGCGCGAACGAGGATGTCCCCGACGCGTGGCTGCGCGCCGGTGCCGCCCTGCAACGCGTCCTGCTGCACGCCAGCGTGCAAGGGCTCACGGCCGCTTTCCTCAACGAGCCATTGCATCACCCGCTGCTGCGCGATGCCTTGCGCTCGGTCCTCTTCGCCTCGGGGGCGCCGCAGGCGATCGTCCGCTTCGACTTCGACGCCAATGGCGCGGTGCTCGATCCGCGTCGCCTGGCCGAAGGGAGCGTTTCGGCCGCGTAGCAGGGTTCCATCAGGCTCGCGCGCAGAAGATGCTGCGCGCGAAGGGGACGCCGCACGCACGGCGTCGTGCACTCGGCGTCGTGCGCACGTCCATCTACTGCAGGCGCAGGCCCGCCTCACGAGGCGGGCGCGTGCGATTGCCCGCCTTCGCCCGCCTCGCTAGCCTGACGTCATGACACAGTCGCTCATCATCCGCCTGGCGATCGCGGCCCTCGTCGGGTTGGCGGTGGGGATCGAGCGCGAGCGGTCGGGGCACGGATCCACCGGGGCACATCCGCGCTTTGCCGGGGTGCGCACCTTCCTGGTCATCGGAGGGGTCGGCGGGGCGGCGGGGTGGCTCCAGTCGACCGGATCGACGGCCCTTGCCGTGTCGCTCCTCGCCGGGGCGTCGCTCCTGACCGCCGCGGCGTACTGGTCGGCCGCACGCGCCGGCGGCGCGGACGCCATCGACGGAACGACGGAGATGGCGGCGCTGCTCGTCCTCGCGCTCGGCACGCTGGCCGGGATGGGTGAGATGGCGGTGGCCGGTGGCGCGGGGGCGTTGCTTGTGCTCGCGCTCTCGGAGAAGGCCGCGATCCACGGCGCGGTGGCGCGCCTCGGCGCAACCGAGTTGCGCGCCGCGATGCAGTTTGCGGTGTTGGCCCTGATCGTCCTGCCGGTCTTGCCGAACCAGGCGTACGGCCCGCTGGGCGGGATCAATCCGCGCACCCTGTGGATCGTGGTGCTCATCTTCTCGGGGCTCAACTTCGCGGGCTTCCTCGCGCGGCGGGCGGTGGGCGCGTCTCGCGGGTACGGCGTGACCGGTGCGTTAGGCGGCGTGATTTCCTCGACGGCGGTGACGCTGCAGTTCTCCCGCATGAGTCGCCTTCGCCCGGCGCTCGCCGGACCGTTGGCGATCGGGACGATCGCCGCCAGCACGGTCCTCCTCCCGCGCGTCCTGCTCCTGTCTGCGGCGCTGGCGCCCCCCGTCGCGCTCGCGCTCCTCCCCTACCTCGCCCCCCCGTTTCTGGCGGGCGCGCTGGTGGTGACGATTCGGCTGGTGCAGTCGCGCCATGATCCACTGGACGGCGACGCCGAGGCGTTGGAGCGCAGCCCGCTTCGCCTCTTCTCCGCGATCCAGATGGCGGTCGCCTTTCAGCTGGCGCTCATGGCGATCGAGTACGCGCGCCTGCGCTTCGGCTCACCGGGCGTGCTCGTGTCCGCGGCCCTGCTGGGGCTCACCGACATGGATGCGCTCACCCTCTCGATGAATCGGCTGGGGCGCGCCCCATCGATGGTTCCGCTGGCGGCGCAGGCGATCGCCGTGGGGGTCAGTGCGAATGCGGTGACCAAACTCGTGGTTGCGTTGGTGCTCGGCGGGCCGCGCTATCGCGCGCAGGCGGCGCTCGGGCTTGGGGCCCTGCTCACGGCAGGGGCGGTGACGATCATCCTGCTGGCGCGTTAGGCGCGCCGGGCGTGCCAGGCGAGTTGGGTGCGCCAGGCGCGCCAAGTACGGCCGCGCCGCCGACGCAACGCGTGATTCGCCGCGTTCCGTGCGGGACACGGTTCCGCCTGACCCTGCCCTGCCCCGCGTGACCGTCGAATGCCAAGCGGCGCCGTCCGGTGAGCCGGAACGGCGCCGCTTGCGCATGCCGAAATTGGGTTACCCCTTTCTCGGACCCGCGCGCCCCCTCAGCGAGCGAGCGTCAGGATGGTTTGTCCTGAGCCATGCGCAATTCGAAGAACCCAGTCTCGGCCGGAGGCATCCTTCAGGAGGTCAAGGTGCCGAACATCGCCGATGCCACGTGTCAGGTGCCGGGTCGAGTTCTCCATGTCCCCCAGCATCAGTTCGATGCGACGATCGTGGCGATCGTACGCCGCACCTACCAACGGATAATCGTGCTGCTGCGCTTGCGCGCCGAACTCCGGGTCGTCGACTTCAAGGGTGGCCACGCGACCGGCGTTGCGACGCGTGAAGGCCTCGAGGCACGCGGCCCACTCGTGTTCCGGAATCTCGTCAGGCACCCCTTCGGGCGACCGCGGCGGCACCGAACCCATGGGCGTCGGCATCGCGAAGACCGAGCACGATGCGCCGCGGATGAGCCCCGTCGCCGTGCTCCCCACCAGGATGCGGTCGACCAGCCCCGCCCCCCGGCTCCCCGTGACGATCGCATCGATGTGCGCCGATTTCGCGAACTCCAGCAGCGCCTTGGTCGGCTTGCCGGTGAGCGTCATCGTTTCGATGGTGACCCCCGCGGGGATCTCGAGCCGGGCACGCACGCGAGCAAAGGCCGGCTCGACCCCTTCGCTGTAGTCCGACATCCACGCGGCGTAGGCCTCGGGCTGGAGCTCCAGCCGTGGCGCCACGTGCACCAGATACACCATCGTCGCCGACGGCAGGAGCGTCAGTGCGGTCTGTGCCGCGATGATCGACGACTCGCTGAAATCGATGGCGATGGCCAAGCGCTGCGGGAGCGCGACGAACGTTGGCGCCACCGCGAGCACGGGGACGCGCGACAGGCGCAACGTGTGCAACGCCGTCTCGCCACCGAACATGCGGTCGAGCAGGTCGTGATGCCCGATCCCCGCGATGATCAGGCGGGCCCCCTGCTCTCGCGCGGTGCGCGCGATGACCGCAGCGGGATCGCCATCGCGCACCAGCACGTCCCACTTGGGGTGCGGGCCGGCGGTTTCGTTGACCTGTTCGCGCACGCGCTGCGTGAGGGCGGTGCGACGCGCGTCATCGGTCTCGGCCGGGGGGAGCAGGAGCCCGTAGTCAGCCGCCACCAAAGGGAGCGGTTCGAGCACGGCCAGCACGATGACGTTGGCCCCTGAACGATCGCCCAACTGCGCGGCAGCCGTGAGCGCCGCGCTCGCCGACGAGGTGCCGTCGGTGGCGACGATGATGGGGCCCAGGAGGTTGTGATCTCCCGACACAGCAGCCACCCCAGCCTGGGGAGTCTCAAGTGCGGTTGACATCGTGACACCTCCGCTGCTTCACCGGGGGGCCGCACCCTGCGGCCACCACACAGCTTGACCGGATAGTGCCTCCGCGCTCCGAGGGCGTCTGTCGTCGCTGCACCCACGACGCGTGAGGGAGTCCGACATCCACTGTCGGGCAAAGCCGCACGGGAGAATCCAGTTGGCCCGAGTCCACGCGGCACCACGACCTCGCGTCCGCGGGCCTGCCGAGGTCAGCGCTGCAGCCGGTACCCCACCTTGAGGACGGTCAGGATGTGCCGTGGCGACGCCGGATCCGCTTCCAGCTTGCGCCGGAGCTCGGCGATGTGCGTATCGACCGTCCGACTCATCACGGAGTCGTCGTATCCCCACACCTCGCGCAGCAGCTCCATGCGCGTCGCCAGCTCGCCCTGGCGACGCAGCAAGGCGCACAGGAGGTCGAACTCCTTGGGGCGCAGCGCCACGTCGCCCCCCGCGCGCCGCACCGAGCGGGTCGCCTCGTCGACCACGACGTCTCCGAAGCCCAGGTCGCGCCGCCCCTCACCGGCGCCGCCACGCCGCGCGCGCCGCAGCAGCGCATCGACGCGAGCCAGGAGCTCCATCAGCCCGAAGGGCTTCGTGACGTAGTCGTCCGCGCCAAAGCGAAAGCCGCGGACCTTGTCCGCCTCCTCGCCCAACGCCGTGAGGACGAGCACCGGCACGTCGTTCCCGCGTTCGCGCAGGTCGCGCAGGACGCGGTAGCCGTCCGCGTCGGGGAGCATCAGGTCGAGAAGGACGAGGTCTGGTGACGCGTCCTTCGCGCAGCGGAGCCCCTCCTCTGCCGTCCCCGCCACCACGACGCGATACCCCTCGAACTCCAGGTTGCTGCGCAGCCCGGTGGCCAGCCGTTCGTTGTCCTCCACCACGAGGATCGTCGTCATCACGCCACCCGGTCGGGTGAATCGACGCCCGACGCCACCGCCAGCGGCAACGCGACATGGAACGCCGCGCCGCCGCGGCTCCCGTCGTCGACCCAGACGCGGCCGTGCATGGCGATCGCCAACTCCTGGACGACGGCGAGGCCCAGCCCGCTCCCGCCGCGCGCGCCGGCGCCGCCGCTCGTCAGGCGCACATAGGGCAACCAGATGCGCGCACGATCCTGGACGGGGACGCCGTCGCCGGCGTCGTCGACGCGCACGATGGCGTCGTCCCCCTCGCGCCACGCCTCCACGCGAATCCCTCGCGCCGGGGCCCCGTACTTGAGCGCATTGTCCAGCAGGTTGAGGAGGACCTGTCGGATCGCCCCGGCATCCGCGCGTACCCACGGCGCTCCGGTCACGGTGCACGTGAGCGTCCCTCCGGCCGCCTCGGCGAGCGGGGCGAAGCCCGACGCCACTTCGCGCACGATGTCGCCCAGCGGCAGCGTCGCCAGCTGCAAAGGTGCGGCGCCACGCCGTGCCCGCGCAAAGTGCAGGATGTTGTCCACCATCTGCATCAGGCGCCGCGCCTCCTGCACGATCGTCTCGGCCGCCTGCCGCGCCTCGCGCGGCGTGCGCGCCCGTCCGAGCGACAGCGTCTCGCCGAACAGGAGGATCTGCGCCAGCGGTGTGCGCAGCTCGTGCGACACGCTCGACGTGAAGTCGGCGCGCAGCCGCGCCAGCTCATGCTCGCGGCGGATCTGCACCAGCGCCACCGCGCCCAGCGCGGCGGTGAGCGCCAGGAGCCCGACCAGCAAGGTCACGTTGGAGCGCGCCGGCACCCCGACCGCGAGCCGTCCCGCCGCGTCGCGGCGCAGCGCGACCTGGATGGACAGCGCCGCGTCACTCCACTCCGCCGCCGCGCGGTAGCCGGCTCCATCGTCGGTCCCCAGTCGCAACACCTCGGCACCGTCTTGCCTGACGAGTCGCACCGCCAGCAACGAGTCGTTGGGAGCCGGTCCCGCCGTGACCGCCGGCAGGAGGCGATGCTCGCGCATCACCGACGCCGGGATCCGGAGCTCCACCGCCGACGGACACACGGTGATGGCGTAGACGGCGAGCGGCGTCCCCAGCCGCGCGAAGCGCACCCCCATCACCACCGCACGACGCGTCCCCGCGACGTCCACGAAGTCGACTCGCCACGGCGCCTCGGGGACCGGCAGCGCGCGCCCCGCGCGGGCGAGCGCGCCAAGTACCGCCTGCTGCGCCGCCGGCGACACGGTGGGAGGATGGACGGCGCTCGCCCCGCTGCGCAGGTCGAGCCGGGCGAGGATCCGCGCCGAGTCGGAGTCGCCACGAGCGCAGGGGAAGGCCCCCTCGCTGGCCGCGGCCAGCGCCGGGAGCGGGAGCGGCGGCTCGTACGGCGACGGCGCCAACCCCACGATCACCGTGCCTAACGCCTTCAGCGCCTCCGCCTCGAGCCGCTGCCGTGCCTCGGAGCGAAACTCCCACGCCGCCATCGCGGCGTAGTCCCGCAACGCACGTTCTGCCGTCACCCGCTCGGCACGCGCAGCCACGTGCGCCTCGTATGCCAGGCGCGCCGCCACGAGGACGGTCGCCGACAGGAGGACGACGAGGAGGGTAACGCGCGTGGGGGTGGCTCGGGCGCGACGCGGCGGCATGACGGAGGCTAGTGCGTGACCGCCCCGCCTGCCACCGGGACGGGGGCAATGCGGGGCGCCCTACCATAACGCGTGAGCCGGCGCGTCGCGGCGCGTTCTGACAACTCCCTGACAGCCGCGGCCGCGACGTCGGGGCCACGCCCTCCCTCCCCATCACGCCGAATAGGCGACCCGGCTGGCTCGCAGCGCATTCAGGATCACGGCCACGTCAATCGCCTCCTGCGCCACCGCGCCCGCCACCGGCGGGAGGTACCCGAGCGCCGCCAGGACCATCCCGGCCGAGCTGAGCCCGAGCCCGACGAGGATGCTCTGCTTCGCGATGCGCAACGTCGCCTGCGCGATGCGGATCGCCTCGCCCACGCGCGAGAGGTCGTCCACGAGGATGACCACGTCCGCGGCCTCGGCGGTGATCCCGCCGCCGTGCCCAGCGAGCGCGATCCCAACGTCGGCGCGGCTCAGCGCCGGCGCGTCGTTGGTCCCGTCGCCCACCATCATCACGCGACCCTCGCGACGCGAGAGCTCGGCGACCCGGTCGACCTTGTCCCCCGGCAGGAGGTCGCCGATGGCCTCGCCGATCCCGACGGCGCGCGCGACCGCCTCCACGTTCTGCCGATTGTCGCCCGAGAGGAGGAGCGTCCGCCGCACACCTAACGACGGGAGCACCTCGAGCAGGGCCCGCGCGGTGGGACGTACCCGGTCGTCGTAGTCGATCGCCCCGCGTAATGCCCCATCGACCGCCACGAAGGCGCGCAGCACCGACACATCCTGGTCGAGCGGGGTGACGGCCGAGGCGTCCAGCCCCACCTGTTCGAGGACGAAGCGGCGGGCACCGATGACGACGTGATGCCCCTCCACCTCACCCGCGACGCCGCGCCCCGGTGCCTCACGCACGTCGTGTGGTGTCGGCAGCGTCGTCGAGGCTGCCCGCGCCGCCTCGACGGTGGAGCGCGCCAGCAGGTGACCGGCCCGCTGCTCGAGCGCTCCCGCCAGCCGCAACACCTCCCCCTCCGTCATCCCATCCAGCGCGACCACCTGGTGCACGCGCGGGCGCCCCTCGGTGATCGTCCCGGTCTTGTCGAAGACCGCGATCTGCGCATCCGACAGGCGCTCGAGTGCCGCGCCGCTGCGCACGATGATGTGGCGGGTGGCCGCCCGGTTGATCCCGCCGATGATGGCTACCGGCGTCGCCAGGATGAGCGGGCATGGTGTCGCGACGACCAGGACGGCGAGCACGCGCGTCACGTCGCCGCTGGCCAGCCACGCCACGGCACAGACCAGCAACGTGACCGGGGTGAACCATCTGGCGTACCGGTCCGCCAGGCGCTGCAAGGGCGACTTGGAGGCCTCGGCCGAGCGCACGAGCTCCACGATGCGGGCATACTGGCTCTCCCCCGATCGTGCCGTGGCGCGCATGACAAACGCGCCGCTGCCGTTCAGCATCCCACTCATGACCGAGGCCCCCGGCGCCACCGCACGCGGAAGCGGCTCGCCGGTGAGGCGCGAGGTATCCACGTCGGACCGACCGTCCACCACCTCGCCGTCACAGGGGACCACTTCGCCCGGGCGCACCACCAGCGAGTCGCCCACCGCCACGGCCTCGACCCCGATATCGTCCTCGCGCCCCTGCGCCACCCGGTGTGCGACGCGCGGGGCCGCATCCTCGAGTGCACGCACGGCGGCCGACGCGCGGCCCTCGGCGTAGCGCTCCAGCGCCTCGCCCCCTGTCTGCATGAGGACCACCACGAGCCCGGCGAGCGGCTCGCGCAAGGCGAGCGCCGTCCCGATGGCCAGGGCGGCGACCACGTCGGTCGCGAAGTGGCCACGCAGGACGGCGATCGTCGTCCGGATGAGCACGGGTGCCCCGGTCAGTGCCAGCGCGCCGAACCAGATGCCGGTCGCGAGGGGGGCGCCTTGCATCCAGAACGCCAGCCCCCCCGCCAGCAACCCCAGCAGCGCGGCCGCCGGCAGCACCGACGCCCGCAGCATGGTGGCCCCCCGCGACGACGCGACCGGCTTCATCCGCCGACACTCCTCAGGTAGGGCACCCGATGCAACTTTGCCGGTCCCCAGGGCATCGTGCATTGGCAGCACATCCCTGGAGGTTCCATGCGATTCCACCTCGCGCCATCCGCGCTCCTCTTGGTCGCCGCCTGCGCGATCCGTCCGTCGCCCGTCCACGTCGTCGGCACCCAGCGCGAGATCTCGGTGCTCACGGGCGAGTGGAGCGGCGAGTACAGTAGCGCCGAGACGGGGCGCAGCGGGAGCATCAGCTTCAGCTTGAAGGCCGGGACCGACACCGCGTTCGGTGACGTGGTGATGGTCCCTCGTTCGATGGCGCCGTCGACGTCCGACCCGCGCAGCGTCACGGCCATGCCATCGACACCGCGGGTCCTGTCCATCGCCTTCGTGCGCGTCGCCACGAACGTCGTGTCGGGGACGCTCGCGCCGTACCCGTCACCCGACTGCGGCTGCATGCTCTCGACCGTGTTTCATGGGACCATGACGGGGAATCGGATCGAGGGGACCTTCACCTCCGCGCATAGCGACCAGATGGCGCCTCAGCAGAAGGGAACATGGTGGGTGACGCGCGTCGTGTCAGCGCCGCCCCCCTGATACGCGCCGTCGCAAATGCGAACGGGCGGCCACATGGCCGCCCGTCGTCGTCCTGCACCTGCGTGACGCGTCGCTACTTGTCGAAGACATACTGGCGAACCGTGAGGCGACGCTCGGCCACCGCGCGCAGGATGTCGGTCGTCGTCAGGATCCCGACCAGCGTTCCTTCGTCGGTGACGAGGGCACGCTGCGCACTGGCCGCGAGCATGCGCTGCGCCGCGTTGGAGACCTCCATGGCGGCATCGACGGTGCACACCGTGCGGGACATCGCCTCACCAACCGAGTGATCGGAGAGCAGGTCCCACTGCTGGCTCTTCGACGAGGCGAAGCGCTCGGCCACGTCGGGGCCTTCACTCGGCCACCAGTCGGTGAAGTAGCGCGACGAGAGCGAGTCGCCTTCCTGCCACTCCTCGATGCCGTCGTCCTCTTCTTCCTCTTCCTCGACGTCCTGCTCCCGCTCGGCGTCAGGCGGCGGCGTGATCGATTCGAACTCGATGATGTCGGTGGCCGAGAGCACTCCCACCACCTTGTCGCCATCGAGGACCGGTGCACCGCCGATGCGGCAGGAGACGAGCACTTCCACTGCGTCGCGCAGCGTCTGGTCAGAGGCGAATGTGACGACGCTGGGCGTCATGATGTCGCGGACCCTGAGCATGTGACCTCCTGCGGAGCGGCGGTGGAACTGGTGATACAACGCATCGCTACGTTGCCCCTGGGTCTCGGCAGCGTCAGTCAGACAATCACCCCCCAACCGTCGGGCATTTCAGGCCTACAAAAAGGGCGTGCAGCGATCGCGCTGCACGCCCCTGAGAAACGTCATGCGCGCAACATCGCGCGCGCTATCGATCTCGGGTTCGCTACGACGTCGTCCCCGGCGTCTTCACGTCGCGATGCGGCGAGAAGGGGGCGGGCGTACCCGGCGGAAGCGCGGGCGCTCCGCCTGGACGTGCCTTCATCTCTGGCGCGCGAGCGCGAACCATTGCCAGCGCGCTGTCGGCGAGCGCGGTGTTCTTGATCGCCTGCCCGACCATGTACGTGCCGAACCACGGCGCGGCATGCGTCGGGTCCGACTCCGACGCCTTGCGATAGAAGTCGAGCGCGAGGTCGAACTTCTTCTCGCGGAACGCGGTGTTGCCGCTATCGACGAGGGCTTGTCCGAGCACGGAGAGCGCGCTGGCGCCCGGGGGCTGGTCGATGGGCACATGCCCCGGCGGGAGCGCCGCGGCGAGGCTGTCTACCGGCTTTGTTTCTTTGGACTTGCCACAGGCCACGGCGGCGACTGCCGCGCCGACCATCAGTAGTCTTCGCATCCGAATTCGATCGTTTCTGGTTGAGTCCGCGTGTCGTCGCCGCGCGTGTGCATCAGCGAGAAGGGGTACCGACCGTCGCGCGAGGGGTGGAGACGCACGAAGCGGGTGAACGAAGTTGCATCGTTCACCCGCTTCGCGACAGTCCACTACCCCTGCACGCCTAGTTGCCGCGTGCGAGGATCAGCTTGTCGTACGGCGCCAGGAGCGGGATGGCGATGGGCGGCGTGATGCCGTAGTCCTTGGCCATCTGGGCGATGCTGGCACGGAGGAGCGCCTTCGCCAGGAACGGGTTGTGCACTTCCGACCCCGGGTGCAGCGCCAGGTTTCGGTTGAACGTTGCCCCGCGCCACGTGGAGACCTTCCCCGCCACCTTGTCAGTCGCCGGGACCTTGGCGTCGTTGAGCATCGGGAGCAGCGCATTGGCGAGCAGTGCGACGTCCGCCTCGGCGCCCGTCATCAGGTTCCGCGCGGTCGCTTCGGTCGCGTGACAGCCCGAGCCGGCGCACGACTTGAAGGAGCGTTGCGTGACCGTGCACGTCTGCGAGGCGGTCGGCGCGCCGTTGGCGTCGACGCACGGAATGGCGGCGAAGCGGTGACCGGTGACGGTCTGGACGAACTTGCCCGTCGCCTTGTCGGTGACGTCGTACTTGTTCACGTGGCAGCCGGCGCAGAGCTTCGGATTGCGCTCCGTTCCGTGCGTGGCGACGAGGTCGCCATCCACCGTGATGCCCGGGGGCCACCAGCCGGCAGACCCGAGGAGCATCGGCCCCTGCGGGGCGTGCGGCGAGTTCTGGCTGCCGCTAAAGTCGGGGACCGAGCGGCGGAGGTGACACTTCATGCAGAGGTTGGCATCCACGTCGCGAGCGTCGATGGCGAAGCGGAGGTTCCCCTTGTTGGGCGAACCGTGCGGGTCGTGACAGACGCCGCAGGTCACGCCCAGGCCAGTGGCGTTGGTCTGCCCCTGCGACTTCTCGACGTAGTTGGTGCTGACGCCCCACGCCTCGAGAACGCGCTGGCCGATGTGGCACGACTGGCAGGCCGCGCGCGGACCACCCGGAACTTCAGGCGCCGTGGCGGTCGCCCCGTTGTACGCACGACGGAAGGACGTCGCGTGACGCGTCTGCTTCCACTCTTCGGCGAACGGATGGTGCGTGCCGCTGTGACACTCCGCGCAACCCGTCGTTTGGGCCGTGGCGGTGTCTGGCTTGAGCGACGGGAGCATCTGCCCGCGCGCCGGCGCCTGCACGTGCTGCAGCCCCGCGCCGTGGCAGCTCTCGCACTGCACGTCGTGGTAGCGGTTGTCCTTCGTCGAACGCCACCCGGCGGTCGTGTCGGTCAGCGCGTTGCCGAGGTTGTTCACCGTATGGCACGCCTGGCAGAGTCCCTGCATGGAGCCGCTCTTCTCCAGCGTCGAGAAGGCACCGGCATGCTTGGTCGTTTTCCACTTCGCCTGCTGACTTACGTGGCAGCTTCCGCAGACCGTGACTTTGTTGACCTCGTCACTGTAGCCCAGAAAGCTCGCCGCGGCCGCCGGAGGCGCCGCGAAATTAGGGCCGTCCCGGTAGACGATCTTCTCGTCTACGCAGCCGCCAACGGCAACGAGCATCAGCATCCCGATGCCCATTGCGGCCACGTGCGACTCTCTACGCCTCGTCATTGCCCCTTCCTCCTTCAGATATGGCTCACACACGAACAAAAAGAACTCGAGAAAGCGCGTGAAACGATCCTCACATAATGCATCGTTCACTTGGCCGTAATACTACGTAGGTACTTTCTTGACGCCACGGGGGAAATACCTGACATGAAGGTGGTGATCACTTGAGACTGCAGTGTGAGGGGCTTTCCTCACTCGTGTCGCGACGCCAACACAAAACGAAAAAGGCCGCCCATCGGGGCGGCCTGCCTGAGAATCGCCTAACGTTTGTCAGTGAACTACCGGACTTTGAGTCCGATTCGCTTCGCCATACCAGCACTCGCTAGGCACTCCCATCCGCTGGCTCGACCGGCGCCGTCCATTTCTTGACCGCGCGCCAGATCACCAACCCTCCCACCGCCACCACCACCAGCGGCAGCAGATACACCACCAGGTTGAATCCGCTCGCCTTGGGCTCGAGCAGGATCCACTCGCCATACTTGGCGATGAAATACTGCTTTACTTCGTCCGGCGACTTTCCGGAGGCCAACTGGTCGCGCACGACCCCCTTCATCTCCTGCGCGAGTTCGGAGGGCGAGTCCTGAATACTGTTCCCCTGGCAGACTGGGCAACGAAGCTCCGAGGCCACCATTCGGGTCTTCTCTTCCAGCACCGGATCGTTGGAGACAGGAGCGCTCCGCTCCTGCACGGCGGCTCCCGCCTGTGCCGCCGCGCCGGCGGAATCCTGGGCGGCAATCGGGTCGGCGATGGGGGCGGCCACCAGCAGCGCCGCGAGGGCGAGCAGCGACGTCAGATGGCATCGTCCCGCGCGCAGCGGCGCGGCCTTCGACCAGTGCGATCGCATCAGGATCCAGACGTGGGAACGGTGACCGACGTGGCCGAATCTCCCGGAGCACGTCGCGGCGCTCCACCGGGGGCCGGCTGCGCCAGGAGCGAGTCGAGTTTGTACGCCAGCACCTGGGCCGTCACCGGTCCCACGTGCTTGTACGCCACGCGGCCATCACGGGCAATGAAGAACGTCTCCGGGACTCCATACAACCCGTAGTCGATCGCCGTGCGGGTGCGCGGGTCGTTGAGCGACGGGTAGCTCTGCCCCCCCATCTCGGAGATCCAGCGCGTCCCGTTGGCCGGGACATCGTTGTAGAGAACCCCGTAGAACTTGACCCCCTTCCCGGCGTAGGCCTCGGCCACGCTGGAGAGCGTCGAGTGCTCGTCACGACAGGCCAGGCACCAGGAGGCCCAGAAGTTCAGGACCACCACCTCACCCGAATGATCGGCGAGGCGCACCGTGTCCCCGACCGGACGTAGCTGGCCTCCCTGCCCTTCCGCAAAGACTGCCAGGGAGAACGTCGGCGCCTCCCGGCCTGGCAGGGGCGACGGAATCTCCTTGGGATCTCGGGTCATGCCGTACCCGAGGAGAGCGATGATCGGGACGGCGACCGCGGCCGCCGATGCAGCGCGCTTCCAGTTCATCAGTCCGCTCCCTCCAACGAATTGCTCGCCATGATCCCCGCCGCGCTGGGGACGGGGGCTACTCCACGACCGTCCGCCGGCACCGGAGCGCCGACCCACGCGGCCGACCGGCGCCGCGCGGGGAACATCGAGATGATCGCACCCAGGCAGATGATGGCCCCGCCAAACCAGATCCACGGAACCATCGGCTCGACGATCACCTTGAGCGTCGCATCCGAGCCGTCCTGCTTGAAGGCCATCAGGTTGAGGTAGATGTCACCCCAGGGACGACTGCGCACCGCTGGCGTCGGAATGGGCTGCTGCGAGGTGGGATAGAAGTTCATCGCCGGATCGAGCCGGCCGATCTCCTTGCCATCCTTGAGCACGGCGACGTTGGCCGCGATGCGCGAACGCTGCGGTTCCTCGCGCGCATACACCTCGACGAGCCGCATCTGGAAGGCGCCCGCGTCCATCACCTGCCCCTTCTTGACCGTCGCTTCGTATTCCTTGCGGAAGGTCGACGACGCCGTGATCGCGACGGCGACGGCAATGACGCCGATGTGCGCCACGTAGCCGCCGTAGCGCCGGCGATTGGCCCCGACCAACCTGCCTAACGCGGTCATCGCATCTTCGTTGCGCAGTTGCATGCGCGCCTTGATGCCCGTCCAGTACTCCCGCAGGTTCGCAACCAACGCGAACGCCGCGAAGGCAAACGCGAGTACCGCATAGACTTGGCGCGCACCGATCGCAATCGCGGCGAACGCTGCGATGGCCGCGCCGATGAGCGGCGGCACCAGCTGCCGACGCATCACGTCCTTCGACGCGCGGCGCCACGGCAGCGCCGGTCCCACTCCCATCAGGAAGAGGAGCGAGGCGCAGATGGGGAGCGTCATCTTGTTGAAGAACGGCTCTCCCACGCTGACCTTCACCCCGCGCGCCGCCTCGGCGATGATCGGGAAGAGCGTCCCCACCAGCACCGTGAAGGTGAAGGCGGTGAGCATCAGGTTGTTCAGCAGGAACACCGTTTCGCGCGCCGCCACACCATCCAGGCGCCCTTCACTGGCGAGCGCCTCGGAGTTACCGGCGACCAGCGCGAACGACACCAGCAGTGTGAGCGCGATCGCGACCAGGAAGTACATCCCGATCGGCCCTTCACCAAAGGCGTGCACCGACGAGAGCACGCCGGAACGCGTGAGGAAGGTCCCGAGGATCGTGAGCGCGAACGTCGCGACGATCAGGTTGAGGTTCCACAGCTTGAGCATCCCGCGACGCTCCTGCACCATCACTGAATGCAGGAAGGCCGTCGCGGTGAGCCACGGCATGAACGACGCGTTCTCGACCGGGTCCCACGCCCAGTACCCACCCCAGCCCAGCACTTCGTACGACCACCACATCCCGGCGATGATCGCCGCCGTGAGGAAGGCCCACGCGCCTAACGTCCAGCGCCGCGACAGGCGGATCCAGTCATCGGTGGCCACCTCGCCCGCCGCCATCGCGCCGACGGCAAAGGCGAACGGCACGGTGAGCCCGACGTAGCCGAGGTACAGCAGCGGCGGGTGCACCCCCATCAGGATGTGGTTCTGCAGCAGCGGGTTGGGGCCCGGACCATCCGGCGGCGTCGGCGAGATCAGCGTGAACGGATCGGCCGGCCCCGCGAGCAGAATCAGGAAGAAGACGCTGACCGAGAGCATGGTCATCGTCGTGTACGGAATCAGCGCCCCTTCGCGATCACGATTCCAGAAGACGACGAGCGCCGACAACAGGGTGAGCACCCAGGCCCAGAAGAGGATCGACCCCTCGAGCGCCCCCCACAACGAGATGATCGTGTAGAACAGCGGAGTCGCTCGGCTCCCCACCTGCGCGACGTATCCCACGCTGAAGTCATGGGTGACGAGGGCGTAGATCATCGCGAAGGTCGCCGCCGTGACGAGGGCGAACATGGCGTAGGTCGCCGAATACATCGCGCGCACCAGGTCCTGTCGTGCGCGCTTCACTCCGATCGGGGCGAGCACGACGCCGAGGGCCGCCACGAAGAGGGCGACCAGCAGCGCGCTATGCCCGATGAGACGCGTCATGACTTCGCGTCCTCACGCAGGGTCTTGAACATCTCCTTGTACATCTCCTGCGGCGTCTGCCCCGCCTTGGGGGCGCGATACTCCTCGGAGTGCTTGATCATCAAGTTCGTCGACTCGAAGACGCCGTTCTTGAAGCGCCCCTCGCAGACCACCCCCATGTTGTCGCGGAACATCTGCGGCGGGGCGCCCTTCGAGTGGACTTCGACCGTCTTCACGCCGTCCATCACCTGGAAGCGCAGGTCGAGCTTCTCCGCGTCCCACTTCACCGAACCGGGGGCGACCATGCCGCCTAACCGGACCGGAACGTCGACCACCTTGGTCCCCTTGGCCAGCAATTCCTGCGGCGTGAGGAAGTAGACGACGTTCTTGTCGAGCCCACCATACATCAGGTACCCGAAGGTCCCTCCAATGACGATCACCGCCGCGACCAGCAGGGCGGCTCGCTTGCGTCCCTCGATGTTTCCGCTCATGTCGGTCCTCCAGTGAGATCCTCAGTCGCCCGCTGCAGGCGACGCTCGGCCTCGGCGCGCGCGCGATACAGGCGCACAGCGTAGCCAAGCAGGGCAATCCACGTGATCGCGTACGCCGCGATGATGAACGGCCGATTGTCAGGCATTGATCCCTCCGCGGCCGCTCAGCGCGAGCCGCTCGTGCAGTTGATCGGCCGACCGTTCCATCTTGGCCGTATCGTAACGATGCTTGATGAACCAGATGAGAATGAGCATCACAGCGATGGCATTCACCCGAAGCCCCATCGTGTAGTTGGGGTCGAGCGTTCGCGGGCTCGACTGTGGCTGGTGCAGTGTCCGCCACCAGCGCACCGACATGTACACGATCGGGACGTTGAGTGCCCCGAGCAGTCCGACCGCTGCGCTCCACTGCGCGCGACGATCGGGATCATCGACGAAGGCCCGCAGGATCAGGTAGCCAACGTAGATGAAGAAGAGCACCGCCGAGGAGGTCAGGCGCGCATCCCACGTCCACCAGATACCCCAGGTGGGTTTGGCCCAGATCATCCCGAGCAGCAGGAGCAGCCCCGTCATCAGCGCCCCCGCTTCCGCGGCCGACGCCGCCAGGAGATCGTCGTTCTCCTGCCCCTTCCAGAGATACTTGAGCGAGGCGATCGCGACGACGAAATAGGCAATCATCATGTTCCACGCCGCCGGGACGTGGACATACATAATCTTTTGCAGATGTCCCATGTCGCGATCGGCCACGCTGATCGAAATCGCCCAGGCCTGCATCGCCGCGAGCAGGACGAACGCGCCGATCCCCATCAGCATGCCACGTGACCGCGATTTTGCTGCCGGAGCCATTGTCATGCCTGCTGTGGTGACTCCCATCATTACACCTCGATCACGTATTCGAAGGCCAGGAGCGAAGCAACGAGAAAGATGATATCAAATGCGCCCAACAAACGCACCCACGCCCCCGCCTCGCTCATCGGGTCGCCCCCCAACAGCGACGCGGACGACTCCACCGCCGCCAGCAGGACCGGAATCAGCATCGGGAAGAGGAGCAGCGGGAGCAGCACCTCGCGGGCGCGGCTACGGCTGGACATCGCCGAGTAGAACGTCCCGAGCGTCACGAAGCCGATCGTCCCGAGAACGGTCACGCCGATGAGGGCAGGCCATCCCGGCGGGAGCGAGACCTGATACAGGACCATGGCGACGGGGACCACGACGGCCTCGACGATGAGGACGAAGACGAGGTTGGCGATCAGCTTCCCCGCATAGATCGCCCAACGCGCGCCGGGATAAAGCAGGAGCGATTCGAGCGCCCCCCCGTCGAGCTCGAGCTGGTACGAGCGGTTGAACGCGAGCACTCCCGCAAAGAGGATCGCCAGCCAGAGGGCGCCGGCGGCGGCGTTGCGCAGCGCCTCGGTGTCCGGGCCCAGAGCAAAGCCGAACAGGAGCAGGACCAGAATCCCCATGAAGGCGACCGCGTTGAGCCCGGCCTTGGAACGGCGCTCGGTGGTCAGGTCCTTCCACACGATGGCCCACACCCGCCGCCATTCATCCTTCCAGGTCACGACACCCCCTCCGCGACGGCAGGGGCGAGCGTCTCCGCGTGGGGGCGTGCGCCCGTCGCCGAGTCCCGAAGCGAGAAGTCGCTGTCGATCATCCCCTGCCGGAAGCAGACGAGACGGTCGAGCATGTCGCCGGCGCTGTGACGATCGTGCAAGACGATCATGGCCGATCCGCCCGAGGCCTGCGTCTCACGCACGACGTCGTTCACCAGCGCGATTCCGGCGGGGTCGAAGTTGTTGTACGGCTCGTCGAGCAGGAGGAGCTGCGGACGCTGCAGGAGGAGGCGCGCGAGCGAGAGGCGCCGCTGCATCCCGGCCGAAAAGGTGCGGACGGTCTCCTTCGCCTCGCGCAGGAGCCCGACGCGCTCGAGGCAGGCCGGGATGCGCGAATAGTCCTCGCCGAGCATGCGGCAGGCGAAGCGAAGGTTCTCTTCCGCCGTGAGGTCGTCGTACAGGCCAGGATAGTGCGTGAGAAAGGCGATGTGGCCGCGCACGCGGGTCGCCTCACGCGTGACATCGGCTCCGAAGACCCGGGCAACGCCCCCCGTCGGCTTGATGGCCGTGGACAGGATGCGTAAAAGCGTGCTCTTTCCGCTTCCGTTGTGCCCCTCGATCCCCACAACTTCTCCGGACGACACCGACAGAGAGACACCGCGAAGCGCCCACCGACGCCCAAACCGCCGGGTGACCCCTTCGACCGTGGCCGCCGCCACATCCTTATCGGCTATCCTGACTATCACAGTCGGCAATGTAATCGTTCAGCACGCCCGTCGTGACCCGGGACTCCTCCTGACACGCACGTCGGCGTTCCCCCGAGATGTGACCACGTGAGCGACTCCGTTCCCACCAATCCCCCGACGGACCGGCGACCCCCGGCTGAGCTTCCGGCGCGGTGAGTGGCGCGGTAAACAGCGCGGCGAACAGCGCGGTGAATGGCGCGATGAACGGCGGCGCGGCGGCCGACTCGCGACTCCCGCGCTGCTTTCACGCGGTGGGCGAAGGATCGGTGCATCGCGAACTCAACGTGCGCGAGATCGCCAACGCCGTCCGCGAGGCCCAGGGGACGCTGTGGGTCGATATCGACTCGAACAGCCGACAGCAGCTCGCCCTGCTGGAAAAGGTCTTCAACTTCCATCCGCTCTCCATCGAGGACGTGCTCAACCCGATGAGTCGTCCCAAGGTCGAACAGTACGACGGCTACCTCTTCGTCACGCTGCGTGTTGTGCGATTCCAGGAGGAAACGACCGATCCGTACGACATGGAGACGGCCAACCTGTACTTCTTCCTCGGCCCGTCGTTCCTCGTGACGGTGCACTCCGGTCCGTCGCCGAACATCGACCGGGTCGCGGAAGTCGCGCTTCGTACGCCCGACCTCATCTCGCGTGGTCCCGCCCGTCTCGCGCACCACATCATGGACGCCGCGGTCGACGCGTTCTTCCCGATCCTCGATCGCGTGGACGAATTCCTGGACTCGCTCGAGGAGCGCGTCTTCGGCTCGTTCGACGAGGAGTCGCTGCGCGACATCTTTTCCGTGAAGCGGATGATCCTGTCGCTCAGGCGCTATCTCGCGCCGCAGCGCGAGATCTTCAACGTGCTCTCCAACCGCCCGTCGCCGCTCCTCCCCGCCGACGTGCAGCTGTACTATCGCGACATCTATGACCACATGCTGCGCATCAACGACTCGCTCGAAACGTATCGCGACCTGTTGAGCAGCACGATGGAAAGCTACCTGAGCCAGGTCTCGAATCGGTTGAACGTCGTGACCAAGGGGCTCTCGGTCATTGCGACGCTCAGCATTCCGTTCGTGGTGGTGAGCGGCATGTGGGGGATGAACTTCTCCCGTATTCCGTTCTCTCAGCACCCGTACGGCTTCGAGCTCATCGTGGTGGCACAGCTGGTGTTAGGCGGTGGGCTGATCTGGCTGTTCCGGAACCGGAAGTGGTTATAGCACTGCGAGAGACCCGAGCCTAAGGCAGTGGCCCCTTCCACGCCGTGATCCCCAGCTCCAACAAAAGGGCCAGCATCGCGAGCGCCAACGGCCAGCGATACAGCTCCGCGAAGCGCGTGTACACCCGCGTGCGAACCGGCGTGCGCTCGAGGCGGTCGATTTCTTCGGTGATGCGCTGGAGGGCGGCCGCGTCTCGCGCCCGGAAGTACCGACCGCCCGTCTTCTGGGCGATCTCGGTCAGCAGGGCATCATCGATCTCCACCGGCCGGTTCTCGTACCGAAGCCCGAACACACCGCGCCCAACGGGAACCGGCGCCATCCCCTCAGTCCCGACGCCGATCGCGTAGATCTTGACCCCGAAGGCAGCGGCGGCCTGCGCCGCGGTGCGCGGATCGATGGCCCCGCGATTGTTCACCCCGTCGGTCAGGAGCACGATCACACGCGAACGTCCCGGGGCCGTCCGCAGCCGGTTCGCCGCCGTCGCGACTGCGGTCCCGATCGCCGTCCCATCCTCCAACTGCCCCGGTTGCAGGTTATCGATGGCGGCGATGACGACCGGATAGTCGGTCGTGAGCGGGACCTGCGTGAGCGCCTCGCCCGAGAAGGCCACGATCCCGATCCGGTCGCTCCCCCGCATGCCGACGAACTGCTTCACCTTGTCGCGGGCAACCTCCAACCGGTTCTGCGGCTGGAAGTCCTCGGCCAGCATCGAGCTCGAGATATCGAAGGCGATAACGATGTTGATCCCTTCGCTGTTGGACTGCTCGGTGCGCCCGGCCACCCGCGGGCGGGCCATGGCGAGGACCAACCCGGCCAGGGCGAGGCTACGCAACACCATGAGGGAGCGTGAGATCCACGATCCGGTGCGCGGTCCCTTGGCCAGGACGGCCACCCGCGAGAAGGTGATGGCCGGAGGCTGGCGACGTCGGCGCCACCACCACCAGAGCGGGAGGGCGAGAAGCGCCAGCAGGAGCCAGGGGGCGTGGAACTGGAGTTGCGTTAGCCAGACGGGCACGAGCGGCGTGACCAGGTGAGTGGGGCGGCGATGGGTGGGCGAGGTCCCGCGGTTATACCATCAAAGTACCGCCGAGGTGCGGCTCAGGAATGCAGTCTGCAACGCCGACACTCGGATGAGCGTCCTTCGTGCAACTCCGCGCGATGCGCGAGGTTTCCTTTCCGCTCCCCGGACGGGAGTTTGGGGAGGGCGCCATCCGCTCCAAGCCACAGACACGCGAGCGATCATCGTCCAGGACTTCGTGCTCGAACCTCTTCAAGAACGCCCCGGCGCGGTGCCGGTGTGAATCCGCCCGCCCTGTCGTCGGTCGTCGCACCCATCGTCGTCGCCGCGGGCCTGTCGTTCTGGTGGGTCTTCCGCCAGCGCTCGCGCCGTCCCGAACGCGCCACCACGTCCGCCTCTCCGGCTGAGACACCTGTTGATATGAACGAAGAAGCCTTCCTTTCCAAGCTCTCCGACGCGGTCCTGATCGCCGGGCGCGATGGCATCATTGCCAATGCCAGCCGCGGCGCCGAGCGCGTGCTCGGGTGGTCGCCCGACCACCTCCGCGCGCGTCGCGTCTCGAGCCTCATCCACGAAGACTTCGTGGCCGAGGCGTCGCAGGCGCTGGAACGCGTCGCGGACGGCGCGGAGTTGCACCTGCCACAACGCTGGCGGGTGCGACGCGCCGACGGGAGCTGGTTTGAGGCGGAGTGCACGGCCACGCGCCTCGCCGACGCGCCGGTCGACCGCTGTGTCGTCATCGCGCTGCGCGAGGCGCCGGCACGCGACGCCTCGACGGGGAGCAGCGAAGGATTGCGTGACCCCCTCACCGGACTTGCCTCCCGCGCGCTGTTCCGCGACCGCGCAGAGCACGCTCTGTCGCGCGCGCATCGCTTGCAGCTGCCGCTCGCCGTGCTCTTCCTGGAGTTCGACGACTTCCGCGCCGCGGGGATCCGCGCGACGGTGGAAGAGCTCGAGCGCCTCATCGTCGCCGCGGCCACGCGCCTCAACACCGTCCTTCGCTCCTCCGACTCGGCGGGACGTGTCGAGGGGTCGCGCTTCGCGATCCTCCTCGAGGACATGGCCGATGAGTCGAACTTCGTGCAGGTCGCCGATCGCATCGGGCAGGCATTTGCCGCACCGCTGCTGGTCGACAGCAAGGAATTCATCGGCAATGCCAACCTCGGGATTGCCAGCGCGATGCCCGAGGACTCGGTCGACGACATCCTCCGTCACTCGGACGTCGCGCTGCGGGCCGCCAAGCGCCGCGGGCGTGGGGCGTGTGAGCTCTTCGACCCGCGCGTGCATGAACCGGCCCTCTCGCACTCCAAGCTCGAGGACGACCTCAAGCGCGCCATCGAGTGCGGCGACTTTTCGCTCGTGTACCAGCCGATCGTGATCCTGCGCTCGCGCCGCATTGCCGGCGTCGAGGCGCTGGTCCGGTGGAACCATCGCTCGCGCGGGCTCATCCCCGCCGCCGCCTTCATCCCGGTGGCCGAGGAGACGGGGCTCATCGTCCCGCTTGGGCGTTGGATCCTCCTGGAGGCGTGCAAGCAGGCCAAGACGTGGCAGGACACCATCGGCCCCGATCGCTCGCTGACGGTCACGGTGAACATCACGCCGCGCCAGCTCCTGCACCCGCGCTTCGTCGAGGACGTCGCGTCGGCTTTGCAGCAGAGCGCCATCGAACCGCACCGCCTCGTGCTCGAGATCTCCGAAGGGGGACTCGCCCGCAGCATGACCGACTCGCTCAACCGGCTGCGCCAGGTGCGCGCACTGGGCGTGCGCATCGCCATCGACGACTACGGCTCGCGGTCCGCGTCGTTAGGCGACCCGGCCGACATCCCGGTCGACATCCTCAAGATCGACCGCAGCTACATCAGCCAGGTCACCCGCCGCCCGGAAGAGCATGCCGCGACACGGGCCATCGTGGCGCTGGGCAAGCTCAAGCGCCTGCGCACCGTGGCCGAGGGGATCGAACGCGAGGAGCAGCTGACGGAACTGCTGCGCTTCAAGTGCGAGTACGGGCAAGGGACGCTGTTCTCGGAGCCGGTAACCGCCGACGGATTTCTCGAGCTGCTGCGGCGCGACTGACCGCGGACAGAAGGGGGAAGACGACAGTCGGGAGTGCGCGCGGCGATACCGCGCGCACTCCCGTCTCGCATCTCGCACCCCGTGTGCCCTACGCCGGCGCGTCCTCCGGCCCCGACGTCGGATCGGTCACGGGGTGCGGGATCCGCATCTCCATCGTGCGCGTGACCTGCTTGTCGATGTACTCCTCGCGGTAGAGCCGCAGGAGCACGAAGAAGTACTGGATCGCCAGCGGGCCCAGGAGGATCCCCAACAATCCGAAGTAGGCGACCCCGGCAAAGGCGCCCACCAGCGTCACCATGGGATGGATGTTGGAGACGCGCTTGAAGACGATCGGGCGGATCACATTGTCGATGTTGCTGGCCACCACCGCCCCCATCACGAACAGGATCCCCGCCGCGCCATAGCGCTGCTCGATCACGAGCACGAGCGTCCCGGGCAGCCAGACGAGGGCGCTCCCCAGCACCGGCAGGATCGAGCAGAACCCCGTCACCACGCCCCACAACGCCGCGTTCGGAATCCCCACCAGCCGGAAGCCGACGCCGATGAGCGTCCCCTGCAGCACCGCCGTCAGCATCGTGCCGAGCAGCGTCGCGTGCGTCACGCTGTAGAAGCGCGTGCGCAGCTCGTCCGCGGTGTCCTCGGAGAACGGCAGCACGCGCCGGAACACGCGCCACGACCGCTCCGCGGAGAGCAGCATGTAGTAGAGCGCGAAGAACGAGATGACCAGGTTGAGCGTCGCACGTGCCGCCCCGCCGACCACATCGATCGCCTGCGACGAGAGCCACTGGATGAGGTTCCCGCTCGCCTTGGCGATCTCGGTGCCGACCTGCAGGCGCCCCACGCGAATGGTCGAGAGCCGCTGGATGACGTCGCTCTTCTGCGCACCGCGCAGCGCGTCAGGGAGTTGGTCGGCGGCGAGGAAGATGATCCACGCGATCGGAAGCGCGATGCAAAGGATCGCGCCGACCAGGGTGATCGCGGCCGCAAGGTCGGCGTTCACGATCCCCTTCAGGCGCCGATAGACCGGGACGCACATGACGTAGAGCACCGACGCCCCGAGGAGTCCGGAGGCGAAGGGGGCGATCGCGATGAGGATTCCGATCCCGAGCAGGACGATGATCAGCCCCGCCCGCTGCTGCTTGGAATTGAGGAAGTCCATGAAGGCCGGAGGGAGGGAACGCGCGCCGCCCTCGAACGATGGCGCGCCGTCCGCCCCCTCGCAACGCCGCCCGCGGTGCTCGACGACGTGCAGCTCGGCGACGTCGTGCTCCGCCGTGCAGGGCCTCCCTCAGCGCTTCACCCGGTGGGGCGCAAGAGTCGCTCGCGATCCTTCAACTCGGATTCGATGCGGCCACACATCACGTCGCACAGGCGGAAGATCTCCTTGTCGGCCAGCGCGTAGTACACGAACAGCCCTTCCTTTCGGCGGCGCACGAAGCCGAGCGTGTGCAACTGGGCCAGGTGCTTGGAGACGTTCGCCTGCGACAGCTCGGTGGCCTCGACCAGTTCACCGACGGTCATCTCGCCGGGGCGGAGGGCGTTGAGCAGGCGCAAGCGCGCGGGGTCGGCGAGCGCCTTGAAGCGCTCGGCTACCAGGGTCAGCAACTCAGGGGACATCGTCTTGGGCACCGGCGCTTCTCCTTCGTCACACCGTGGCGGAAACGGACAGGCGGGTCGCTGGACCATAATATAGCCACTCAGTAATATGTCGGCAGGCGTACCGCGCGACGGGCGCGCGTACGCCGCGGCGCGCGGCGACGCGTCCCGTGCGGTGCGCGTCGCCGCGCGTCCCGCGGGGTGCCTCGTGACACGCCCTCTCCCATCCGGAGCCCACCATGGTCCAGCAGACGACCCGTTACGGCCTCGCCGTCACCGTGCCGCTCGACTACCCCGTCGCCGTCGAACGGACGCGCGAGGCACTCGGGCGTGAAGGATTCGGCGTCCTCACCGAGATCGACGTGAGCGCGACGCTCAAGAAGAAGCTCGACGTCGACTTTCGCCCGTACATCATCCTCGGCGCCTGCAATCCGGCGCTCGCCCACCGCGCCCTCTCGGCCGAACGTGACATCGGCCTCCTCCTCCCCTGCAACGTGATCGTGTACGCCGGGGACACAGCGGGGACGAGCACGGTGGCGGCGATGGATCCGGCCGCGGCGTTGCAGCTGACCGGGCGCGCCGACATCGCCGAGCTGTCGCTCGAGGTGCGCGCGCGCCTCGAGCGCGCGCTCGCCGACGTGGAGCGCGGCGCCGCCTAACGGCGACGCCTCCCGCGAAGCGCCGTCGGGCCGCCACGGCGCGCCCCGACGCCCCGCGTGGCACCTCACCGGTGACAGCCGAAGAGGCCGAACCGCCCGAGGATCTTCTCCAGCGGGCAGAAGTGCGTGATGCTCGACTGCACCAGGTTGAATCCCACGAAGGCGGTGAAGGCGAACCACCACGGGTTCACCCAGGTGCCGAGTGCCACGGAGAGGAGGATGAAGATGCCGGCGATGCGGCGGATCACGTCGTCGTTACACATCGATGGTCTCTCGTGTCAGCGGTGGTTGGTGCGTCAGAAGTAGTCTTCCATCGGAATCGTCGCGACGTGGAGGTGCTCGCCCTCCACGCCCGCGCTGCGATACGCTTGGAGCGCGTCGCGCAGTTCAGTCGCCCGCTCGGCGGGGACGACGCTCATGAAGACCGTCGCCGTCCCTGGCCAGGCGCGCGTCCCTTCGATGCGCCCGGTGCCCCCGGCCCCCCGCGCGTTCTCGAACTGCGTGTACCCGGGCGCCTCATGCGCCTCAAGCAGCGCCGCGATGCGTTGCGGCGTCGGCCCGCTGTAGATCAGGAGCAGGAGCTTCATCGGCTTCTCCGGCGCGGCGATGCATCAGCTCCCAGTACAGGAGCGGCACCACCACCATGGTGAGCAGGGTGGCCACGATGGCGCCCGACATGAGCGCCACCGCCAACCCCTGGAAGATCGGGTCGAGCACCATCACCAGCCCGCCGATAACGACGGCCGCGGCGGTGAGGGCGATCGGGCGGAAGCGCACGCTCCCCGCCTCGATCACCGCCTCGCGCAACGATCGCCCGCGCGCTTCGGCGAGTTGGATGAAGTCGACGAGCAGGATCGAGTTGCGCACGATGATCCCCGCCAGCGCGATCATCCCGATCATCGACGTCGCGGTAAAGAACGCGCCGGTGATCGCATGCCCCGGGAGGATCCCGATGAGCGTGAGCGGGATCGGCGCCATGATCACCAGCGGCGTGGTGAACGACTGGAACCAGCCGACCACGAGGACGTAGATGAGGATGAGCACCGCGGCGAAGGCGATGCCGAGGTCGCGGAAGACCTCGATCGTCACCTGCCACTCGCCGTCCCACTTCATCGCCAGCTCGTTCACGTCCGTCGGCTGCACCGCGTTGTAGCGCGCGATCTGCGCCCCGTTCACGCGCACCTGGTCGAGCTTCTCGTTCATCGCCAGGATGGCGTACACCGGCGACTCGATCGTCCCCGCCACGTCACCCGTGACGTAGATGACCGGGCGCAGGTTGCGCCGTACGCGCACGCCGTCACGCGTTCCGGCATCGACCGAAACGAAGCGGCCTAACGGCTGCGGCCCCATCATCGTCGCGACCGGGATGGAGAGCAGCGCCTCCACCGACGAGCGGTCTTCCAGCGCGAGGCGCGGGACGATCGCCGTCCCTTCACGTGCCTCGTCGCTTGGCGACACCCCCACCGGCGTCCCCGACAGGGCGAGGTAGAGCGTCTGCGTGATCTGCTCGACACTGGCCCCGCTCCGTGCGGCGAGGACGCGGTCGACGCGGAACGAGCGCTTGACCTGCGGCGCCTCGATCGTCCAGTCGACGTCGACCACGCCAGGCGTCGTCTCGAATACCTTGCGCACCTCGGTCGCCGCCGCGATGCGCACGCTGTCGTTGGGGCCGTAGATCTCGGCCACCAGCGTCGACATCACCGGCGGCCCCGGCGGGATCTCCGCGACCTTCACCGACGCCTCGAAGCGCTGGGCTATCGAGTCCAGGTGCGGCCGCACCGCGACCGCGATGTCGTGCGACTGCCGGTCGCGCTCTTCCTTGCCCAGCAGGTTGACCTGCACATCGACGACGTTGGCGCCGCGGCGCATGAAGTAGTGGCGGACCAGCCCGTTGAAGTTGAATGGCGCCGCCGTCCCCGCGTACACCTCGGTGCTCTTCACTTCGGGGACCGTGCGCAGGTACGCCGCCATCGACTCGCCTAACGCCTGGCTCGTCTCGAGCGTCGTCCCCTCGGGGAGATCGGCGATGACCTGGAACTCGCTCTTGTTGTCGAAGGGGAGCATCTTGACCTGCACCGCCTTGATGGCGAGCAGCCCCATCGAGCCGAAGAGCAGCAGGACCGTGACGCCGTAGAAGGCATAACGACGCCCCGCGCGCTCGATGAGCGGCGTCATGATGCCCGAGTAGAACGCGCCGAAGCGCCCCCCTTCCTCGGGCTCGTGCGCCCGGTCGACCGCCGCCGCTGCATGCTTGGCCACGTGTCCGCGCAGGAGCTTGAGCGCGATCCACGGCGTCACGATGAAGGCCACCGCCAGCGACGCGATCATCGCGACCGAGGCGCCGACGGGAATGGGACGCATGTACGGCCCCATCATCCCCGACACGAACGCCATGGGGAGGATCGCCGCGATGACCGTGAGCGTGGCGAGGATCGTCGGGTTCCCCACCTCATCGACCCCTTCCACCGCCGCCACTTCGGGCGTGCGGTCGCCGCGGACCATGTGGCGGTAGATGTTCTCCACCACCACGATGGCATCGTCCACCAGGATGCCGATCGAGAAGATCAGCGCGAACAGCGTGATGCGATTGAGCGTGTAGCCTAACGCGTAGTAGACGAAGAGCGTGAGCGCGAGGGTGACGGGGACCGCCACCAGCACCACGATCGCCTCGCGCCAGCCCAGGAAGATCCCGACCAGGAGGGTCACGGAGAGGGTCGCGATGATCAGGTGCAGGATGAGTTCCTGCGCCTTCTCCCCCGCCGTCTCGCCATAGTCGCGCGTCACGCTGAGCGTGACGTCCTTGGGGAGGAGCCGATCGTGCGCCGCCTCGACCCGCCCCTCGACCGCCTTGGTCACGAGCGTGGCGTTGGCTCCCTTGCGCTTGGCAATGCTGATCGTGACCGCCGGCTCGACCTTCCCCCCCGACTCGGCGTGCGAAACGTAGCTGTCGACCTCCCCGAACTCCTCGCGCACCGTGGCCACGTCGCGCAGCATGACGGGCGCCCCACCGCGGGCGCTGATCACCACACTCCCGACATCGGCCGCGTTGGCCAGGGGCGCCCCCACGTCGACACGATAGACCTCGTTCGCCGCCGTGAACTCCCCCGCCTGCAGCCGCGCGTTGGCCCCGCGCAGCGCCATCGCCACTTCGCCCGGTGTCACCCCACGCGCCGCCAGGCGCGACGGGTCAATCGTGACGCGAACCTGCTTGGGCTGCCCTCCCACGACCGACGTCTCCGAGACGTCGGTCACGGTGCGGATCTCGTCTTCGAGGTGCGTGGCAATCTGCCGCAGCTCGTTGGACGAATAGCGCGACGACGACAGCGTCAGCGTCATCACGGGGACGTCGTCAATGGAATGCGGCTTGACCAGCGGTGGCATCGCCCCGGCCGGGGCCTGATCCATTGCCGACGCCAGCTTGGCGTGCACCTTCGTGATGCTGCGCTCCTGGTCCTCGCCCACCTTGAAGCGCACGGTGACCATCGTGTAGCCCTCACCGGCCATGGCGTACACATGCTCCACGCCGGGAATCTCCCACATGCGCCGCTCGATGGGGCGCGACAGCAGGTTCTCCACCTCACGCGCGCCAGCGCCCGGGAGCGCGGCGATCACGTCGATCATCGGGACGGAGATCTGCGGCTCCTCTTCCCGCGGGGTCGCCAGCATCCCCAGCAGCCCCACGATCAGCGACGCCACCGTCACCAGCGGCGTCAGCTTTGACTGCAGGAACGCCTTTGCGATACGTCCGGAAATGCCCATGACCCTACTCCTTGACCGGCGCGTTAGGCACGTACACGGTGTCGCCGGCGGCGAGCCCGGCCAGGACCTCGATCCGGTCGCCGACAAGCGCCCCGGTGCGGATCCAGCGCGTGGTGGTCACGCCGCCGCTCGCCACCGTCACCCCGGTCAGGTCGCCCTCGCGACGCAGCGCCGAGGACGGGACCAGCAGCATCTGCCGCGTCCCCGTCCCTACTCGCAGGCGTGAGGCGCCACCGGCCAACAGCTTGCCGTCGCGGTTCTTCACGATGGCATTGACCGTGTAGAGGCTTCCGCCAGGTGCAGGGACGACACCCTCGACCGTCGCGGCGGCCTCCACCCCTTCGACCGTCACCGTGACCGAGGCACCGCGCTTCACGCCGGCCGCCACCTCGGGGGCAACCGTCGCCGCGATGCGCAGCGTGCTGTTGTCCTGCACCGTCACGAGCGGCGCCCCGGGGGCGGCGAAGGCCCCCGCATCAACGAAGCGCTGTGTGACCGTGCCGGCAAACGGGGCGCGCACCACGGCGTAGCCGGAGATCGCGTTGATCTCCGCCTCTCCCGCGCGCGCCGCCGAGACTCCGGCCGTCGCCCGGGCGAGCCCGGCTTCGGCCGCGTCGAGCTGCGCCTTGGGGGCGGCGCTGTCGGCGTACAGGGCGCGCATGCGCGCCGCCATCAGCTCGGCCTCACGATGCATCGCCTCGGCGCTGGCGATCCCCGCTTGCACCTGCTGTCGCTTCGCATCCAGGTCGCGGGCATCGATGCGCACCAACGGCTGTCCCGTTGCCACGCGATCGCCTTCCTTCACGAGGACGGCGATCACCGTCCCCATCAGCTTCGTGCTCACCGTCGCCTGCGCGAACGGCTCGGCGATCGCCGTCGCTTCCTGCGTCGCCACCACCGTCGTGTCGCGCATCGCGTACGGCGTGCCGACCGGCTGCGCGGCGGCCGCTTCGCGGACCGCGCTGTGTTCCGGGGCGCCACCGCACGCCGCGAGCGCCAGGGCAGTCGACGCCAGCACCGTCACCTTCAATACCTGCATAACGAGTCTCCGTGGACCGGTTGGGTGTGTGGACTGTTACGGTTCGGCGCGCGCCACGATCGGCGCGCTGTCGAGAGTACGCAGGGCGGCCGGGTCGAGCCCGAGCGCCTTGCGCCGTTCGGCGGTGCCGACGAGGAGCGCATAGCGCGCCCCCGCGTGCCCCAACCGGGTCTGCGTTTCGATCGCGGCGGCGTCGAGCAGTTCCACCACGGGGGCGAGTCCGCCCGCGTACTTGCGCCCGACAATCCGGTGCGCATCGGTGGCCTGCTTCACCGCGCGCTCGGCGATCTCGAGACGCGCCAGCGCCGTGCGAAGGGCCGTGGCGCTCTGCTGCATTTCCAGGCTTGCCTTCGCCTCGGCACCGTCGCGCATCGCCTCGGCCGCCTCTCGGCGGCTGGCCGTGGCGCGGACGTCACCCAGCTCCGACGCGCCGGCGAACGGCGACCACGACGCCATCACCCCGACCGTCCAGTTGTTGTCGCCCCCAAACGGACGCAGCGCCGAATTCCAGTCGTAGCGCGCAAAGCCGTTCAGGCGAGGGAGGTAGAGTGCGCGGGCGCGCCGTGCATCGGCGCCCGCCGCATCGGCGCCCGCACGCGCGGCGTCGACGTCGGCGCGCGCGTCGCGGGGCGACGCGTCGAGCGCCTCACGCGCCAGCGCGCGCAGGGCGTCGCTGGCGGGAAGTCCCGCCGGCAGCTGCCAGACACTGTCGCCCGGCGTGCCGAGGAGCGTGGCCAGGCCGAGGCGTGCGTTGAGCACGTCGCCCTGCGCCTCGATGAGGAGTGTCTCGACCTCGCCCGCCTTCACCGACGCGAGGAGCGCGTCGGACGGCGTGACGAGTCCGTTCTTCGACATCTCATCCGCCTGCTTCACGTGGGCGCGAGCCGCGCGGACCGCGGTTTCCAGCATCTCGACCTTCTCGGTCGCGAGCACGGCGCCAAAGTAGGCACGGATTACGTCGACGCGTGTGGCGATCGACGCCCAGTCGGCGCTGGCGCGCGCCGCATCACCAGCGTGCGTGGCCGCGCCACGTCCCACAAGGGCGTCCGCGTTGAACAGGGGCTGCTCGAGCACCATCGCCCCGGTGTAGTTGTTCGTCGCCGCCGGGTAGTTGAGTCGGCGTGGATCGAAGTCCTGCTGGGTGATGGTGCGTTGGCGCAGCGTGGTGCCGAACGCGCCGATCGGATCGGTCGTGCGCATGAAGCCAGCGTCGAAGCGCACGCTCGGCAGGATGCCCTTGAGCGGAGCGATCGCCTGCGCCCGTTGGGCGCGGGCCATCGCCCCCTGGGCGCGGTTGCCGTACGCGGATCGATCGGCGCGATCGAGGGCGTCTCCGAGGGAGAGCCGCGCTTGTGCGGCCGACTCCGGGAGTGATACCGACATCGCGCTTCCGGTCGCCTGGGCGGCCATCGTCGCCTGCGCGGCAAGGGCCGCCGGTGCCACGAGGGTGGCGAGGGCGGTCGCGGCGGCCCGGATACGAGAAGGAGAGAATCGCGTCATATGCTCGGTCTAGGGACTGAGCATATAACTAAGTGGTTATATAGCGATCGTCAATACCGCCCGGGCCGGAGAATCGCCCCGTTTCCCCCTTCCCTTCGCCGCGTACGGACTATTTGACCTCAGCCCCCCCCTTTCGCTCATCCGGGACGAATCGGTCCCGGTAGGGCATCTTCACCTCGCGTAGCGCCGCCGCGTCGAGCGTCGCGCTGTCGGGGACGATCCCGTTGGCCGAGAGGAGGTATGCGGTGAGGGCGTAGACCTCGTCGTTGGTCAGCGACCCGGGGTTGGCGTGGGGCATCGCCCGCTTCACGTAGTCGAAGATCGTCGTCGCGTACGGCCAGTAGTTGCCGATCGTCTTCACGAGCTTGGGGTCGTCTGCAAAGCGGAACCCTTCGGCGCTCGAGTCCCGGCCGACCAGGGCGGGATTCGGAGAGATGCCACCGACGCCTCCGACACCGTGGCACGACGCGCACGACGCGGCATACAGCGTCGCCCCCTGCGCGACGCTCCCCTTCCCGGGCGGCAGTTCGGCCCCGTTCTTCCCAACGTCGGTGTCCCAGGCGCCGAGGAGTGAGTCGCTCGGCTGACGGCCGAAAGCATAGCGAGTTCCCGCCCCCGGACCGCCGGCCACGGCACCGGCATCGTAGCGCTCGAAGGTTGCGGGAACGGTGCTGCCGGCGCTGGCCGAGGTTCCACTCCCCGCGCCACCGCAGGCGGTCCCCGCCAGGAGCAACACTACCGTGATGAGGTCGCGGCGCATCAGGTGGTCCCGTGGTAGAAGACGGCGCCGTCGCGTTGCACGCGCCAACCGGCGATAGCATTGAAGTGGTAGTCCGTGCCGGCGCCGCGCACCGCGATCAACTGCGACCGCGTCGGCTGCACGTACCCCGTCTCGTCGGTGGCTCGACTGAGGAGCGTCGCCTCCTCCCCCTCCCACTTCCACATGTACTGGAAGCGCACGTGGGCCTTGGGCTGCGGCGTCCCGCTCAACTCCGCGTCGTGCCAGGTCGTGCCGCCGTCGGTGCTCACCTCCACGCGCGCGATGCGCCCTCGCCCCGACCACGCGAGCCCGGATATCGGCCGCCACCCGCGCGCGTTGATCACGTCGGGATGCGACGGCGACGTAATGATCGACTTGGCATCCTGAACGAAGCTGAATTGCCGCGCCTTGCCGCCCAGGAGCGGATCGGTGTAGACCGACGTCTCCCAGCGCGTCATCCAGGGCTCCGTCCCCAGTTCGAGGCGTCGCAGCCATTTCATCGAGATGTTCCCCTCCCACCCGGGGAGGAGCAGGCGCAACGGATAGCCCTGCGCCGGGCGCAGCGGTTCACCGTTTTGCGCCCAGACGATCATCGCGTCCTCCCACCCCTTGGCGACGGGGACCGAGCGCGTCATGCGACAGGCATCGGCCCCCTCGGCGAGGAACCACTGTGCCTCGTCCTTGACCCCAACCTCGCGAAAGAGGGTGGCAAGCGGGACGCCGGTCCACTCGGTATTGCTCGTCATCCCGGCCACCGCCTGCGCGGTGAGGTTCGGCTTGGGATCCTTGAAGGGGGCGCGTCCGTTCCCCGAGCACTCGATGAAGTACGTGCGCGTGACCTGCGGCAGGCGGCGAATCTCCTCGACGCTGAACTCGGTGGGGCGTTCGACGAGACCGTGAATGAGCAGGCGATGCGTGGACGCATCCAGCGCGGGGACCCCGGCATGGTGCCGCTCGAAGTGCAGGTCCGACGGGGTGATGGTCCCGGTGAGATCGCCGAGTGGCGCGCGCGAACTCCCGGTCACCTGCCCCACGGGAACGCGCGACGGGTTCACGGCCGCCGCCCTGGCGCCCTGCGGCGTGGTCGGGGTGCCAAGGAGCGAGGCGGGGGCATCGCCGGCGGGTGTTGCGGCTGGCGATGGTGCCGGCGCCGCCGTCGGCGCCCCCGATTGCCCGATGGCCGCGGTCGGAATCGAGACGACGATCGCCCCACCGACCGCCCCGGCGGCCCCCGCCAGGAGGGCACGACGACTCACGCGTTCCGGGGCGCGGCGCGCCTCTTGCGACGCGACGACGGGCGGATCGTTAGGCTCGGCGTCAACTGAGGGGTGCGCCGTTGGGTCCACGTCCATCCTCCTGCAAAGGGTGTCGGTCACGCGCAGTGCGCGTTCACACGGGCGGACAGTTGAGCGAACAGACGAGCGAGCTTGCGAGCGTACGTGCGACGGATCGAATCGCGCGACAGTCCCGAGTCACGGAGCCGTGGTCGGGAGCCACATCACTACCACCGCGGCCAGCGCGCAGAGCGAGAGCAGGGAAACTGTCGCCGTCGCCGCCGTTCGCCACCCCACCCGCCGCAGGAGTTCTACCTCCACCCCAAGACCAAGCGCCGCCATCGAGATCACGGTGAGCAGGTGCGACCCCTGCTGCGCCCCCACGGACACGAAGGGAGGGACGACTTCGCTCGATCGCAACACGGTCGCCACCAGGAAGCCCATCACATACCACGGCACCACACGCCCCCAGGGGACGACGGCTTCCGCGTGGTGCGCCACCTTGCGCTCCAGCAGCGAGACGATGGTGACGAGTGGAATGAGCATGAGGACGCGCACGAGCTTGACCACCGTCCCCACTTGCCCGGCCTGCACGCTCACGGGATAGGCGGCTGCCAGCACCTGCGGCACCGCATACACCGTGAGGCCGGTCGCCACGCCGTACGACAGGTCGTCCAGGGCAAGCCAGGCGCGCACGAACGGGAGGACGAGGACGAGGGCCAGGCTGAGGATGGCCGTGTACGCCACCGCCGACGCCGTCTCCTCGCGCTTGGCACCGATCACCGACGCCACGGCGGCGATCGCCGAGTTGCCGCAGATGGCGTTGCCCGAGGCCACGAGCAGGGCATGCGACCGTGGCAATCCGAACAGGCGCCCCCACAGCAGCCCCACGCCTAACGCGAGGATGGTCGTCACCACGATGGCCGAGGCGAGCACCCCGCCCGCACGCGCCATCCAGCGCACGTCGGTCGCGAATCCCAGGAGGACGATCGCCACCTCGAGCAACTGCTTGGCTGCCAGCGCGATCCCGTCGTGGGCCCAGGCCGGCGGGTGCCAGAGCGCGCGCACCGCGATCCCCAGGAGGATCGCCAGGACCACGGCGTCGATCCCCACCCGTGGCAACTCCCCGCTCAGCCACCGTGCGCTCACCACCGCCACCCCGCCGAGGGCTGCCGTCACGACGACGCCGGGGATGGGGGAGATGAGTCGGGGAAGCGCCGAGGGAGGCATCGCCCAAAGCTGCGCCGCGGCGCTGCATCGGACAATGCCTCCCTCGTTCACGCCACCGAACGCGTGGCGTGGGCGGTCGAGCCGTTAGGCGCCGACCGCGCTAGATCCCGCTCACCTGCGTGCACCCCTTGGGCTGCGGCGAGCGCTGGTTGCACTCGTCGGCCGGTAGCGGCACGATCGGGTAGATGCGGTGCGTGGGCGCGAACTTCGGCAGCTGCGCCAACCGCCCGTAGCGCCGCATGTCGACCCAGCGGTTGCCGTACTCCCCGAACAACGAGTAGCGGCGGTTGTACAGCAGTTCGTCGATCAGGTTGCCCGCGAAGTTGGCGTCGAGCGGCGCCAGCCCGCCGGCCACTGTGCGCACCACATTGAGGTCCCCGATCGCCGCGGCGCGATTCCCCAGGTTGGCGTTCGCCTCGGCCCGCATCAGGAGCAACTCCTCGTTGCGGATGAGCGGATACGACGCAGCATTGCTGGCCACGAGGTTGAGGCGCTGGTTGGACGACACGCCTTGGCTCGTGAGCGTGATGGTGCTGATCGCCACCTTCGCGGTGCGCAGGTCAGGGGTGTTGTCCGCCCTCCGCTGCGCGTCGGCGAGGAACGACGGATGCGCCACCAGTGCGCGCGGCGAGGCGTCGAACATCGGGTTGGTGGCATCGCCCGACGCGGTGCTGAAGGTGTGATACACCCCCGTAGCGAGCGTCGCGGCGGTGGCCGGCGTGGCCGCGATGAACGACTCGGAGAGCGCGGTCAGGGCGTCTTGCCACCGCCCACGATCGATCTCCAGTCGCGCCTTGAGCGCCCGGTTCACGCGCAGGAACGTCACGGGCGTGTTGAATCCGGTGAAGCCGCTGGTGAGCGCGAAGGCGAAGCTCGTTCCCGCTGCGTTGAGATGCGTCCGCGCCTCATCGAGCAGCGCGGCAGCACGCGTGTAGCCAGCATCCTTGGTCACGAAATCCCCAAGCTTGGTAGCCGTCGGGTCGACCTCGAGGACGATGCCGAAGGTGTCGCGCACCCGTAGCTGCTCCATCAGGGCGAGTGCCTCGAACGTCTTGGTGAAGCCCCGTACCCCTTCTTTCTGCGCCGCGGTGTAGTTCCCCACCTTCTCCACCGCGCCCAGGATCGTTTCGGCCTGCAGCACCTGGCGATACGTATTGGTCCACCCGAGGTCGGTGCCGAAACCACCAGGCGTCAGCGGCTCCACCAGGAACGAGAGGAAGTTGCGGGGCTCGGCCTGGTCCAGGTTGTACATCTCGCGACCAAAGATGCCGAGCGTCTGCGAGAAGGTCCCGACGCCACCGCGGGCGCCAACCAGCAACCCGATGACCGCCGTGTTCACCGTGCCGGCATCCGGATTGTTGAGCAACCCGTCGACATTCGGCGAGTTGTAGTTGGGAACCGTGATTTCCTTGCAGCCGCTGAAGAGCGTGACCGCGCTGACGAGCGCCGCCACCGTCATCCGCCGGAGGGCGGTCGTGTGTCGTGTGCGCATCGATCAGAACTCCACGTTGAAGTTGAGCCAGAACGTACGGCTGGGCGGATAGGCGGCGAGTTCGCGGTTGCGCTGCACCGCGTCGGGGACGTTTCCCGCACCGAAGTTCGCCGCCTCCGGATCGCCACCGCGGAAGTTGGTCCACCAATACAGGTTGCGGCCCGAGAGCTGCACGCGCGCACTCTGGGCACGGCTCCACCCGCGCTGCACCAGCCAGGTCGGGATGTCGTAGCCCACCGTGAGCTCGCGGAGCTTCGTGTACGACGTCTCCTGGTAGTAGATGCGGGTCACGACGAGGTACGTGTTGCGCCGGAAGTCGCCCAGCTTCTGACCGCCCGGGCCCGGATCGTCGAAGTCGCGCGAGTTCTGTCCCAGGTCATAGTGCCGCCACGTGCCGTTGGCGAGCATCCCGCCCTGCTGGCGATCGAGGAGCGCGAAGGCAGAGAAGCGCCCGAAGCGCACTTCGTTTGACCAACCACCGTTCCAATCAGGGTTGCCGTCGCCCATGAGCACACCGCTGGGATACAGCGTCCGCGGCGACTGCGGCAGCGTGTCGTTGCCGATGAGCTGTGTCGCCGACTTCCCCTTCTCCACGCGCACGGCGCCCACCTGGAACGTGCCTAACAAGAAGGCCGGCACCGGGAGGTTGGTGATCTCGCTGCGGTTCATCCCCCAGTTGACGCGCGTGTTCCAGCTGAAGCTTCCGCGCTGGATCGGGGTGAGTGTTCCCGCGACCTCGACGCCCCACACCTTCATCTCCGCACCGTTCGACACTTCCGACGAGTAGCCGCTGGTCGGCGGAAGCGTGCGCGTGATGAGCAGGTCCGAGATGTTGCGCTGGAAGCCGGTGAGCTCGAGCGTTCCCCGGTTGTTGAACATCGCCAGGTCGAGACCGCCCTCGAGTTCGCGCTGCCGCTCCGGTCGCACGTCCGATGCGCCGAGCCCCGTCCCGATGCGGAAGGCGCCAAGCCCCCCGATGTTCGACGACGCCAGCCCGGTGAACTTCTGGCCATACAGCGGCTGGTTCCCCGTCTCGCCATAGGCCAGGCGCAGCTTCAGTTCGTCGATCTTGCCCGGCAGGAGTTGCGGCAGGCGATACGACGCCGAGGCCTTGGGAAAGAGATAGAACTTCCCGACGTCGCCGTTGTTCGACGAGCGGTCAGCGCGCGCACCAACCGTCAACAGCAGGCGATCGTTGTACAGGAGCTCGGTCTGCCCGAAGACGCCGAAGTCCTCGGTGAGGATGCGCGTCTCCGACAGGTCGCGCACCGTCCCCGACGTCACGACCTCGAGCCCACCCAGGAGGTTCTGCGCCGAAGAGCGCGACTCGTTGTAACTTGCGGCGCTCATACTGCGTCCCGAGCTGCGTGGTCGCCGTCCAACGGGTGATCGGGCGCCACACATGCACCAGGTTCAGGTTCACGTTCGCCTGAACATTGGAGGCACTGCCGACGGTCGACGTCCCCGGCAGCCCGTCGAGCGGCTCGTACTGCAGCACCGGCGGCGAGTACACGTTGTTGCCCTGGTTCAGCACGTCCGTTCCGCCAAACCCGACGAAGCGCAACTCCTGGCGCTTGCTCGCGAGAATGTCCCACGTGAGCTTGGCCGTCGAAATGTTGCGCCAGACGCCCTCCTCGTTCTTGACCGCGTCGATCGTGTGGAACGGGTTGGAGTTGTAGAACGGGTTGACCGGGTACGAGCCATCAGCGTTGCGGCGCAGGTCGAGGAAGCTCGGGATCTTGGTCAGCGTGTAGGCGATCGAGTTGCCCGCGTTGTCGTTCCCGAACAACCCGCGGTCGCCTAACGTGCGCAGCACCTCCGATCCCACCTGCAACTCCATTCGGTCGTTGAGGCGCTGGTCGACGTTGACGCGGAGCCCCATCTTCTGCGAATAGGAGTTCTTGACGATCCCCTCTTCCTTGCGCGTGTTGGCGGAGATGAAGTAGCGCGTGTCCTGCGATCCGCCACTCACCGACAGCGTCGCCTCGCGGTTGAGCGGCTGCTCCCCGTTGTAGATCATCTCCTCGTAGTCGAGGACGCGATTGGGATCATAGTACTGCGCCGCCAGCGGACCGAACGCCTTGGTGGCGTCCTCCACCGTCTTGAATCGGCGCTGTCCGTTGCGATACGCGAGTTCACCCGTCCCGAGCCCGGTGCGCAGGTTGAACTGCGGACGCCCGGCGGCACCGCGCTTGGTGGTGATGATGATGACACCACCCGAGGCCTTGGAGCCGTAGATCGCCGCCGCGGCCGACCCCTTGAGGACGTCGATCGACTCGATGTCGTTGGGGTTGATGTCGGAGATGCGATTCACCGGCGCCTCCTGCGACACGGCGGAGATGGCCGTGCCGCCCGCGCGCGTCACCAGGTTGGTCCCCTGCCCGATCGACACGTCGGAGGTGATCACGCCATCGATCACGTAGAGCGGCTGCGCGCTTCCGAGGATCGACGAGATGCCGCGGATACGCACGCGGTTTCCACCGCCGGGGGCACCGGTGCTCGTCGAGATCTGCGCGCCGGCCACCTTCCCCTGCAGCGCCTGGTCGACCGACGGCGACGACACCTTCGCCACCTGCTCGGCGCTCACGCTGGCCACGGAGTTCGGCAGGTTGCGGCGCGAGATCCCCGTTGCCTGCCCGCTGATGACCACCTGGTCGAGCTTGAGCGCGTCCTTCCGCATGACGATCTGCACCGTGGACGCGCCGGCCGCGACCGTCACGCTGACCGGCGGGTAGCCGAGCCGCCGGACGTCGAGCACGACCTCACCCGTGGGCGCGGTGATCGTGAAGGACCCGTCGGCACGCGACAGCGCCCCGACCGTGGTCCCGCGCACTTGCAGCTGCGCCGATGCGATCGGCGCATTGCTCCCTTCCTCGACCACCGTCCCGGTGATCTGTCGCGTGCCACCCTGTGCCGCTGCCGTGCCGGCGAACAGGGCGACGCCCGCGAACGCTGCCAACAATAGTCGTCGCATGATTCCTCTGTGGAGATGAGGTGTGAGCTGGTGTTTCACAATCGATACGCCCCAGCTCTGGGCCGCCGCACTGGCTCGGTCAGTACTTCCACCACGGGGCCGTTGTCCCCGTCGGCATGTGGCGCAACCCGTGCATCGCCATTTCCTTGAGGCGCTGCGCGGCGGTGACCGGCCCGCTCCAGCAATGCGGCTTCTGGTCGCCGTACAGGAAGTACCCTTCGTAGTGCGGGTTCTCGGTCGTCTTCATCCACGCCTCCAGTTCCCGCGTGGCGCGATCGAGGAAGTAGGTGTCGGCATCGCCCGTGTAGATGTGGAGCTTGTCCACGAGCTTGGGGCCGACCGTCTTCCAGTTGCGCTGCAGGTAATACAGCAGGTCGTAGTGTCTCGCGCCAGTACCCTCCGCGACGCCCCGATCGACGACTTTTCCCCGGTCTGCTTGTCGAAGACGGGCTTGAAGTAGCCGTCCTCGCCTAGCGGGCCATACGTGGCGGACCAGATGTCGAGCTGGTGTCCCGAGCGGCCACGCGTGCCGTTGACCAGCTCCATCCAGTTGCGCTGCTGCGAGGTCTGCCGGACCTCGCCGTTGATCTCCCGCGAGTTGATGGTGGGGGTGCGGTGCCACTCGGTGATCTGCTTGTAGTACGCGTTGGTATCCTTGTAGATGTTGATCCCTTCCACGTCGGTGAACGTGACCGGATCGGGACAGTACGCCCACGTGCCGCCGAAGAAGTCCGGGTTGAAGATCTGCAGCGCGAGCGCTTCCCACCCGCCGGTCGAACCGCCATGCAGCCAGCGCGCCCACGGCTCCTTGATGACGCGATAACGCTTCTCCACCTCGGGGATCAGCTCCTGCATGATCGCATCGCCGTACGGGCCGCTGTTGACCGAGTTCACCGCATACGAATCGTCGAAGTACGGCGTCGGATGCTGGAACGTCACCACGAGGACGCGTGGGAAGTCGTCCTTCATCCACTCCTTCCCCAGGTCGCTCGCCTCATCCCACCGCATCGGGTTGCCCGACGAGAAGTGGCCCTGTTCATACAGCACCGGGTAGGCGGTGGTGCCGCGGTGGTAGTCGCGGGGCAGGAGGATCGTCGCCCCGAGGTAGATCGGCCGCCCCCAGAACTTGGAAAGCGACGGCGACTCGAAGCGGAACCGCTCGACCCACGGGGTGTTGGCCGGCACCGCGATCGGCGGGATCTTCTGGTCGGCCGCCAGCCGAACCACCCCGCCCTTCAGCGGATCGAAGGTCACCTTCTGCGGCACGGAATACAGGTTGCCGGGGGAGCGAGTCCACTGCTGCCCCTCCCACTGGTCATCGTGCATCCACAGCACCTTCCCGTCGGCGCGGGGGAACTCGGTGTAGACGTTCACCACCGCCTGCACCCAGTAGGTCCCCGGCGGGGATCTCGGCCAGGTCCCAGACCGGGTGCCCCAGGTCGCTTCCGCCCACCACGGCGGCGCGCCCCGGTTGCAGCTGCTCGACGTCCCGCCCGAACATCGGGGCGCCGATGCGCCCGATCTGCAGCCGCGGCTCCGACTGGTTCGTGCGCGAGAGGATCACGAAGACCCGCCCGGTGGTCGGCTCCGCACGCACGGCCGCCGGAATGGTCACTTCGAAGCGAAGCTTCGCCCGGCCGGACGGCCACCCCGCCGGCGTCGGCGCGCCCGCCTGCGCTCCCGCGACCGCTGCCGCGTCCGGAACCGGGCGTTGCGCCAGCGTCGGGGCTGGCGTCGCCATAGGCGGCAGCGGGCCGCGCGCCAAGGCCGCAGAGTCCGCCTCACCGCCCTCTGTGACCCCCGCTGGGCCCGCCGCCCCCCCTCCCCCCAGAACCCTCCCCCCCCCAGGCCTCGCGCGCCAGGGAGAGCGGGCGTTGGCCCTTGGGCGGGCAGTACCGCAGGCTTGAAGGCGGGCACGGAATCCCGTCACAACGCGATCTTCGCGAGCAGCGCGGGCGGCATGCAAGTCAGGGCGTGACGCCCCTCCCCCCCGTCCCCAACCTGCGGCCGCTGGAGCCCCCCCCCAGGCCTCTAGGGGGAGAGGAAGACGGGAAGACGGGCCACTCGTCCCGTCTCTCCCCATGGGAGGCCGCCGCCGGTCTCGCAGGAGGCGCCGCCTTCCCCGCATGCAGGTCGTTCCAGTTGAGGATCGCGTTGAAGCCGAGGAAGTAGGTCCCCTGCGTCTGCCAACGCCAGAACGGCCGGATCGCGAACATCACGACGTGCCCGTCACCGACGGTCGCATCGACGACCTGCGCGCGCCCCGACAGGAGCTGCCCATTCTGCAACGTCCCCGACAGGAGCATGTCGTTCGGATTGGTGGGGAACGACATCACCACGCGCGGACGCCCCTGGTCGACGTTGATCCCGAACTGCGCCGCCATCGCCCGCAAGTTGGCGCCTTCGTCAGCTGCCGGTGCCGCCGGACGTGACGCCGACGAGTCCTGCTCCCACGGCGAGAGGCGCAGCTTGGTCGCCATCGGCGTGATGTTCTGGCTCGGACCGCCGCCACCACCCAGGAACGCCGCGAACTCCGCCGGAACGCCGCCCCCGCCCGCGCTGATCACGGGCGACTGGTTGAAGTACACGGGGAGCTGCCCCCCCTCGTATCCGTAGGCGATCGGACTCTTCTTGTCGGCGATGATCCCGCGCATGATCGATCCGCGCGCGAAGAGCGCCGCCGGCTCCTCGATCGTGATCCCGGGCGTCATGCCGAAGGCCGGGAAGATCGTCGACGTCGACCCTTCCACGATGAGCGTCCCCCCCGCCTTCACGAACTTCTGCAACTCCACCAGCCCTTCCATCCCCATGCCGCCGCGGATGTCCTCCGACTGGTCGAGCGCGCCCAGGTTGGGCGTGGCCGCCGTCTTCTGGTACGGGAGCGGGAAGGCCGACGTCTTGGCGATCCCATTCACGTGCGAGATCGCGTTCCCGCCGACGCTCGGGTAGATGATGACGTCGTACTTCGCGCGCAGGCTCCCCTCCTTCAGGCGCTGGTCGGCAAAGTACGTGTAGGGGACGCCGTAGGTGTCGAGCGCCGCGCGCACCCACCCTTCGTCCTGCGTGCGCTGCCAGGCGTGCACGTAGCCGATGCGCGGTACGTCGAGCTCGTGCGTGGCCACCGTCGGCGCCGCCGCGACCGCCACGGCCGAGAGGCCGAGCTCACGCAGCGACGACTCGAGCTTGCCGCGATCAGCGCTCGGGATGATGAACGACCCGGCGCGGAACGACTTGCCGTTGAGCGTGAAGTCCTCCTCGGCGGCCAGCATCTTCACCGTCGCGTTGGCAAACCGGAACTTCATGAGGTTGTTGTCGGTGGTGTGCTCCACCACCACGACGGACCCTGTCCCGTCGATCCCGCCGGACGCCTTCACGTCGGCCGTCACCGGCGTCATCGCCTGCGCGAGGATCGCCTGGTCGGTCACTTCCGACACCTTGAAATTGCGCGTGAGCTGGTACGTCCAGCCGGTGTCGTCGTACGGGCGCGGGTTCCCCGGGGCGAAGTTCTGCACGGAGAAGTACATCTCGGGGAGGATGCGGTACGGCTGGTCGCCACGGATGATGTAGTCGCCCGGCTTCACCTCGACGTTCCCGGCCTTGAAGGCCGACGTCGCCGTGTGGAACTCGAGCCCCTGCACCCGCAGCGCGTTGACCGCATCGGCCACCTCGCCCTTGCGACGCTGCCCCGCCGGGATCACCCAGGCGTAGGTCGGACCGTTCTTCCCCTTCTCCACCTGGCGCTTGTTCTTCAGCCAGTAGTTCTCCAGGTAGGTCTCCTTGTTCTTCGCCACGTGGTTGAGGGCGATGAGGAGCGCCGACTGCTGGATGTTGACGTTGTTGCGCGGCCCCCACTTGATGCTGGCCAGCGGCGGGTTGGGGCGGAACCACTCGCGGCTCGTCTGCGTGGCGCCCAGGCGCACCGTCGAGGTGTCGGGGCCGTAGCTCTGCACTTCATAGAAGCGCCCGGTCGCGTTGTGCGCGTGGGCGGCAAAGAACATGTAGTTCGGGACCCATCCGTCGTAGAAGCCGTACGTCCAGACGCCCGGCACGCCGCGCTTGGTCAGCTCCATCACTTCCGTCTTGGCGAGCAACCACCACTCGTCGATCGTGATCGGGTCGATCGCCTCGTTGTAGGGCCCCGTCCCCGTCGAGGTGTACAGGTAGTTCGACGCCTCGTGCAGGTCGTGCATGATGGGCGGGTGCCACTCGAGGAAGAACTTGTTCACGTGCTGCGACAGCTTGAGGAACTGCCCCATGTTGTCGCGGTTGTTGTCGTGCGCGACGTACTTCCCCCAGTACATCAGCGGGAGCCGCTCGCTCCCCGCCGGGCGCTTCTTGTTGAAGTAGTAGGTGTCGACGTGCTTCTCGCGCCCGTCCACCTCGATCACCGGCGTGATGAACGTGATCACGTTGTTGCGGATCGTTTGCACGTACGGCGTCTCCTCGACGATGAGCCGGTACGCCAGCTCCTGCAGCGTCTCCGGGCCACCGGTCTCCGGCGAGTGCATCCCGCTCGTGAGCCAGTAGATCGGCTTGGCCGTCGCGATGAGCTCCTTCGCCTGTGCCGCGCTCGTCTTTCGCGGGTCGGTCAGCGCGGCGAGCTTGGCCTTGTAGCTGTCGAGATCGCGAATCGTCGCCTCGTCGCCGATGGCGAGCACGAACATGTCGCGCCCCTCCTCCGACTTGCCGATCGTCCAGAACTTCGCGCGCGGCGACGCCTTGGCCAGCGCCTCGAAGTAGCGCTGGATGTCGCGCGCATACGTGAGTTCGCCCGGCTGGCCGACGATGCGCCCATGGAACTTGAGCGGCGTCGGCACGGTGCTCGAGGCCGGGAGGTGATCCACCAGCTCGGTGGTGATGCGCGGGTCGCGCAGATTCTCGCGGATGAGGCGGGTGTACTCCTCGTCCTGCTGTTGCGTCGCCTGCGCTCCGAGCGGCGCCGCAAGAGCGCTCGCGCCGAGAAGCAGGGCGGCCGCCACGCTCGACGTACGGAGCAGGCGTGTGCCGCGCGGGATGGACATCGTGAGATCGGGGTGCGGGAGTCTCGGAGGCGACCACCCTCGTGGCGGTCGTTACCAAGTTCTACGCCCGAAGTCCGGCGAACGCTAGCAGGCCCCGCGCGCGCGGCCGGCCACCGTCGACGATCGCCCCCTACTCGTCGCGCGACGCGGTCACGGTCGATGCACCGCCACAACCGCGCCGATCGTACACCGCGCGCGCGAACGCGGCATCGCGCGACGTCAGCGTCTGCACGATCGCACGCGGCGCCATCAGCCGGTTGCGGGCGAGGGACGGAGGGGGCCCCGGGCGTCGTGGCCTCCCCTGGAGAGGGGTGGGGAGCTCTGCGGCCGGCTGCTTCGCCGCCCACAGCCCCGAGTTGAAGTCGGTGAACAGGACGCGCCCCTTCCACGGCATCGCATTCATCACGAACGACGCATTGGAGGTGAGCCCCTTGGGATCGAACGACTTGAAGACGGCAATCTCCCGGTTCTGGTTGGCCAGGTTGCCTAACAACTCGCCCGACACGTCGACCACGCGCACCCCGCCGTCGTAGTACGCCTGGTACAGGATGTCGTCCTCGACGATGATGTCGTGTGCGCCGTAGTCCTCGAGGTGGTAGCGCCCGACCTTCTTCATGTTCATCGGATCGGTCGCGTCGACGATGTGGACGTAGCCCCCCGACGTCTGCGCAATGCCCCCTGACTGTCCGAGCGAGGCGAAGTAGTTCGTGCCTTCCCACACCCGACCGGCGCGGTTCATCTCCTCGTCGCCGATGAACAGGTAGGTCTTCCCCGTGCTCTTCTGGACGTACGGATAGATCTCGTGCCCCGAGTTGATCGGGAAGACGTTGATGAGCTTCGGCTTCTGGATTGTCCCTCCCCACTTCCCGTTGCCGACGTCGACGATCACCGTCCCCGCCCCCCCCTGCGCGGAGTAGGCGATCCCGTCACGCACCCACAGGTCGTGGATGCGGGCGCCGGGATGCTTGTACTCGCTCACGTACTTGGGCGCGTAGATGTCCTTCACGTCGATGATGACGTACTTCTCGCCGCCGGAGATCGCGAACAGGTAGTCGTTCGTGGCAAAGGCGTTATGCACGCCGCCGGTGAGTTCCTTGTCGAACGTCGAGGCGATCTTGGGATGCGCGGGCGTCGCCAGGTCGAGGATCACCACGCCGTTCACGCGATTCGACGCCCCTTCGCGCGTGATGACGCCATAACGCCCGTCAGGCGAGATCGTGACGTCGTTGATCGTGCGCGCATCGACCTTGACCGAGTCGGTCTTCACGATGTTGTTGAGGTCCGTGATGTCGAAGATGATGGCGTAGCCATCGCCCCCCCACGTCCCCACGATGCAGTAGTCGCGGCCGTCCTTTCCGGTCCACGGCCAGAGGTCCGACGTCGCCGTCGTGTTGATCGTCCCGCGCCCCGTCACCGTGATCTTGCGCCGCACGTCGCGCGGCTTCACGTCGATGACCGTACGGCTCAGCGCCGTCCCGGACTGCGCCACCAGGGTGAAGCGCCCCGGGGCGTTCGCCGCAAAGATCGGCATCCCGTCCGGTGCGCGGTCGATGATGGCCGGGCCGCCAGGCGCAACCGTCGTGTCATCCGGCGTGTAGAGGTAGCTCCAGTCGATCTTGGCGTCGCTCACCGTCTCGCCGTTGGCCCGCTTGGCCGCCGCCGCCAGGTGCACGACGTCGCCGGTGCTCACCGACGTCTCCTTGATCGTCGCCTCGATGCGCGCCACCGGGCTCGCCACGACCGCGTAGCGCTTCTGGGCGCTCACGCCCTCGGCCTCGGCCGAAATGGAGACCGCCCCCGGCTTGAGCGCCGTGACGTTGCCGAACCGATCGACGGTGGCCACGCTCGCGTCGGAGGTGCGCCAGGTGACCGTCAGCCCGACGCGCGGCGAGCCATCGGCGTGCGACCCCTTCGCCGTGTGGGCCAGCATCGTCCCCGTGTAGAGTCGGGCCGCCTCGCCCGTCAGCTCGATGGTGGCCAGCGCTGGCCACGACACGATCACCGGAATGTCGAGGGTGATCGCCTCGATGCCACGACCGAGGAACGCCGACGCCACCACCGTGAACGACCCCGCCTTGAGCGCCGTCAGCTTGCCGTCGGCGTACTGCACCGCCCCACGCGGCCCACCGACGCGCACCATGGCGTCGGCTACTTCCTTCCCGTCCTTGTCGAGCGCGGTCACCTTGAGCGGGACCGTCTCCCCGGCCTTGAGCGTCAGGCGCGACGGCTCGGCGACGATCTTCACTACCCCCTGCGCGTACTGCGCCGGGAGCGCGGTGGAGAGGGCAGAAGCCATGACAATGGCTGTCGTGACGAAGCGAAGGCTTCGCGCTACGTTCATGAGCGATGTTCTCCGTCGATGGGGGACCGCTGCGTCGCAGCGGACGGCACTTCAGGGCTTCAACCGGCACGGGCGCGGGCCCGCTGCAGCGAGCGATGACAATGGCCGACGTACGATTCCGTCGCAAGACAATCACCGCCGCCGGTGTGGCCCTCCTCGGCATGACCGCCCTCGCACCGGAGGCGCGCGCGCAGCGACCGGTCGCGCGCCCCATGCGACCGGCCACCGCCCCCAAGCCAGCGACCGCCGCCACTGCGGCGAGCGCCGTCGCCACCGCCAAGGCTCCCGTACCACCCACCGCCACCTATTGGGTGTACGTCGGTGCCGAATCGGCCGACCGCATCCATCGTGTCAGATTCGGCCCCAAGGGGGCGGAGGTCGAGAAGACCATCCTGATCGGTGAACTCGCCGCCGAAATGGAAGGGCCCCACGGCCTGCAGATCTCGCCGGACGCCAAGTGGCTCTACATGACCACCGGCCACGGCACCCCAGACGGCAAGCTCTGGAAGTACGCGTTGGGCCCCGACACCCTCGCCGGCCCCGGGATCTCCCTCGGGAAGTTCCCCGCCTCGCTCGACGTCACCCCGGACGGGCTCTACACCTTCTCCGCCAACTTCAACCTGCACGGCGAGATGGTGCCGAGCAGCATGAGCGTGGTCTACACGCCCACCATGACCGAGGTCGCGCAGGTCGAGACCTGCACCATGCCGCACGGGAGCCGCATCGAGCCCAGCGGGGCGATGCAGTACTCGGGGTGCATGATGGATGATCAGCTCGTTGAGATCGACACGCGCACCTTTTCGGTCGCGCGGCGCTTTTCGCTGGCCAAGGGAAAGGAAGGTCCGATCGCCATGCAGCCGGCGGCGGGAGGTCATGCCGGTCACAAGATGGAGACCAAGCCCGATTCGGCCAACGCGCATGCCGCGCATCAGATGGATGCGAGCGAGGGACACGGCGTGTCGATGAGCGCGACCTGCTCCCCCACCTGGGCCCAGCCCTCGGCCGATGGCAAGGTCGTCTTCGTCACCTGCAACAAGGGCGACGAGATCCTGGAAGTCGATCGCGCCTCGTGGCGCGTGTCGCGCCGCCTCAAGACCGGGCGCGGCCCGTACAATCTCGCCGTCACCGCCGACGGGAAGTACCTCGTCGCAACGCTCAAGCAGGGCGCTGGCTTCGAGGTCTTCGACCTGTCGCAGGGGAAGAGCGTGGCGACCTTCAAGAACTCCACGACCGTCGCCCACGGCGTCGTGACCAGCCCCGACTCGCGCTACGCCTTCGTCTCGAGCGAAGGGGTGGGCGCACAGCCGGGGAAGGTCGACGTCTACGACCTGCAGGCGATGGTCAAGGTGGCCACCGTCGACGTGGCGCAGCAGGCCAGCGGGATCACCTTCTGGAAGATGGAGCGGTGATCCCGCGCCCCGGGGCTACCGCGCGACGTGCTCGCCGGTGACCTCGGACTCGCTACGATACTGATAGCCGCTGATCATCGCCTGCGCGACGGGAACGCCATCGCGCCGCTCGTGCCACACGAGGGCGAGCAGGTGCGCGGCGATGAAGCCGATCACCACCAACGCCGCCCCCTCATGGGCCTCGCCCAGCGCGCGCGCCAGCGGGCGTAGCGCACGCGACGTCGTCCACCAGGTGGCCGGGCCGATGTCGAACTCCGCCCCCGCCATGACGATCCCCGAGACGCTCAGGTATGCGATCGCCGCGTAGAAGGCGAGGTACGCGACGCTCGCCGCCGGGTGGTGACCGAAGCCCGAGGCGTGCGGGAACTGGCGGCGACGGATCGCCTCCACCCAAACGCGGGGATGCCAGAGTCGCGCCAGGCGTGCCTCGTGGGGGCCAACCATCCCCCAGACCAGGCGGGCCAGGAGCGCGCCCACCAGGATGAAGCCCGCCGCGGTGTGCAGCAGGGCGACGGTATCGCCATCGGCGCGATCGCCCAGCAGGTCACCCAGGGCGAAGACCGCGACGATCACCGTGATGCTGAGCGCCATGACGCCGTGGATGACGCGAAGGACGGGGTCGTAGGTGCGATGACGCGCGATGCGCGGCGCGCGAACGGCCGGGGCGGTCATGGGACACCTGCGCTGGCGGCCGCATAGCCCGCCGGGTCACGCTCGGCCTCCAGCGGAGCGTCGACGCGCACGAGCGCCTGCCCCGCGTCGAGGCGCAGCGGGAAGCGGTCGAGCGCCGACGTCTGGCGCCCCGACTGCCAGGCCCCGTCAGGAGCAAAACGCGCCTTGTGCTTGCGGCAATAGATGCGATTCTCGGCGGCCAGGTAGCTCAGCGTCGCGCCGCGGTGCGGGCACTCGCTGGAGAAGGCGTAGAGGTGCTGCTGCCACCGGACGAGGATCACCCCGGTGGCTTCGTCGAACTGCACGCCATCGCCCTTGGGAATGGGATAGGCGACCTCACCCTGTCGGCGCGCCAGCGGCGTCAGCATCTCGACGGTCGCGCCCCAGGCGTCGCTCGGCAGCATCGTGGTCGCGGCGATCGACCCGATCGCGGCGATGCCGAGATCGCGGAGGAAGGCGCGGCGTGAGGCGGCGCGATCGCAGCTCGCGCGGCACGGGGAGCGGTCGTGGCAGTGGTCGTCGGTCATGGCAGTACTCCGTGGATGTATGTCCGTCAGATGCAAGGCACGCCGATGCGGAACGCGGTCGCGCGCTGCCTGCATGCGATGAGACGCGCGTGGCTGCGAGACGTTAGATTTGTGACAGGGAGATGAACGGCGGCGCGTCGCGGAGGCCATTCGGTGAACTCGCGGTGAACTCGCCGATGCGCTCGCCGATGCGCTCGCCGATGCACTCGCCGATGCGCTCGCCGATGGACTCGCGGTGCATTCACGACGAACGGCGCGGCGCTCGCGCGATCGACCACGATCGAGCGACCGGCGCCGAACCACTCGGTACCGGTCGCGCTCGGTCGCTCCGGAGCGTGGCCTCGACTCGATCGGCGGCTGGGGCGGCGCGATCCGAGGGGACGGCAGAGCCGTCGACGAGCGGACCAACCAGTCCGTCTGGGAGGCCGGCGCGCAACGGGCGCGCGACCGGCGCGCGACCGGCGCGCCACGGGCCCGCGCGACTGACCGCGGGCCGCCCGCGACCTCCGCATGGCGACCACGACCGTTGGGGCGCGGCCGGTGATCGGCGGCCGATCGGGGGCCAAAAGGAAAAGGGGGCGGACGCCATCGGCGCCGCCCCCTCTCGTCAGTCAGTTGTTCAGTCCTTCAGGAACGACAGTGTAAGGATGGGCCTGAGAGGAGTTGAACCTCTGACCTCACGCTTATCAGGCGTGCGCTCTAACCAACTGAGCTACAGGCCCTTACCCGAGCACGACAAACTAGTCACCCCGACTCGCTCAGGTCAACCGCGCCGCAGTCTGCGCACACAATGGAACCCGGGCCGCTAGCCGTGCATAAAATCCACCCGGGAACCGGTGGCCTCCGCACCCATCGCGTCGTCAGATTGGGGCATCGCTCGATACCGCGGCACGACCTTCGCGGAAGGGATGCGCCCGGGGTACCTCGCCGCGCCGATTTCTCGAGCCCGCGTCGAACGCTTCGCACGCTCTTTCGCCACGGAGTTTCTTGCTTCCGTACGTCGCCGCAGTTCCTGTCCTCGTCCTGGTACTCGCGCTGATCTTCGGGGTGTGGCTCCCTCGCAGACGTCGGCGCGCGCACCTCAACGGGCCGATTCCGATCGCTCCGTTCGGACAGGGTGACATGGCGTCGATCCCGCCGAGGCCCACTCGGCGCACTCCGGCGAGCATCGCGGCGCAGCCTGCGGTTGAGCCCGCTGTAGCGGTGGCGCCCATGCCGCAGCCTGTTGCGCCCGCGCCGCCAACGCCGAGCGCCCCCGCCATCCCGGTGGAAATGCGCGCCATGGAACTCGGCGAGGTCGCCAACGAGGACCGCGCGCGCGTCCTTCGCATGCACGTGGCCGGGGACCGCCGCGACGCCGTGCGCGACGAACGGTCCGCCGTCACGCTGCGCCTTGAGCGCCCGCAGGACGGGACGCTGCAGTTCCTCCCCGGCCGGCTCGAGATCATCGATGGGCGCGACGTCGGGCAGGAGATCAAGTTCGTCCGCACCCCCGGCCCCGACGGGACCACCATCACCTTCGGACGCGCCGAAGGGGCCCAATATCGCCACGTGCAACTCCACGAGCCCACGGTCTCGCGCATGCACGCCAAGCTCGCCCTCGATGGGAAGAGCTGGTCGCTGGTCAACCTCTCGGCGACCAACCCGGCGATCGTGAACGGGATGCCGCTCGCGGGCGAGGGATCGACGGTCGTCCTGCGCGAAGGCGACCGCATCGAGATGGGCGAGGTCGTGTTCCGCTTTCGCGCCAAGTAGGGCGCTAGGAACCCCCTTCCGCCCGAGGCGTGGCACGTACGCCACTCTCTGGCGCGCCTCCGTTCCGGGAGCCTAAGTTACCGCGGCGTACTCCGTGTAAACCGACGAAACGTCGGGGCGGCGTGCGTGTACCTGTCCGCGGTGGGCGTTCGCCCCTCGCTCGCGACCTCGTCCGTCTCCGCCGGTAGCTCGCGGCGCGTACGACGACCGCTCCAGTACCGGGGCCTCGAACCGGATAATGCGCGTCAGCTTCCTCAGTTTGTCCGTGATCCTGGCTTCGCTGGCCTTGGCCTGCGGCGGCATCGTCGTCTGGCTGTGGCTCGCCAGGCGCAAGCGCGATGTCGAGCTGCGCGAACACGCCAAGCCGATGCTCATCATGCCCACCCTCCCCCCCACCGAGGAGCCGCGTCTCCCCCCGGTGATTCGGGAGGTCACGCCCATGCGTTCGTCGCCCATCACCGCGCTCGCGGTCGCGCAGCGACTCACGCCTGACGAGTATCACGTCATCACCGATTCGCCCGAGGATGCCCTCGTCACGATGACGACCGGCGAGACGGTGATGACCGGCGCGGTCGCGGAGATGATCCAGGGGCAGGCGCTGCGCTTCCATCGCCACGCCGATGCGTCGCGTCCGCTCCTCCCGGGGCACCTGCAGGTGATCGAAGGCCCCGATGCCGGGCTCGACGTGCGTTTCGTCCGCATGGCCGGGGGCGAGCCTCCCGTCGTGAGCTTCGGCCGGAGCGAGGGGCCACCGTTCCGCCACGTCCAGCTCCTCGAGCCCACGGTGAGCCGGTCCCACGCCCGCATGAGCTTCGAATCCGACGGCTGGTCGCTCACCAACCTGTCGCGTACAAATCCCGTCCTCGTGAACCGCGTTGCGCTCACGGATGAGGAACCGGTCCCGCTGCGTGATGGCGACCGGATCGAGATGGGGACACTCGTCTTCCGCTTTCATCAGCGATGACAGACGCGGCGGTGCAGAACGGGGGTGGGGTCGGGGGCGGCGGCTGGCCGCACGAGCTGGACACGGAGTACGACTGCCTCGGTGAGCTCGGGCGCGGCGGCATGGCCGTCGTGTATCGCGCCCGCGAGCGCTCGCTCGGGCGCGACGTCGCCATCAAGGTCGTTCGCCCACGGTTCCACACCGATAGCGAATCGGTGGCGCGCCTCGCGCGCGAAGCGCGCACGGTCGCGCAGCTCGAGCACCCCAACATCGTCTCGCTGCACGCGGTCAAGCAGCTCAACAACGGGCTCGCGCTGGTCATGCAGCTCGTCCCGGGGCGCACCCTCAAGGCCGCGCTCGCCGGAAGCCCGATGTCGCCCAACGAGGCGGAGCTGGTCCTGCGCGACATCGCGCGGGCCCTCGCCTACGCCCATCGCTGCGGCGTCGTGCATCGCGATGTGAAGCCGGAGAACATCTTCCTCGACGAGATCACCGGGCGCGCCCTCCTGTCGGACTTCGGCGTCGCGCGCTCGATCGAAGAGAACACCGAGCTCACCGCCACCGGGACGGCGATCGGGACCCCGACGTACATGTCCCCCGAACAGATCGACGGCGGCCACCTGGACGGGCGCTCCGACCTCTATTCGTTAGGGATGGTGGGGTGGGAGATGCTCTCGGGACAGCGCCCCTGGGCCGGCGAGAGCCTCTATTCGGTCATCTACCGGCAGAAGCACGACCCGCTCCCGCCGCTGGACTTCATTCGCACCGACGTCCCGCCCAAGATGCAGTACCTGATCGAGGGGTTGATGCACAAGAACCCCGACCGGCGCTGGGCGAGCGCGGCGCGCTTCCTCACCCTGCTCAGCGGCGACGACAACGTCCCCGGGCTCAAGGACTGGATCGCCGCCGCCAAGAAGCGCCGGCGCTCCGGGGCCTATCGCCCGGTCACCCCGTCGCGTGCGCCGAGCATCTCGCCGCCGGCCAACCCTGCCCTCTCGACCGTCAAGTTCCGTCGCGAGGATGTGGCGGCGGCGGGGGGCGTGCCCTCGCCCGACGAGCTGCAGGCGATCCAGATCGCCGACACCGACGCCACCCAGCGCCTGAGCCGCAGCCCGGCGTGGGGGGCGGCGGCCGTCCATCCTCCCGATGAAGCGGCGCCGGTCGCGCCGTCGCGCCGCCTCTGGTACGTCGTCGGCGCGGTGGTGCTGGCCGCCGTCGGGGCGGTCGCGTACGTCCAGCAGCAGAAGAGCGCCGCACTCGCCACGCGCATCGACTCGGCGCGGTTCGCCGACGCAGCGCAGGTCGTCGTCCCCGTCGTCCCGCCGACCGACTCGGCGATGATCGTCGGGGCCCTTCCGTTCGACTCGGTAGCGGCGGCGGCCGCCGGGACCGATTCCGCGGCGCTCTCCCTGCGCCCCGGCGGCAACGTCGACTCGTTGCGCGCGCTGGCGGCCTCCGAACTCGCCGGTCGCTCGACCGCGAGCCCGATCCCGCCCGCCACGCGCCCCGGGGGCACGCCGGCGGTGCTGCCGCCAGGGGCAACGCCCCCGCTGCCGGGCACTCCGCCCAGCAGCACCGCCGCCGTCTCCCGCGCCGCCCTGGCCGCCGCGCGCGACTCCGCGGCCCGTGCGGCCGCCCTCACCGCCACCGCCGTCAGCTTCCCCGCCGATCGCGGCGCAATTGCGGCTGGCGGACGCCACTCCTGCATGCTCGACGACGCCGGCAAGGCGCGCGCTGCTGGGGCAACAACGAGCGCGGCCAACTCGGCGACGGCAGCTTCGATGCGCACGCCGAACCGGTCCCCGTCGTCGGCGACTTCGCCCTGGCCTCCCTCTCGGCCGGCGTCTGGCACTCCTGCGGCGTCTCGCGCGATGGCGAGGCCTACTGCTGGGGGAGCAACGACGCCGGCCAGCTCGGTGACGGCACCACCTCGCCCCGCTCCGCCCCCGTTCGGGTCAGTGGCAGTGCGTCGTTCCGGTTGATGCGCGCCGGCGCTTCGCACTCGTGCGGGCTCACCCGCAGCGGGACCGTGATGTGCTGGGGGAGCAACGCCCTCGGGCAGCTCGGCGACGGGTCGCGCGCCACCCGCACCACCCCCGCCACCGTCCCGTTAGGCATGGTGGCCGGCGCCCTCACCGTGGGACGCTCGCACACCTGCGCCCTCACCCTCGATGGCACCGCCTGGTGCTGGGGGCAGAACGACGCCGGACAGCTCGGCGACGCCTCCACCGCCTCCCGCGCCACGCCCGTGCAGGTCGCGACCGACCAGCGCTTCGTCTCCATCGCCGCCGGCAACCAGCATACCTGCGCCGTCTCGACCGTGGGGACCGTCTACTGCTGGGGGCGCAACAACTTCGGGCAGCTCGGCACCGGCTCCACCACCGACGCCAACACGCCGCAGAGCGTCGAGGGGGCCGTCTCCTTCGCCACCGTCACCGCCGGCCAGCTGCACAGCTGCGCCCGCAGTCGCGACGGGCGCGCCTACTGCTGGGGGCGCAACACGTATGGACAGCTGGGCGACGGCGGCAACGCCGATCGCTCGCGCCCGGTGGCCGTGCGCGGCGGGACCTCGTACGCCGCGGTCAACGCCAGCGGAGCCCACACCTGCGCCGTCACATCGTCTGGGGAGGGGTTCTGCTGGGGCTACAACATCGACGGACAGCTCGGCGCCGGCGATCGCGAGAACGCCAGCGCCCCCGCGCGCGTCGTCCTCCCCGGTCGTTAGGTTGCCCGAGGCATGATGCCGTCGCGCCCTTCGTCCCCGCCGTCGTCGCTCGCGACGCGCCTCGCCTCCGTGGCGCAGGCGCTCGTGCGCTTCCGGCGGCGCACGGTCGGCGCGATGGGACCCAGGCGCGCGATGATGGCGGCGACGTACGCACTCCTGCTCGTCTCGTGCGATTCTCCGTTCGCCCCCGACGACCAGACCGTCGCCCGGCTGGAACCCAATCCGCTCTCGCTCAGCCTCACCGTGGGCGAGGCGCGCAATGTCAGCATTCGTGTCCTCGACGACGCGGGGAAGGCGCTCGATAGTCGGCAGGTCTTCTGGTCGTCGCAGAACCCGGCGATCGCCACCGTGACACAGGCGGGGCTCGTCACCGCCGTGTCGCAGGGCGGGACCCAGATCGCGGCCAGCGCCGGCGGCAAGTCGGCGATCCTTCCGGTCACCGTCAACGCGCGCCCCGTCTCCCTGGTACGCGTCACCCCGTCGACCGCCACGATCGTCGCCGGGACCACCACGGCACTCAGCGCCGAAGCGCTCGACGCCGGTGGAGCGACCGTGACCGGACGTCCGGTCATCTGGGCCACCAGCAACGCCACCATCGCCACCGTCACGTCGACCGGCGTCGTCACCGGCGTCGCCGCCGGCGCCGCGAACGTCACGGCTACCGTCGACGGCGTCGCCGGCGCATCGGTCGTCACGGTGCAGCCCGTCCCGATCGCATCCATATCGCTCACCCCGGCCACCGGCGCGCTCATCCTCGGGCAGTCGCTGCAGCTCGTCGCCACCCCGCGCGACGCCGCCGGAAACGCGCTCAACGGGCGCTCGATCACCTGGAGCTCCAACGCCCCCACCGTCGCGTCGGTCTCGTCGACCGGGCTGGTGACGGCGCTCGCGACCGGAGCAGCGACCATTACCGCGGCCAGTGAGGGCCGGAGCGCCACGTCGCGTCTTACCGTCTCGCTCGTCCCCGTCGACACCGTGAGCGTCACCCCGCGCACGACGACGCTCGCCGCCGGACAGGTCCAGCAGCTCACCGCCCGCGTGGTCGACAGCGCGGGCAACGTCCTGTCGGGACGCGCCATCACCTGGGACACCGACCAGCCGACGATCGCCACCGTGTCCAACAGCGGGCTGGTCACCGCCCTCACCAACGGGCGGGCGACCATCAGCGCCAGCACGGGGGGCAAGTCGGGGACGGCGACCATCACCGTGACGCCGGTCCCGGTGGCGTCGCTGAGCATCACGCCGGGCTCGGGCACGCTCCTCGTGGGCGGCACGTTGCAGCTCTCGGCCAGTGCGCGCGACGCCTCGAACAACGTGCTCCCTGGGCGCGTCATTACCTGGATCTCCGGCGCCCCGTCCGTCGCGACCGTCACCCAGGCGGGGCTGGTCACCGCCGTCGGCACCGGGTCGGCGCTGATCTTCGCCGCCTCCGAGGGGGTCTCGACCAGCGTCTCGATCACCGTCAGCAGCGTGGGCGTGGCCAGCGTGCGCATCTCGCCGCCGAGCGGGAGTATCGCGCAGGCCCGGACGCTGCAGCTGTCGGCGACGCCGGTCGACGCGCAGGGGAACACGATCACGGGGCGCACCGTCTCGTGGAACTCGTCGGCCCCCGCGGTGGCGTCGGTCTCGTCGTCGGGGCTCGTGAGCGGCATTGCCCCCGGGACGGCCAACGTCACGGCCACGGTCGACGGCGTGGTGGGCACGGCCCCGATCACCGTGACGCCGACCCCGGTCGCCACGGCGACGATCATTCCCGGGGCGCCGACCGTCACCGTCGGCTCCACGCTCACGCTCACCCTCCTGCTCGCCGATTCCAGCGGTGCCCCGCTCTCGCTCACCGGGCGCAACATCGGCTGGGCGGTCTCCAACCAGGCGATCGCCTCGGTCAGCACCAGTGGCACCGTCACCGCCCTCGCCCCGGGCACCGTCACCGTGCAGGCGACGGTGGAAGGGGTGATCGCGCAGTCGTTCGTGACCGTCACCAACATCCCGGTCGCCAGCGTGACGCTGACGCCGAGCACCGCGGCGTTGCAGCTGGGGCAGAAGCAGGCGGTGACGGCGGTGGCGCGGGACGCCAGCAACAACATCCTCATCGGCCGGCCGGTCACGTGGAGTTCGAGCGCGGTGACAGTCGCGACGGTTGGCACCTCGGTCACCGCGGATACCAATACGATCACGACCGTCGGGACGGGGACGGCGACCATTCGCGCGACCATCGGCGGCGTGACGGGGGTCTCGACGGTCTCGGTGACGGCGGTGCCGATTGCGAGCATCTCGGTGTCGCCGACGCCGGTGAGTGTCGAGGAGCTCAAGACCTTGCAGCTCACGGCGACCGCGCGCGATGCCGCCAACAACATCCTCACGGGGCGCACGCTCGTCTGGTCCTCGAGCAACAACGCGATCGCGTCGGTAAGTCAGACCGGGCTGGTGACCGCCAACGTCCCAGGCACGGTCACCATCAGCGCCTCGGCCCCGGGTCAGGGAGTCAACGGAACCAACCCCACACCGGGTACGTCGGCGGTGACCGTCACCTTCGCGCCGGTGGCGACCGCGACGATCCTCCCGAACAACCCGCTCGTGACGGTCGGACTCACGACACAGCCGAGCGTCACGCTGAACTCCTCGGGCGGGCAGGTGCTGTCGGCGACCGGTCGAACCGTCTCCTGGTCACTGGTGACCTCCCCCGCCAACGCCGCCACGATCAACGCGACCACCGGGCTCGTCACGGGCGTTGCCGCAGGGACAGGCACCATCACGGTGAGCGCGTCCTCGCCGGGACAGGGCACTCCCGTCACCGCCACCGCCGCACTCACGATCACCGCCGTGCAGGTGGCCCGAGTGGCCTTCACCCCGCTCCCCGGAACGCTGCACATCGGGTCGGCGTACGCCCGCACCGTCACGGCGACGGCGTTTGATGCCTCGAACAATCCGCTCCCGGGCCGCCTCATCGCGTGGTCATCGGAGAACTCCGGCATCTCCGTCTCCGCCTCCAGCTCGACCAACGGGCAGGTCACGATCACCGGCAACGGCTCGCCCGCGACGGTGAAGGTCTACGCCCAGGCGCAGGGCGGAAGCGGCACGGTCACCGACTCCATCGCCGTCCCCACCGACTTCGTCGCCGTCGGTAGCGCCTCCACCGTCACCCTCCCCGGCGCACAGGCCGATTCGGTCATCCCGGGGGGAGCCAACGCCCGCAGCTACACCGCCACCCCGCGTGACTCCGCCGGCAACGTCATCAGCGGGGCCGCGTTAGGCGGTCGCACCCCCGTGTGGTCGCTCACCGGCGGCGCCACCTTCGCCTCGATCACTCCGTCAGGTGCAACCGCCACCGTCACCCCCAATGCGCCGGGGACGGTGACCGTGCAGGCCGACTGGACCACCACCCAGCCGTCGGCCACGCTCAAGATCCTGCAGCCCGTCAGCAGTATCCTGCTCACGGTCGCCCCCGACTCGTTCTTCATCGGCGGCACCGCCGCGCTCGTGGCCACCGCACGCGACGCGAGCAACTCGACCATCGCCGGCCGTACCGTCGCCATCCTGTCGCTCACGCCGAGCGTCGTGACGGTGGGGACCAACATCGGCACCGGGTCGATCTCCACGACCGTGACCGGCGTCTCGGCCCCCGGCGGGCGCGCCCAGGCCACGATCACGGCGAGCGCGCCGTTCGACGGCATCTCCAACAGCACCACCGTGCGCGTCCTCGCCCCCGTCTCGTCCATCACCGTGGCAACGGGCGGCGTCGACTCCATCTTCGTGAACGGCAACATCCAGGCGACCGCCACGCTACGCGACGCCAGCAACAACGTCCTGACGGGGCGCCCGATCACCTGGAATGCGTTGCCTGCACTCGTCGCCACCGCAGCCCAGACCGGGGTCATCACCGGCGTGGCCGCCGGCACCGCGACCATCCAGGCCGACGCCGAGGGCAGGCAGGGGACCAAGTCGCTCCTCGTGCAGGAGCCGGTCAACAGCATCGCCATCACGACACCGGACTCCTCGGTCTTCGTCGGACAGACACAGCAGGTCGCGGTCGTCCTGCAGGACCGCTTCAATGCCGCGCTCACCGGTCGTCTGGTGACGTACACGTCGTCGCAGACCAGCGTCGCCACCGTCAGCAGCACGGGGCTCGTTACCGCCGTGGCCTCGGGGACGACGAACATCACCGCCACCTCCGAAGGAAAGACGTCGACGGCGATCCCCTTCACCGTGAGCCTCGTCCCCGTGGCGTCGGTGCAGGTCTCGGCCACACAGCCACCTAACGTGCACCCCACGCACACCTTCCCCGCCACCGTGCAGGCCTTCGACGCATCGAACGCCCCGCTCGGACTCGGCCAGCGCACCATCGTCTGGTCGTCGAACAACCCGGCGGTAGCCACTGTCGCGGCGGGGACGGCGGGATCGGCGAGCATCACGGCTGTCAGCGTCGGCACCGCCACCATCACCGCAACGGTCGACGGGATCGGGGCCACGACTCCTATCACGGTCGTCGTGAAGCCGGTCCCCGTGGCAAGCGTGACGCTCGCGCCGACGACGGCCAGCATCCAGGTGGGGAGCAGCGCCTTCCTCTTCACGCCCACACCGCGTGACTCCAACGGCGTGGCGATCACCGGACACACCTACACGTTCTCCTGGTCGAGCGGCAACGTGGCGAAGGCCACGGTGAACCCGACAAACGGCACCGTCGCGGGCGTCGACTCCACCGCCGCCACTCCGGTCCAGATTACGGCAACCGCGACCAGCCAGGGGACGGCGGGCAATCCCAACCCCTCGGGGTCGTCCGCCCTCACCGTGACCCTCATCCCCATCGGGAGCGTCGTCATCTCGCCATCGAGCGAGACCGTCACCGCCGGGACGTCGAAGTCGCTCATGCTCGAGGTGCGGTCGGCGGCCGTCGGAGGGATCGCGCTCGCCGGGCGCCGTTGCACGATTGCATCTGACGACATCAACAAGCTCACCGCCGTCCCCGCCACGCCCATCGCGGGGTCGCCGCAGGACGGCCTCACCGATTCGTCAGGCCAGCTGGTCATCACGATCACGGGAGTCGCGCCGTCGGGTTCGGCGGATCCCACGGTGACGGCATCGTGCGAAGGCGTGCAATCCAACAAGGCCTCGGTGGTGGTGCAATGAGTCGTGTCTCGCCGCATCCCCTCCGCCAAGTCTCGCGCCGGCTCGCGCACGCGCTGACGCTCGGCGCGATCACGCTCTCGCCGGCGCTGCTCGCGTCGTCGTCGGTCGGCGCACAGCAGTCGGCTCGCCTCCCGGTCAAGACAGCGCTCGCGGCCTCGGGGGTCAGCGGCTGCGCCGCCTTCCCTCCTCCGGCACAGGTGCGCGCCTCGGCGCCGAGCGCCGAGTCCGAGTCACGCCGCCTGATCGACGACGCGCAGGACGCCGCACTGCAGGGCGATCACACGGCGGCCCGCGATGCCTTCGCCAAGGCGTCGCTCCTGGTCCCGGGCAACGCGCGTGTCGCCTACTATCTGGGGCGCGAACTGGAGGCGTTGGCCGAGAGCAACCCGGCGGTGCGCGAGTACTGCCGCTACCTGGCGCTCTCGCCGTCGGCCCCCGACGGTGACGAGGTGCGCGGCCGCATCGTGCGCCTCACCCCGGCCACGGAGCTGGCGCGTGTCGACGAGGCGCGCGCGAACTTCCGCTCCGGCGTCGCGCTCCTGCAGCGCCGCCAGTACCTCGCCGCCGATTCGGCCTTCGCCGCGGTGGCGCGACAGGTTCCTGCGGCCCCCGAGCCGTACTTCAACCGGGCGCTCTCGCGCGCGGCGCGTGGTGACCGCACGCAGGCCATCCAGGACTTCGAGAAGTACCTCGAGCTGTCGCCGCAGGCGTCGGACCTGACAACGGTGCGCAGCTCGATGGCGCGCCTGCCAGACCGTGTCTACGCCCCGCGTCAGGCCTTCGGGGCGGGGCTGCTCTTCCCGGGCATGGGGCAGATGTCCACGGGGCGTCCGGTGGTCGGCGTGCTCGCCCTTGGGGCGGTGGCCGGCGCGGTGGTGCTGGCGCTGTCGTCCAAGGAGGAGGTGGTGACCGACCGCTTCACCGACCCATTCGGGAACCAGTACACCGATTCGCTGACGCGCACGACGCGCCCGATGGCGCTGGCCGGACTGGCGGCGGCTGGGGTGGTGTGGGCGGGGGCGGCGCTGGAGTCGGCGAGCTATGCGCGCCGGTCGCGTTCACGCGCGGAGGCGATCATCGCGCGGAACGAGGACCGTGGGGTGACGCTGGCCGTGACGCCGTTGCCGCGCCGCCGGGTAGGGCTTGGCGTGTCGCTCCCGTTAGGCAGCCGTCAGGAGTCTCCGGACCGGTAGGTGGGGCGCGGGGCGCGACCGCCCTGTGGTCGTGTGCGACGCGTCGTACACTGCGCGTGGATTCGAGTGTGACGGACAAGACAAACGCCCCGCGATCTGAGAGGATGCGGGGCGTTTGTTTTATTGAGAATCGAGCGGATGGTGTGCGGGTTGCGACTACGAGAGCGACGTTCGACCCGAGCGGTTGCCCGAAGGGTCTACTAGTGATGCTCCGTTAAGGAGGTGATCCAGCCGCAGGTTCCCCTACGGCTACCTTGTTACGACTTCGCCCCAGTCACGACGCTTGCCTTCGGCCGCTTGGTCCCGTGAGGGTTCCGGCACGGACTTCGGGCACTCGCCGCTTCCATGGCGTGACGGGCGGTGTGTACAAGGCCCGGGAACGTATTCACCGCGGCGTAGCTGATCCGCGATTACTAGCGATTCCAGCTTCATGCCGTCGAGTTGCAGACGACAATCCGAACTGAGGACGGGTTTGTGGGATTGGCTCCACCTTGCGGCTTCGCAACCCGTTGTCCCGCCCATTGTAGCACGTGTGTAGCCCTAGACGTAAGGACCATGATGACTTGACGTCGTCCCCACCTTCCTCCGGTTTGGCACCGGCAGTCTCACTAGAGTGCCCGGCTTTACCCGCTGGTAACTAGTGACAAGGGTTGCGCTCGTTGCGGGACTTAACCCAACATCTCACGACACGAGCTGACGACAGCCATGCAGCACCTGTGACCGGACTCCGAAGAGGGGCCAAGGTTTCCCCTGGCTTTCCCGGCCATGTCAAGCCTAGGTAAGGTTCTTCGCGTTGCGTCGAATTAAACCACATGCTCCACCGCTTGTGCGGGCCCCCGTCAATTCCTTTGAGTTTCAGCCTTGCGGCCGTACTCCCCAGGCGGGGCACTTAATGCGTTAGCGCCGGCCCTCACGGGGTCGCTCCCCCAAGGACCTAGTGCCCATCGTTTACGGCGTGGACTACCAGGGTATCTAATCCTGTTTGCTCCCCACGCTGTCGCGCCTCAGCGTCAGCTACGGCCCAGCACACCGCCTTCGCCACCGGTGTTCTTCCGGATCTCTACGCATTCCACCGCTACACCCGGAATTCCATGTGCCTCTACCGTGCTCCAGTCGGACAGTTCGCATGGCCGATCCGGGGTTGAGCCCCGGACTTTCACCACACGCTTACCCGACCGCCTACGCGCCCTTTACGCCCAGTGATTCCGGACAACGCTCGCACCCTCTGTATTACCGCGGCTGCTGGCACAGAGTTAGCCGGTGCTTCCTCACCCGGTACCGTCACTCCTGTCGAAACAGGCATTCGTCCCGGGCAACAGGAGTTTACACCCCGAAGGGCGTCATCCTCCACGCGGCGTCGCTGCGTCAGCCTTTCGGCCATTGCGCAAGATTCCCCACTGCTGCCTCCCGTAGGAGTCTGGGCCGTCTCTCAGTCCCAATGTGGCTGGCCATCCTCTCAGACCAGCTACCCGTCATCGCCTTGGTGAGCCGTTACCTCGCCAACTAGCTGATAGGCCGCGAGCCCCTCCAATCGCCCCGTAGGTTTCCTTCCCCAAGAATGCCCCCAGGGAAGCGTATGCGGTATTACCCGGCCGTTGGGCCGGCTATCCCCCGCAATTGGGCAGGTCGCTCACGTGTTACGCACCCGTTCGCCGGTTGACCCTTGCGGGCCCCCCGTGACTTGCATGTGTTAAGCACGCCGCCAGCGTTCGTCCTGAGCCAGGATCAAACTCTCCAAGAGAATTCAATTCATAAGCTCACCGAACGCAGTCTCGGATCAGTCGATCGCTCGGCGATCCGTCACTGCATCCGGAATCAATTCGTGTTTGTGACTCTCCCCGCAGCGCACGAACGCCGCGGATCTTCAAGAGCCTCGCACACCATCTCGCTCGATTTTCAAACAGCACGTCCCCCCAAGGGTCTGAGGGGACGCGTAAGATAAGACAGAGAACTACCCCGTCAAGTGGGGACGTCTACTCCTCGAATCGCCCCGGTCCCGGACGCGAACGATCCTCGTCCTCGTCCTCATCGTACTCGTCGTCCAGGTCGATCAGGTCGTCCTCGAAATCCTCGTCCTCCTCGTCGTCATCCTCGTCCTCGTCCTCATCCTCGTCGTCCTCCTCATCCTCCTCGAAGTCGTCGTCGTCCTCCTCGTCATCCTCCAACGACACCTTCTCCGGATCGTCGAACTGGTCGTCGAACTCGTCGTCCTCCTCCAGTTCTTCCTCCTCCGCGTCGTCAAAGTCGTCATCGTCCTCACGCCGGGGGGACATCGCGAACATGGCGTGCGCCTGCGACGACTCGAACTCGGGCAACATTGCTTTAGTCTCCTGGATGAAGATTACGATGACGCGCGCTCCCGTTCGCGCTTCACCTCTCGGGACAGCTTCTTGCGATCGATCGCATTCAACATCCGCTTCCGCAATCGTACCGCGGTCGGCGTGACCTCGATCAGCTCGTCGTCCTCTATGTACTCCAGCGCGCCTTCCAACGTCAACTCCCGCGGCGGCTCCAACTGAATCGCATCATCGGCTGACTTCGACCGCATGTTCGTCAGCTTCTTTTCCTTCGTCGGATTCACGTCCATGTCGCCCGGACGCGAATTCTCCCCGATGATCATCCCGTCGTACACCGCATCGCCGGGACTCACAAACAGTGTCGACCGCTCCTGCAGGTTCCCCAGCGCAAACGCCACCACGCTCCCCTGCTCCATCGACACCAGCGTCCCACGCGTCCGCCCCTCCAGCGTCCCCGCCCACGCCCCGTACTCCAGGAACCGGTGGTGGATGATCCCCGTGCCGCGCGTATCGGTCAGGAACTCGCTGCGATAGCCGAACAAGCCGCGCGCCGGAATCCGATAGCGTACCCGTACCATCCCCTGTCCCGGATTCCGCATGTCGATCAGCTCCGCCCGCCGAGGCCCGAGCTTCTCGATCACCACCCCGAGATGCGCCTCCGGGACGTCAATCATCAGCTCCTCGTACGGCTCGAGCTTCTCGCCGTTAGGGCCCTCCCGCGGGATGACCCGCGGGCGTGACACCTGGAACTCGTACCCCTCCCGCCGCATCGTCTCCATCAGGATCGACAGGTGGAGTTCGCCGCGCCCAGACACCGTCCACGTGTCAGTCGACTCGGTATCCTCCACCTTGAGCGCCACGTTCCGCTCGAGCTCCTTCGTCAGGCGCTCGCGGAGCTGCCGCGAGGTCACGTACTTCCCGTCCTTCCCGGCGAACGGCGAGTTGTTGACCATCAGGTCGACGGAGATGGTCGGCTCCTCGACCGAGATCCCCTCCATGCGCTCCTGGGTCTCGACGTCCGAGAGCGTACTCCCGATCTCCACCCCCTCCAGCCCGGCCAGCGCCACGATGTCGCCCGCCTCGGCGACCTCCACCTCGATGCGGTCCAGCCCCTGGTGCGTGTACAGCTTGGTCACGCGCGACGTCACGACCGGAATCGTGGGGTCGTTCGCCAGCAAGGCGACCGTCTGCCCCAGCTTGACCCGCCCCCGCTCCACCCGCCCCACCGCGAGGCGTCCGAGATACGGCGAATAATCCAGCGTCGACACGAGCATCTGGAACGTCCCCTCGGTCTCGCTTGGCGGCGACGGGACGTGGGCGACGATCGCGTCGAACAGCGGGGCCAGGTCGACCGGCGTGACGCTCAGGTCGGCGGTGGCCACCCCCTCGCGCGCGGAGGCGAAGATGAAGGGCGCGTCGAGGATGCTGTCGTCGGCCTCGAGTTCGATGAACAGGTCCAGCACTTCATCGTGTACCCGGAGCGGCTCGGCCCCAGGGCGATCGATCTTGTTGATGACCACGATGGGCAGGCGCTTGAGGTCGAGCGCCTTGCGCAGGACGAAGCGGGTCTGCGGCATCGGGCCGTCGAAGGCATCGACGACGAGCAGGACGCCGTCGACCATGCGGAGGATGCGCTCGACTTCACCGCCGAAGTCGGCGTGCCCGGGCGTATCGACGATGTTGATCTTGGTGCCCTTCCAGGTGACCGCGGTGTTCTTCGCGAGGATCGTGATCCCCCGCTCACGCTCGAGCGGATTGGAGTCCATCACGCGCTCAGCGACGACCTGATTGTCCCGGAATGCACCAGCTTGCCGAAGCATCTTGTCGACCAGGGTCGTCTTCCCGTGGTCGACGTGCGCGATGATGGCGATGTTGCGGATATCCATAGCCTTGAAGTATCTCCGCGCGCCGATGGGCATTCAAGGCTCTTGCCTAGAAAGACCGGGCATGGCACCGTGTAGGGGTCCAGTCACTTGCCGGAGGTGTGCCATGCACCAGCAGCAGGATCCCGCGAAGGACGAATACCCCATCGGACGCGGTTACGGACACGACTACATGCGGGGAGGAGAAGTCCGCGGCGGCTACGGTTACAGCGAGCGTGAAGAGTACGAACGGCCCCGTGGCGAGCTGCCGAAGGGGAATGACCTCGATGCGGCGGGTTCCAGCGAAGACGTCAGGACGTAACGACCACGTCGCCCCGGACGGGGCGTCACCACCACCCAGAGTTACGATTGCGGCGCGAGGGACGACCCTCGCGCCGTTTGTTTCGGTGGTCGCCCGGGGGTGCCGGGCGGATTCGAAGTGACGCGGGTGCCGGGAGTGCCCAGTGGGCCGGGGGGCGGCGCGGCGGGGCCGCCCACGCCGCGGTCAGCGACGCAGGCCGAAGCCGGTGCGCGCGGCGGGAGTCCGGGCCTGCACCGGGGACGGCGCGTCGGATCGTGACGACGCGTTAGGCGCGCTCCCCGCCTCGGGCTCGATGAAGGACATGTCGAAGCCGCGCGTCTTGAGGTTGGTCACCAACGCCCCCTTGTCGATGGCCCGCAGGTACGCCTCCTTCGGCTCGACCTGTCCCTTGTCGACCAGGTCCACCAGCGCATCGTTGAGCGTGATCATCCCGAGGCGCCGCGACGTCTGCATGACGCTGGGAATCTGGAACGTCTTCGACTCGCGAATGAGGTTCGACACCGCCGGCGTCGCCAGCAGGACCTCCATGGCGGCCACCCGCCCCCCGCCGATCTTCCGACAGAGCGTCTGCGCAATGACCCCCTTGAGCGACTCCGAGAGCATGGTGCGGATTTGCTCCTGACGGTCCGGGGGGAACTGGTCGATGATGCGATCGATCGTGCTGGCCGCCGTCGTCGTATGCAGCGTGCCAAAGACGAGGTGTCCCGTCTCCGCCGTCTCGATGGCGATGCCGACGGTCTCGAGGTCGCGCAACTCGCCCACGAGCACCACATCGGGATCCTCGCGCAGCGCCGCGCGCAGCGCGTGCTTGAACGAGCCGGTGTGCATCCCCACCTGGCGTTGCGTCACGAGGCACCCCTTGCTCTCGTGGACGAACTCGATGGGATCCTCGATGGTGACGATGTGATCCTGCCGGACGCGGTTCACGAGGTCGACGAGCGCACACAGCGTCGTCGACTTCCCGCTCCCCGTGGGGCCGGTGACGAGGACGAGTCCCTTGGTGAGGCGGGTCAGCGCCTGGACCTCGGCGGTCAGCCCCAGCTCCTCGGCCGTGATGATCTTGGACGGGATGGCGCGGCAGACGGCGGCCGGGCCGTGGCGGTCGGAGAAGACGTTGACGCGGAAGCGCCCGAGCCCCGGGATCTCGTAGGCCAGGTCGGTGTCGTGGATCTCGTGGAACTCCCGGCGATTGCGCTCGGGCATGATGGCGTGGAGCATCGCGCCTAACGTGTCCGGATCGACCAGCGGATGGTCGGTGAGGCGCACGATGTCGCCGTGCACGCGCATGAGCGGATAGTCGCCCGAGCGCAGGTGCAAGTCCGAGGCGCCGCGCGCCATCTGCTCGCGCAGCAGCTCGTCCATGCGCGCATGGGCCTCGCGGTCGACCGGCGCGCGCCACGGCTCGGCCGGGGTGGCCAGGACGGCCGCGACCGGCGCCGGCGCCGCCGACGGGCGCGGCGCCGACGTCAGGCGCACCTCGGCCCGCCCTAACGATCCATCGCGCCAGGCCTTGACGCGGTACTCCTGCCCCGCGCACAGGTACGGCTGCTCCACCACCGCTCCCTCCTCGAGCGACGCGATCGGCGTCGGGGCGATCAACTCGCCCACGAGGATGCGCCAGTGCGCGGAGGTCAGTGGCTGCTTCGTGATCGGGTGGGTGCCATCCGGACGCGTGAGCGTGATCGGCGCCCCCTCGGTGATGGTGAGGGCGTCGGCGCGGGTGCTGGACAGCACCTCGAGGAGGCGGGGGATCTGGGACATCAGGCTTCGTGGCAGACGTGCGCGATGCGCGCGCGGTTCAACAGCACGATTCCCTCGTCCTTGTGGAGCGCGAGAAAGCGATCACCGAGTCGGTTGAGATAGTCGAGGACGCGTTGCCGCCCCGAGGATTGCTGGATGAGGATCGTGCCGAGGTGTCGGGAGCCCCCCTGCATGACCACGTCGACCTCCGCGGGGGTGCCGAACTCCCACTCCTCCTGCTCCGCGTCCTCCCGGGCGACGAACAGCTCGCGCACGTTGTCCTTGGCCAGGAGCAACGTGCGTCCCTTCATGGTCGCGATCGGGAAGTAGGGTTCCGGTGCGTTGAGCACGTCGCGCGCGGTCTCGTGCCCCAGCTGGTTGCGGGCACTCGCCTGCACGAACAGGTCACCCGAGACGCGCTGCCCATCGACAGTGACGAGCACCACCGGGAGGCGCGACTTCTCGATCCGGAAATCGTTGATCATGGTCCACATCGGCGCTCGCGTGTTGACTATCTCCACCGGACACGACGCCCGATGCGGTGCGCCGTCACGGGCCCCGCCATCCTGGCGCCGCGCGCGTTCGGGCGGCACGTGCGAGTGTCGGCGTGTGCGGGGCAGAACGTGAACGGGGGGGCCGTCGAGGAGGCGTTGGTGATCCGCGTCACGCCGGGGCGGTGACGGTCGCCCGGATGGTCAGGGGTGACCGTTCTCGCACATCGGCTCGCACTCGATCTGCACCGTGCAGTGGTGGATGCCGAAGTCGCGCATCGCGGCCACCGCGTCGCGCAGGACCCGCTGGTGATCGACGTCGCGCGGCACGACGGCGTGGGCGCTCATCGCGATCATTCCCGACGTCACCGTCCAGACGTGCAGGTCGTGCACCGCGGCCACGCCGGCCACGCCGCCCAACCGCTCGCGCACCGCCCCTAACGAGATGTGCGACGGTGTCGACTCGAGCAGGACGTCGACGCTCTCCCGCACGAGGTGCCACGAGGAGCGCACGATGAGCAGCGTCACGAGGATCGAGGCGATCGGGTCGGCCGCGTCCCATCCGGTGAATCGAATGAGAAGACCGGCGGCCACGGTGCCGATTGACCCGAGCAGGTCACCCAGGACGTGGAGATACGCGCCGCGTGCATTGAGCGAGTGCTGGTGCAGCGGGTGGAGGATCCAGGCGCAGACGGCGTTGGTCAGCAGCCCGCCGACGGCCACGCCGAGCATCAGCCCCGTCGCCACCGGTTCGGGCGATTGCAGCCGGCCGATGGCCTCGACGATGATGACCGCCGAGACGACGAGGAGCCCCGCGCCGTTGAGGAAGGCGGCGAGGATCTCCCATCGCAGATAGCCATACGTCTTTTCCGGGGCGGCGGGCTGGCGCGAGAACCAGGCGACGAAGAGCGACAGGGCCAGCGCCGCCACGTCGGTGAGCATGTGCCCGGCATCGGCGAGCAACGCGAGCGAGTTGGCGACGAAGCCCCCAACGACTTCGGCGACGAGAAAGACGACGGTGAGCGCGAGCGCCCACCGCAGGCGGCGCTGGAGTGCCGGGTCGGCGGAGCCATGGGGGAGATGCGCGTGGGCGTGCCCATGCCCATGCCCGTGACCATGCGAGTGGCCATGTGAGTGGTCACGCCCATGGGCGTGGGACTGCCCGTGCTCGTGCGAATGTGTGGGCGCGTGCGGCGGCGACGTCATCTTTCGGTGGACGACGCGTCCGTCGTTCGGGTAAGTTCCAGCGTGCCCAATCGCGCCCTGCTCATCGTCATCCTGCTGCTCCTCAACGGCTTTTTCGTCGCGGTGGAGTTCGCCCTGGTCCGGTCGCGCCGGACGCGGCTCGAGGCGATGGTGCGCTCGGGCGATCGCCTGGCGACGTACGCGCTCAAGGCCACCGGCAATCTGGCGAAGGTGCTGTCGGCGAGCCAGTTGGGGATCACACTCGCGTCGCTCGGCTTGGGGTGGGCGATCGAGGGGACGCTGGGCGAGTTCTTCGAGCACTGGTTCGCCTCGCTCCCGATCGCGCTGGAGGCATCGGTGCGCGTGAGCATCGGCGCGGCAGTGGCGCTCACGTGCGCCACCTTCATGCACGTCGTCTTTGGCGAACTCGCGCCGCGCGCGGCCGCGCTGAACCACCCCGAGCAGTTCGCGCGCATCCTTGCCCCGCTCCTGCTGGGATTCGCGTGGCTCACCGCCCCCTTCACCTTCGTCCTCAACGCGTCGGCCGAACTCGTGTTGCGCCTGTTTGGGCAGAAGGCCGACGTGACCGAGGACACGGTGCACTCGCCTGACGAGTTGCGGATGCTCATCGAGCACAGCGAGGAGGGGGGGGCGATCGACACGCAGGACGCGGCGCTGATGGAAGGGGTCTTCGAGTTCAGCGAGAAGAATGCGCGCGAGGTGATGACGCCACGGACGGAGGTGGTGGCGCTGGAGATCGAGGCCACGCTCGAGGAGGCGCTGACGGCGGTGGACGAGAGCAACTTCTCGCGCTATCCGGTCTACGAAGGGACGCTGGACAACGTGATCGGGGTGGTGCTCGCCAAGGACCTGTTGCGCGCACTGCGCCGCCCCACGCCGTCGTTCACCCTGCGCGACGTGATGCGAGACGTCCTCGTCGTCCCCGGGTCGCGCGAGGTCGAGGAGGTGCTGTCCGACTTCAAGCGCCGGAAGGAGCACATGGCGGTGGTGCTCGACGAGTTCGGCGGGACGGCCGGCATCGTGACGATGGAAGACCTGCTCGAGGAGATCGTCGGCGAGATCCTCGACGAGTACGACGAGCCCGAGGAGCGCGCCACGACCTCGTCGTCAGGCGAGACGACGCTCCCCGGCGAAACGCACGTCGCCGAGGTGAACGAGCAGTACGGGCTGGAGCTCTCGGACGAGGACTACACGACGATCGGCGGATACGTCTTTGGCGCCCTGGGGCGACTCCCGCTCGTGGGCGACCGCGTCTCGGCGGGGGGCGCCACGTTCGACGTGCGCGAGATGGACGGCCGGCGCATCAAGGTGCTGGCGATGACGATCGACGGCGTGCGCCAGGCGGAGAAGCGTTAGGCGGACGAGCGTTAGGCGGCGCCCGCCGCCCCTTCTGGCGTGCCCTCCGGAGTCGCCGCAAGGCGAGCGACGATGCCGGCGCACTGCGTGATGGCCTCGACCATGCTCCCCGCATCAGCGATCCCCTGCCCCGCGATGTCGAGCGCCGTGCCATGATCGGGCGAGGTGCGCGGAAAGGGGAGGCCGAGGGTGACGTTCACGGCGTGCCCGAACGAGGCCACCTTGATCGCGGTCATCCCCACGTCGTGATAGGGCGCGATGACCGCGTCGAAGGCACCGCGCATGGCGCGCACGAAAACGGTGTCGGCCGGGAACGGACCGCTGATCCCCGCCTCGCGCGCGACGGGGGCGAGAATCGTCTCGTCTTCACGACCGAACCGCCCGCCATCCCCCGCGTGCGGGTTGATCGCGCAGAGCGCGATGCGCGGCTCGGCGATGCCGAACCAGCGCCGCAGTCCGTCGCGCGTGACCTCCGCCGCCTGCAGGATCGCCTCACGAGTCACCGCCGCGGGAACGTCTCGCAAGGCGATGTGCGTGGTGGCCAAAACGACACGCAGCTTGTCGGAGGCGAGCATCATCGCTACCCGGCATCCCGTGAGGGCGGCGAGCATCTCGGTGTGGCCGGGGTAGTCATAGCCCCCGGCCAGGAGCGCCGCCTTGTCGATGGGGGCGGTCACGATGCCCCCCACCTCACCCGCCAGCGCCAACGCGACGGCGCGCTCGATGGCGAGCCCGGCGAGTCGCCCCGCGTCGCCTACCGACGACGTGCCGGGGTGCCAGCGCCCCACGTCGTGCCGCACCTCGAGCCCCGTCCCGCTCGGCCCCACGAGGACGAATGACCCCAGCGCGGCGACGCGCGGATCGCCTAACGCCTTGGCGACGATCTCGGGGCCAATGCCGCGCGGATCGCCGAGGGTGATGGCAATGGGGCGCGACATCGCGGGGCGACGGACCGAGAGGGGGGTGGCGTCAGTTCGGCTGGCTGGCGGCCGACTTCTTTTCTGCGGCGTCGAGCAGGACGGTCACGTACGTGTCCTTGCGCAGCCCGTCGAGCAGGCGGCGGTAGGACTTTTCCTGCGACAGCTGGTCGCGGATCTGGTTCCGCAGGTCCTGCACGGTGTACTCCCCTTCATCGACGACGTTCACCAACTGCGCGATGACGTACTTGGGGACGCCGCGCTGCTTGTCGTCGACCGGGAACGGCGTGATGAAGTCGCCGTTCTTCTTCCCCTCGAAGGCCTTCTGGTACGACTCGGGGAGGCGCGAGCGTTCGAACGGCTCGAGCACCCCCTTGGCTTCGTCGGACGCGGTGTCGTGGTAGCGCGCGACGAGCGTATCGAACGTCGTCCCCTTTTCCCACAGGGCGAGCACCGAGTCGGCCCGCATGCTCGCGATGGCCACGTCGGCCGAATCGTACTTGGGCTTGATGAGGATGTGGCGCGCCTTGCGCTCCGCCGGCTGCACACGATCGACGCGGATGATGTGGAAGCCGAACTGCGTCTCCACGATCGGCGAGATCTGCCCCGGGGGGAGGAGGAACATCATCTCGTCGAAGGCGGGGACCATCTGCCCACGACGGCTCCACCCCAGGTCACCGCCCTGCACCGCCGACCCCGAATCCTCGGAGACCCGCTTGGCGATCTTCTCGAAGTCTCCGCCGGTGGTGAGGTCCTTGTAGATCGACTCCGCCTTCGCGTAGGCGATCTTCTTGGACGCCTCGGACGCAACGGTGGGGACGACGATCTGCCGGAAGGTGACGGTGGCCGGACGCTTGGGGAGTCGCTCGCGCTCGCGCCCGAAGGCCTCGGTGATCTCCTCTTCGGAGACGGCCACGGAGATCATCTTGCCGTCCTGCTTCATCTTGGCGACAAGGCGCTCCTGCAGCGCGCGGCGCCGGGCCTGATCGGTGAGCCAGCGCTTGTATTCCTCGACGTTGCCGAAGCCACCCCCCTTGAGGGCGGCGGCAAACTCCCCGTCGGTCTTGAAGTTGTCGCGCAGCCGCTTCATCTGCTGCTCGACCGTGTTGGTCAGGTCGGCGTCTTCGACGGTGATCGACGTATCGGCCTTGGCGCGCTGCACCATGACCTCGACGTCGATCATCTCCTCGATGATGGACTTGGCAAGGGCCAGCTGCGCGGTGGAATCCTCCGGGACCTGCAACCCGGCGGCGCGGCGCTGCGAGATCTCCTCGAGCACGTCGCTCCACAGGATGGGCTGCTGCCCCACGACCGCGACGATCTTGTCGACCGGGATGTTGATCGGCGCCTGTGCGGCGAGTGACGTCGGCCACGACAGCACCGAGGCCGCGAGGGCCACCGTCGCCAGGGCGATCCGGGAGAGGAGTTTCATGCCCACAAGGTACACGAGGAAGGGTCGGGAAGTTCAACGCGGGCGACCCCGAAGGATCGCCCGCGCGTGAGACTCAACGGGGGTGAGCGCCTACTTCTTGGCGCTCGTGTCGACCGGCGGGGGGGCCGGCGGCGTCGCGCCCGGGACCGGCACCGCCGAGGGCGGGGTCTGCGCGGAGCGCGCCGAATCGGCCTTGGCGCGGATGGGCTGGGCGGCGGTCACGGCCTTGTCGAGCGCCGCCTGATTGATCTTCCAGTCGTACTTCTTGTGCAGCGCCTGCGCCAGCGGCGACGGGACCTCGACGAACTGGGCCTCTCCGTTCACGAGCTTGGCGAGGTAGGCGTCGACGCGGTCGGCCGCGAGGCGCTCCTTGCCGGCCTTGTCCTTGGCGCTGTCGGCCAGCGCTTCGGGGCCGATTCCGAGCCCAGCCCAGGTGTTGCCGATGAGGGCGCGGAAGGACGAGCGGATCTCGTTGGTCTCGCTGCTGTCCGTCGTGACCTTCGCCTTCTCGGCCGCATCGAGGATCAGCTCGTTGCGCAGCAGGTTGATGACGAACGTCTTCATCAACGAGTCCGGGGCCTGCGCGATCTGGCCGCGGATCTGGTCGGGGTTCGGGAAGCCGTTGATCCAGCGGGTGACGCGCGCCGCGGTGAAGTTGCCGAGCGACGACGTGGCGATGACGGTGTTGTCCTTCTCGTGCTCCGAGGGGTTGGCGGCGATCGCCTTGACGACCTTGGCCGACCCTTCCTTGATGTCGATCTTCCCGTCCTTCTCGAGCCCCGTGATGAAGGTGCTCTCGGCCACGAAGCGCTGGCGCTTCACGAACTCCGCCATGAAGGCGGCCTTGGCCTCGGGGTAGGTGCTGCGACGGATGATGTGGTAGCCGAACTGGGTGCGGACCATGCCGATGTCGCCCGGCTTCTGGGCGGCGACGGCCTTGGAGAACTCGGGGACCATCGCCGAGGGGGCGAAGACGCCGAGGTCACCACCCACGTCCTTCGTGCCGTCGGAGCCGTACTCCTTGGCGAGCGTGGCGAAGTTGGCCGAGGTGGTACGGGCGAGCACGCCCTGCGCCTTCTTCATGACGGCGAGCGAGTCACCTTCCTGTCCCGGCGCGAGCTGGAAGAGGATGTGCCGGGCGGCGAGGAAGTCTCCCTTGTCGAAGGCGACCGAGGCGGTCGCGTCGGACGTGTCGGTGGTCCACTTCTCGGAGACCTGCTTGTAGAACTTGTTGGTCTTGGCCGAGGTGTAGACGGGCCACATGACCTCGTCGATCAGCTTGGGATCGGAAAGCGAGTCGCCATTGGCGGCCGCGATGCCGAGGAGCTGGTAGTTGACCCAGGCGTCGGCGATGCTCTGCGCGACTTCCTTGCGCACGGGGACGCGCGACTTGCCGAGCAGGTCGGCAAGCGTCTGGACGGAGAGCTCCTGCGAGCCCGCCTGCGCGGCGACGTCTACATGCGAAGAGAAGGCCTCTTTCAGTCCATCGCACGCGGCGAGCGAGACGAGGGCGAGCGTGGCGAGGGAGCGAAGGCGAGTCATGGTCGTCCGGTGAGGAAATCGAAGTGAGGAACGTGGGTTACCCGGCTCGGCGCGTCTCGTTCGGCCGCAGCATGTTGAGGGCGCGTACGAGTCCATCGAGGATCCCCGCGCCGCCCAGCCGGGTGAGCTTGAGTGACAGCGGTTGCACGCGTCGCACATCGGCGCGGAACTGCACCTCTCCAAATGCCGCGTTGAGCCCCTTGAGGCGGGGTGCCGCGGAGTCGCGAAAGGTAACACGGGCTTCGTCGCCATGCACCAGGATCCCCTCGATCCCCATCTCCCCGCCGACGAGGCGCAGGATGGCGGCGGCGAACAGGTGCTGGGCCTCGGCCGGGAGTGGGCCGAACCGATCGCGCACCTCGCCCTTGAGTGCCTCGATCACTCCCGGATCGGTGATGTTGGTGAGGCGGCGGTAGATATCGAGCTTGGCCTCCTGCGACGCGATGTAGTCGTCGGGGAGGTACGACGGGAGGTCGAGCGAGACGTCGGTCGGGATCACCTTGGGGGTGGCGTCGCCAGCCTGGACGCGCTGCACCGCTTCCTCGAGCATGCGCAGGTACAGCTCGAAGCCGACGGCATGCACGTGCCCCGACTGCTCGGCGCCGAGGAGGTTCCCCGCCCCGCGCAGTTCGAGGTCCTTGAGTGCGACGCGGTAGCCGGCACCGAGTTCGGTGTGGTGCTCGAGCACCTGCAGACGGCGCTCGGCATCCTCGTCGATGCGATCGGGGACGACGAGGTAGCAGTAGGCGCGGCGATGCGAGCGCCCCACGCGCCCGCGCAGCTGATACAGCTGGGCGAGCCCGAAGTGGTCGGCGCGGTTGATGAACATCGTGTTGGCGTTGGGGACGTCGAGCCCCGACTCCACGATGAGCGTCGAGACGAGGACATCGACCTCGCCCGAGACGAAGCGCCGCATCACGTCTTCGAGGTCCTTTTCGCGCATCTGTCCGTGCCCCACTGCAACGCGCGCACGCGGGACGACGCGGCGCACGTGGTCGGCGATGGCCTCGATGGTCTCGATGCGGTTGTGCACGAAGAAGACCTGCCCCCCGCGATCGAGCTCGCGCGCGATTCCCTCCTCGATGAGCCCATCGTCCCACGGCTCCACGAAGGTGAGGACCGGGGAGCGGTCGCGCGGCGGCGTCTGCATCAGCGTCATGTCGCGCAGCCCGGCGAGCGACAGGTGCAACGTGCGCGGGATGGGCGTGGCGGTGAGGGTGAGGACGTCGGTCTCGAGCTTGAGCTGCTTGAGCCGTTCCTTGTGCTTCACGCCAAACCGGTGCTCCTCGTCGATGACGATGAGCCCCAACGCGCCGAAGACGACGTCCTCCGACAGGAGGCGATGCGTCCCGATGACGATGTCGATCTTCTTCGCCGCCAGCTCGGCCAGGATCGTCAGCTGCTCCTTGGGGGTCTGGAAGCGCGAGACGACGGCGATGCGCACCGGGAAGTCGGCCAGGCGCTCGGAGAAGGTGCGGAAGTGCTGCTCGGCCAGGATGGTCGTGGGGACGAGGACCGCGACCTGTCGTTCGCTCTGTACCGCCTTGAAGGCGGCGCGAATGGCGATCTCGGTCTTGCCGTAGCCCACGTCGCCCACGAGAAGCCGATCCATGGGGCGCGCCTTCTCCATGTCCCCCTTCACGTCCTCGGTCGCCTTGCGCTGGTCGGGGGTGTCCTCGAAGAGGAAGGAGCTCTCGACCTGCCGCTGCCACGCGGTATCGGGGACGTGCGGCGGGCGTGACGCGACGTGACGTCGAGCGTACAGGACGAGCAGCTCCTGCGTCATCTCCTCGATGGCGGCGCGCGTCTTCTCGCGCTGCTGCGCCCACCGTCGCCCGCCCAGCCGGTGCAGCTTGGGCGGCGGGGCATCGTCGCCAACGTCGACGCCCGAGCGATAGCGCTCGATCTGGTCGATGCGATAGAGCGGGACGTTGAGGCGATCGCCACCCTCGTACTCGATGACGGCCACCTCGATCGTGCTCTCGCGCATGAACAACTGTTCGATGCCGCGATAGATCCCGACCCCGTGTTCGAGGTGCACGACGTAGTCGCCGGACTTGAGCGCCGTGATGGTCTCGAGGGCGGCGCCGGTGGCGTAACGTCGAGCACGCCGAAGCCTGCGCTCGCGGCGGAAGATCTCGTGGTCGGTGAGGACGCGCAGTCCCTTCGCGTTCTCGGAAGACGGGAAGACGGGAAGACGAGAAGACGAGATGTCACCGCTCTCACTCGTCTTCTCGTCTTCTCGTCCTCTCGTCTTCACGCCAGGCGGGACCACGAACCCGCCGTTGAGCACTCCAATCACCAGCGACGCCGGCGCGCGGAAATCGACGTCCTCGTTGAGCAGCTCGTCCAGGCGTTCGGCCTGGCCCGGGTTGTCGCAGAGGATCACCGTCGGGGTGCCGTCACGCACCACCTGCCGCAGCAGCTTGATGTCGCGGGCGATGCTCTCCGGGGGGCGGATCGGGAAGGTGATGCAGTCCTTCTCGCGCGACGGGTCGGCGGCGGCGATGCGACCGAACGCGCCTAACGCCTTGGTGACATCGGCGGGGGGGAGGAAGAGCTGGTCGCGCGGGACGACGTCCTCGCCGCGGCGGCGCGCGAGGTCGGCGTGATGCTCCGCCTCCTCCCAGGTGCGAGCGAGTTCCGGGGCAATGTGCGACTCGTCGGGGAGCACGAGGACACTGTCCGGCGGAAAGAGCTCGAGGATCGACACGCGCTCGGTCCCGAAGGCCACGTCGCCCACGGCGCCGTCGACGGGGAGGACGACCGCGACGGTGGCCGGGCGCGTGGAGCGCTGCGAGCCGAGCTCGAAGTGGCGCAGCTCGACGATCTCGTCGCCCCAGAATTCGAGGCGCACCGGCTCGGCCATGCCGAACGAGTAGATGTCGAAGATTCCGCCGCGCACCGAGAACTGGGCCACATCGTCGACCATGGCCACCCGCTCGAAGCCGATGGACTCGAGGTGCGACGCGAGGTCCTCGGGGCGTCGCGTGTCGCCCTTGTGCAGCTCGAGGCGCGCCGAGCCTAACGCGCGCGGCAGCGCGGTGCGTTCGAGCAGGGCGCGCGACGTGGTGAGGAGGATGCGCACCGCGCCACGCGAGACCTTTTCCAACGTCTCCACGCGCTCGCCGGCGATCTCGGCGTGCGGCTCGACCTCGCCAAACCCTTCGCGCGGCGGATAGAGCGCCGCGTGCGCGTCATCGACGAGGACCTGGAGGTCGGCGAGCCAGCGCTCGGCGTCGGGCACGGCGTCGGTGACGACGACGAAGAAGCGCTGCGGAAAGCGGCGGGCGAGCGCCGCCACCATGACCGCGTCGCTCGACCCGTGCAGCCCGGCCACCGGGACACGCGCCCCTCCCGAGGGGAAGGCGTTCGCCACTCGCGCGAAGGCGCCGAGGCGCTCGATCGCGTCGAGGATCGTGGGGAGCGACATCAGGCCGCCGAGCGGCGCCGCTCGTCGCGCCGCACGACCAGCGTCTCGGCAGCGAGGAGGGCGAGGGCCAGCAGGATGAGCGGCAGCTGCAACGGCCGGCGTGCGCCGAGGTTGAACAGCGAGCGCCGCCACTCCGCCGCGTCGGCGGTGACCAGCGCGTCGCGCGTGCGCACCCGGTCGCGCAGCGTCGCCAGCGGGAGGCGCGCCAGGTCCGACTCCTCGGGTTCCGCATTCACGACCAGTGCCCCGACCCGCGCGGTGCCGCGACGCAGGAAGTACACGCCGGCGCGCGACGGAGCGTTGCTGCTGGCGGTGAGCGGGGTGACCTGTCCATCGGGACCTTCGAGACCGTCGGTGCCGCTCGGGACACGCATCGCGGCGCCGGGGGCGGCCTGCAGGTCGGCCGACGCGGTACCGGCCAGCCGCTGGGCGATGATGTCCCCCAGCCAGGGGACGAAGCTCGCGCGCAGCGGAAGGTCGGTGGCGGCGGGATCGAGCGGACTGCCGATGATGACGAAGCCGTCGCCGGCCACGATCCATGGGGCGCCACCGGCGGTGGCCAAGGTGTCGCCCGTGGCCCCCGTCTGCGCCTCGAGCGGATAGCGCAGCGTCGCGCGCACACCGTCGAACTTGTCGCCGCGCACCGCTGTCTCGTCGCGGCGCGGGGCACCGAAGCGCCACGGGAGCCCGAGTCGTTCGAGCGTGCGATTGGCCGCCCCGAGCCGCGTGGGATCGGCCGGGGCGAGGAGGAGCGCGGGGAGCCGCACCGCGCCGTCGGCGGGGGCGAGCGCGATGTCGCCGCCTAACGCCACCCGCGCGTCCTGCACCAGGGCGTCGACCGCGGTGCGCAGGAATGGGCCGGCCGTCGGCTCGGGGCGCACGAGCGGGGCCGCTCCCAGCCAGACGGCAAAGAAGCGGGTGTCGTCGGCCCGCAGTTCATCGGGCTCGAGTTCGACGACGCCGGCTTGCCACCCCCGCTCGGGGGGGGCGGCGCGCACGGTCAGGTCCTCGCCGCCGCGCGCCGTTCCGCGCGCGAGCGTGCGCTCGCCTAACGCGATGCGGTACGTCGCCGAGTCGGAGAGCTGCGCACGGGCCACCACCGTCCCGCGCGGCGTCCAGCGTGAGGGACGCGCTTCGGCGAGCACGACGGCGCGATTGCGCGGCGCCTCCCCGGCCGGTGCGAGCACCGAGAGGCGCACATCACCGGTGGCGATCGGCGCGTTCCATGTGGATGCCTGTGCGTCGGTCGCCACCACCACCTGACGCCCTTCCATCCCCGACCCGACCACCAGGCCGGCGCCGCGCGTGATGGCGTTGGCCAGGTCGCCGCGACCGGGGTGCACATCGGTGCGGGTGATCGCCTGCCGCACCGCGTCGAGCGAACCGCCGGTCACCGTGCCGTCGACCGTCACGAGCCAGACGCGATCGTTGCGCGAGGCCGCGTTGGCCGCCTCGAGCGCTCGTTCGCGCAGCGTGGCCAGGAGCGGCTGCCCATTCACGATCGCGCTCGTGCTCAGCGAGTTGTCGAGGACGATCGCCAGCGCGCTGGGGACGTGCCCCGCGCCGAAGAAGGCCCCGATCGGGCGCGCCGCCGCGAAGGCGATGGCCAGGACGGCGGCGATCCGCAGGAACATCAGGAGCAGGTTGCGGACCTTGAGCTGCCGAACGTTCTCCTTCTCCGCGCGCTCGAGGTAGCGCACGGCGGGAAAGTCGACCTTGTTCTCGATGCGGCGCCGCCGGAGGTGCAGGAAGAGCGGGATGGCGACCGCCCCGGCGAGCATGAGGTACAGTGGGGCGAGAAAGCTCACGGCAGTCGTTGGCGCGAAGCGAAGGCGCGGCGCAGCGGCACGCCGAACGGAGAGTCGGTGAAGACGACCTCGTACCCCACGCCGAGGGCGGCGAGCTTGCTGCGCCAGTCGGCGATCGCGTGCTCGACCGTCGTGCGATACGCCTCGCGCACCTCGGCCGCGGTGGCCGGGAGCTGGAAGTTGCGCTCGGTGTCGGCGAAGATCGCCTCGGGGGAGACGTCGAAGTCGCGCTCCGAGGGATCCATGATGTGCAGGACGGTCGCCCCGTGCCCACCGGCGCGCACGACCTTGAGCGCCGCCAGCGTCGCCTCCTCGTCCACGAGGAGGTCGGAGACCAGGACGACGAGCCCCGGGCGGGAGACGAGCTTGCCCGCCTGTACGAGGGCGGCCGACATGTCCGAGTCCTTCCCGGAGCCCCCCTCTTCGAGCGCCTTCACGATGCGGCGCCACTGGACGCTGCGCGCGCGCGGCGGAATCACGCTGCGCAACGTGTCGTCGTAGCGGATGAGGCCGACCGCGTCCTTCTGCCGGATGAGGAGGAGTGCCAGCGACGCCACGATCTGCTCGGCGTAGGCCAGCTTGGTCATCCGCTCGGGCGCGCCGCGCCAATCCATCGACTTGGAGACGTCGAGGACGATGGCGGCGCGCATGTTCGTCTCTTCCTCGAACTGCTTCACCATCCACTTGTCGGCGCGCGCGACGATCTTCCAGTCGATGTATCGCAGGTCGTCGCCCGGTTGGTACGGGCGGAACTCGGCGAATTCGACTGAGAAACCTTTCCGGGGGGAACGGTGTAGCCCCTGCAGGAAACCGTCGACGACCCACTTCGCGACGATTTCCATCCGGCCTAGCGAGGCAAGTTGGGCCGGGTCGATCAGATCGGCGCGCGAGGCGCGACTCGTCTCCATAGGGAGGCGGAAGCTAGGGATGGTGCCGAGACTGGTCAAATAGCCTGGGGCATGTGGCTTGCCTACGGGGGGCGGGGCGAAAGTGCTGGCGCGGGGTGATGGGGACGTTAGGTTGGGGGGGCATTCGAACCGATTGCGCGGGCAATGCCGTGCGGTCCAGCGTCAGGTCGGAGGTGTGGACATGGGACGTCGATCGTTGGTGCTTGGGACGCTCGCCGTGCTCTCCGTTGCGACATCCGGAGGGGCGCAGGCGACGCGCAGCGTGGGTTCGCAGCCCGCCCGAACGATGGAACGCGCTCAGACCATCCGTTGGAACGCGCTGGCCAGCGCGTCCGACACGCTCGAAGATGCGCCCCTCGTGAAGGTCTGGATGGAGGGCACGAGCGTCTATTCGTACGGTGCGCCGGTGCGGGTCTGGTTCAACGTGAGCCAGGACGCCTACGTCATCGTTGCCCGCGTCGATGCCAACGGCCATCTCACGCTGCTCTATCCCGCGAGCCGCACGATGTCGACCGGCGTGGAGGGGGGGCGTGACATCCCGATTCGCGGACGCCGCGGCTCCGCGTCGTTCTACGCGACCGACCGGGTGGGGGGCGGCTTCGTCTTCGCGATGGCGTCGTACGATCCGTTCGATCTCTCCCGCCTCGCCCTGCGCGACTTCGATCGCTACGTCACCGGGATGTACGTCGGGCGGCCGAGCCGCGTGTACATCGGTGATCCGCATCGCGTGGTGACGCGCTTCGCGAGCCTCGTGAACTTCAGCGACGACTCGCCGTTCGACTACGCGGTCGAGTACTACAACGTCGACGCCCCCTACTGGGTCTCGTCGGCCGGCTTTTCCAACTTCTGCAACGGGTACTACGGCGGTTATCGCCGCGGGATGGCCGAGCGGTGGGACGACCAGTTGTACTACGGCGACGGCTACGGCGGGTCGGCCGACTGCAACAACTTCAGCGGCTATGGCTGCAGCGGCCTGGGATGGTCGCCCTACGGCGGTTACAGCTTCGACTACGGGATGTTCGGCCACATCAACCCGGTCTGCCTCCTCGGTCGTCCTCCGACCAACCCGCAGAATCCTCCAGTGCCGCCGTACACCCCACCGGTCGATTCCAGCCGGGTCCCGGGGTGGCTGCCCGACAGTATCAAGGGCGGGCGTCCGGACACCGTCGGGACGATCCCCGAGCGTCGCAACGGCGAGGCGCTCAACAACATCCGCCGCCAGACGACGATCACCGAAGGCCCCGGGCGCGGAACGACGGTTGACGCCGACGATCCGTCGCGTCGCTCGTACGCCATTCCGGGGCGGGCACTGCGCAACTCGCCGATGACCTTTGGCGAAGGGCGCGATCGTGGCGGCGAGACGTCGGCGCGCCCGGACCGGATGAATCCGACCGCCACCGGCGGCCCGGAAATCATCTGGGTTCGTCCGCCGCGCGACGTCGTCGAGGGGGCGCGCAACCCATATGGAAGCGGCGCCCTCCCTCGCTCGCCGCGGTCCGGGGGCGAGCGTGGAGACGGGGAGTTCCGCGGCGGACGCACCACCTTCGTGAGCGGAAGCGAGGGACGCGGTCCCTCGCGCAACGAGCCGCGCTACGAACCGCCCGTGCGGACGCAGGGGCCGCGCTTCGACACGCCGCCGCCCAACGTGCGCAACTCGATCGATCAGCCGCACTACGCCCCGCCGCCGCCGCGCGATTATGCGCCGAGCCATAACCCGTCGGCCGGCGGGAGCTCGGGCGGTTCGGGGGGAGGGCAGGTGCGGACCGACCCCGCCCCGGCGCCGCGCTCAGAGCCGGTGCGCCCGGCCGAGTCGGGGGGCGGACGCCCGCTGTCCACGGAAAAGAAGCCGGACAAGCCGTAGCCGACGGCCTGGACTGACTGAGTGGGACCAACGGGGGAGCCAGCCAAGGCTCCCCCGTCGGTGTCTCGGGGGACGCCCGGTTATACTTGGTGGCTCGCCTGTGAGTGCCTGGTTAGTCCTCCGAGTGGCTCGTCCGCCGCGGAGAGTCGTCCCCTGCCCGTGCTGCATCGTGAATCTCCAGCATATCCGCAACTTCTGCATCGTCGCGCACATCGACCACGGCAAGTCGACGCTCGCCGACCGCCTCATCGAGGCGACCGGGACGCTCAACAAGCGCGAGATGAAGTCGCAGGTGCTCGACACCCTCGACCTGGAGCGTGAGCGGGGGATCACGATCAAGCTCAACGCGGTGCGGATGAGCTATACCGCAAAGAACGGTGAGGAGTACGAGCTCAACCTGATCGACACGCCAGGGCACGTCGACTTCACGTATGAAGTCTCGCGGTCGCTGGCGGCGTGCGAAGGGGCGATCCTCGTCGTCGACGCCTCGCAGGGGATCCAGGCGCAGACGCTGTCCAATCTCTTCCTCGCGCTCGACGCGGGGCTGGAGATCATCCCGGTGCTCAACAAGATCGACCTGCCGGGGGCCGAGCCGGAGCGACGCAAGCAGGAGGTGCACGACCTCATCGGCGTCGATCCCGACGACATCCTCCTGGTGAGCGCGAAGGAAGGGCTGGGCATCCCCGAGTTGCTGGAGATGGTCGTGGCCAAGGTGCCGCCGCCCACGGGCGATCCCGACGCCCCGCTGCGCGCGCTGATCTTCGACTCGTACTACGACCGGTATCGCGGCGCCATCCCCAGCATTCGCGTGGTGGACGGCGTGCTGAAGCCCGGGATGCAGATCACCTTTGGCGCAAACGATGCGCGGTACGAGGTGAGCGAGGTGGGATCCCTCATGCTGCGGCAGGTGAAGGGGGAGTCGCTGGCGGCGGGCGAGGTGGGGTACGTCGTGGCCAACGTGCGCTCGGTGAAGGAGACGCGCGCCGGCGACACGATCTTCGACGCCACCAACCACGCCACGGTGGCACTCCCGGGCTACAAGGACGTGCACTCGATGGTGTTCGCGGGGATCTATCCCACCGACACCACGCAGTACGAGTCGCTGCGCGATGCGCTCAGCAAGCTGCAGCTCAATGACGCGTCGCTGAACTACGAGCCCGAGACCTCGACCGCGCTGGGCTTCGGCTTCCGCTGCGGCTTTCTGGGGCTGCTGCACATGGAGATCGTGCAGGAGCGGCTGGAGCGCGAGTTCAACCTCGACCTCGTCACCACCGTCCCCAACGTGGAATACCACGTGTACAAGACGGACGGGGAGATGGAGCTGATCGAGAACCCGGCCAAGCTCCCGTCGCCGCAGGTCATCGGGCGCATCGAGGAGCCGTACGTCAAGGCGCGCATCGTCTCGCCGTCGGAGTACATCGGGCCGATCATGACGTTAGGCACCGACCGGCGCGGCGTGTACATGGGGATGAAGTGGATCGACACGGCGCGCGTGGAGTTCGACTGGGAGTTCCCGCTGGCCGAGATCATCCTCGACTTCTACGACCGCCTCAAGACCATCTCCCGCGGCTACGCCTCGCTCGACTACGAGATGGCCGACTATCGCCCGGGCAAGCTGGTCAAGCTCGACATGCTGATCAACGGCGACGTGCTCGACGCGTTCTCGGTGATCATCCATGTCGACAAGTCGTACGACTGGGGGCGCAAGATCGCCGACAAGCTCAAGGAGCTCATTCCGCGCCAGCTGTTCGAGGTGATCATCCAGGCCGCCATCGGGACGAAGATCATCGCCCGCACGACGGTCAAGGCACTGCGAAAGGACGTGCTCGCGAAGTGCTACGGCGGCGACATCTCCCGCAAGCGCAAGCTGCTGGAGAAGCAGAAGGAGGGCAAGAAGCGCATGAAGCAGGTGGGGGCGGTCGAGATTCCGCAGGAGGCCTTCCTGGCGGTGCTGCAAGTTGACTAGGGGCGGAAGACGGGAAGACGGGACGACGGGAGGACGAGTGGTTGCGTCCCAGGCGCCGAGTGTCCGCGCCCGAGGGACGGTATCTCGTCCTCTCGTCTTCCCGTCTTCTCGTCTTCCCCGCGCATAACGCGACATGCGCGCTCTCGTCATCCAGACGAGTTTCCTCGGCGACATGGTCCTCACCACGCCGCTCATTCGCGAGTTGGCGGCCCGCGGCCCGGTGGATGTCGTGGCCACGCCGGCCAACGCGGGATTGCTGGCGCATCACCCGCACGTGCGGCACGTGTACCGCTACGACAAGCGCGGCGCACATGCGGGGGCGCGGGGCTTTCGCGATATCGTGCGGCTGGCGAAGGCCGAGGGAGCATCGGACACCGCGTTCCTGGCCCAGGGCTCCGTGCGGAGCGCCGCGCTGGCCGTCGCCGCGGGCTACACCGACCGGATCGGCTTCGAGACGTCGACGGGGCGATGGCTGTACACGCGCCGCTATCCGTATCATGGCGACCGGCACCACGCCGAGCGTCTCTGGTCGCTGGCGGGGCACGGCGATGGCGCACGCGCCGACGCGGCGACGTTGCGCCCGACGCTCTTTCCCGGCGCCGATGACGAGGAGGCGGTGCAACGCCTGCTCGACGCCAACGCGCACGCCGGCGAACCGCTGCTCGCGATGGCCCCGGGATCGGCATGGGCCACCAAGCGGTGGCCGTACTACGCCGCGCTGGCGCGGCGGCTCACCCTGCTCGGGCGCGTGGTGATTCTGGGGAGCGACGGCGACTCGCACCTGGCCCAGGAGATCGTCGCCGAGACCTTCGGAAGCGCGATCGACGCGACGGGGAAGCTGTCGCTCCTCGCCTCCGCCGCGCTCATCGGACGCGCGCACGTCCTGGTCACCAACGACTCGGCGCCGTTGCACCTGGCGTCGGCGATGAACACCCCGACCGTCGCGCTCTTCGGCCCCACCGTCACGTCGTTAGGCTTCGGGCCGCTGGCCGACGCACGGCAGGTGGCCGAGGTCCCGATGCTCGCGTGCCGCCCGTGCGACGCGCACGGACCACGCGCATGCCCGCTGACGCACTGGCGCTGCATGCGCGACCTCACCGTCGCCGAGGTGCTCGACGCGGTGGACGCCGTCCGGCGCTCGGGGGAGGGATAGCGATGGAGGGCGTCCCGCACCCCATCATCGGCCTCGTCCTCGCCCTCGTGGTGGGGTTTGTGCTTGGCCTGCTCGGCGGCGGGGGATCGATCCTGGCGCTCCCGATCTTCCTCTACGTCTTCCTGGTGCCGGTCAAGCCGGCCATCGCCATGAGCCTCGCAGTGGTGGGGATGAGCGCGGGCGTCGGCTTCCTGTCGCACTGGCGTCAAGGAACGGTGCACCTGCGCGTGGCGATCCCCTTCGGGCTGTTCGCGATGAGCGGGGCCTTCGTCACCGCTCGCCTGGCGCGCCACGTCCCCGAACAGGTGCAGCTCGGGCTCTTCGGCGTCTTCGCGGTGACCGCGGCGCTGATGATGCTGCGCGATTCGATGCGAACCGGGCGAAGCGGGGGGAGCGGCGCGACCGAGCCACGGGCGGCCGATGCGCACTTCACCGCTCCTCTGGCGCTGCAGGCGCTCGGCGTGGGGGCGCTCACCTCGCTCATCGGCGCGGGCGGGGGCTTCGTGATCGTCCCTGCCCTGGTCCTGCTCGCCCGCCTCCCGGTACGCGAGGCAGTGGGGAGTTCGCTCCTGATCATCACGATGAACGCGCTGTCGGGCTTCGTGGGCTACATCGGCCAGGTCCCGATCAACTGGGGACTGGTGGGGAGCTTCACCGGGGTGGCGGCGGTGGGGGCGCTGCTCGGGACCCGCATGGTGCGCCGCGTTCCGCAGCACCGGATCAAGCAGGGGTTCGCTGTCATGATCCTCGTGTTGGGGACATATTTCGCCCTTCGAAAGCTGCACGTGGTCCCGTAGTTCAGGCAGCGCATCGCCTCGCCTTCCCTTCTACTCGTCTTCCGCCCCTCGCATGCCCAAGCCCAAGCGTCCCAAGTACATCATCGGCGTCGACCTCGGCGGGACCAACATCGTCGTCGGCGCGTGCGCTGAAGACGGGAGCAAGGACTTCGCGATGCGCTCGGAGCCGACGCGTTCCGACCAGGGGGCCGACGCCGTGGTCGATCGCATGGTGCGCATGATCGAGACGGCGGTGAAGGAGACGATGGCCGAGACTGGCGCGAAGCGGGAGGACTTCCTCGGCGTGGGCGTGGGCGCCCCCGGCCCGCTCGATCGCGAGCGCGGGGTGATCCTGACGACGCCCAACCTGGGGTGGCAGAACTTCCCGCTGCGCGATGTGATCGCCGAGCGGGTGGGGCTGGCGGTCAAGCTCGACAACGACGCCAACTGCGCCACGTTAGGCGAGTGGTGGATGGGAGCGGCCAAGGGGGGGCGCAATGTCGTCGGCGTGACGATCGGGACGGGGATCGGGGGCGGGTTGATCCTCGAGGGGCGGTTGTACCATGGCTCGTCCGACATCGCCGGCGAGATCGGGCACACGACCATCGACGTGACGGGTCGCCGCTGCAAGTGCGGCAACTACGGCTGCCTCGAGGCGTACGCGTCGGGGCCGTCGATCGCCGAGCGGGCGCGCGAGCAGCTGGAAGGGGACCATGAGTCGACGATGTACACGATGGTCGATGGCGAGCTCGAGCGCCTGACGGCGGCGATCGTCTACGACGCGGCGAAGAAGGGAGACGAGACGGCGCTGGAAGTCGTGCGCGAGACGGCGCGCTTCCTCGGGGCAGGGATCGCCAACCTGCTCAACGTGTTCAACCCGGACGTGGTGGTGATCGCCGGCGGGGTGACGCAGGCGGGGGCGACGCTGTTCGACCCGCTCAAGCGCGAGGTGCGCAAGCGCGCGTTCAAGGCGGCGGTGGATGCCTGCCGGATCGTCCCGGGGTCGCTGCCGGGGAACGCAGGGGTGGTCGGCGCCGTGGCGAGCTTCAAGCAGCAGGCGCTGGGCGCGGTGTGAGTGTCGAGCGACGCGACGCGAGCGTCGCAGGGCGCGATGCGAGCGTCGGCGGACGCGATGGGCACGGGGCCGCGGCGGGAGGGGGGATGAAGCGCCTTGGGGTGATCGGGAGCTTCGTGTGGGACGTGATCCACGGGCGCGACCCGCGCAGCGCGCCAGTGGAGGAGTGGGGGGGGATCACCTACGCCCTCTCGGCCCTCGACGCCGCACTCCCTAACGATTGGCAGATCGTCCCGCTGGCGCGTGTGGGCGAGGACCTGCACGCGCAGGCGCGGGAGTTCCTGCGCACGCTGCGGCGCGTGGCCCCGGACGCCGAACCGATCGCCGTCCCCTACCCCAACAACCGGGTGGAGCTGCGCTATCACTCCGACGAGCGGCGGAGCGAGGTGCTGACGGGCGGGGTGCCGGCCTGGCCGTGGCTCGGCCTGCGGCCATTGCTGCGCGACCTCGATGCGCTGTACATCAACCTGATCTCCGGCTTCGAGCTCGAGCTGGAGACGATGCAGCTCATCCGGCAGCACTTCAGCGGGCCGATCTACTTCGACATGCACTCGTTGGTGCTGGCGGTGCAGCCCGACGGATTGCGCACGCTGCAGCCGCTGCCTAACGCGGCGCAATGGATGGCCTGCGCCGACGTGATCCAGATGAACGAGGACGAGCTGGCGATGATGGCGCCGGACTCGATGGCGCTGGCGGCGACAGCACTGGCACAGCAAGTGTCGGCGTTGGTGGTGACGCTCGGCGCGCGGGGCGTGGTGTACTTCACCGCCCCAGGATTCGAGCAGCTGGGCGATTTGGCGCGTCGCGGGGCCGGAACATCTGTTCTAGGGGCGATTCGGACGGCGTTGGTGGCGGCCGAGCGGGCCGATGTCAAGGGGAGTGGCGGCGACCCCACAGGGTGCGGCGATGTCTTTGGCGCGACACTCTTCTCGCGACTGCTCGCCGGTGATACGTTCACGAACGCGTTACACGCCGCGATCAAAGCGGCCGCACGCAATGTGACCTACCGCGGGGCCCGCGGACTCTCGCATCACCTACGCGGCGAACTGATTCCCTCGTGACCACCGTCATCACCGTTCCTCCCTCGCTCGACGACCACACCTTCGAACAGGTGCTGGAACAGTTGGCACCGGTGGCTGTCGACCAGAAGGTGTTGATCGACGCGCGTCACACGCGGTGGGCCTCGCCGTACGGACTCACCGCCCTCCTCACGCTGGCGCAGTCGCGCGGGACGCAGGCGGCCTTCACCGGCCCCGAGACCGAGGAGACAGCCAGTTATTGGCAGCGGGCGGGCTTCTATCGCTACGCCGAAGAGCTCTTCGAGATGCACGGCCACGTCCCGCGCGCCCGCGCGCAGGCCGCCGAGTCCAACGTGCTCCTCGAGATCACGCCGGTGGCCAAGAGCGACGACGTGCACGATGTCGTCGAACGCATTCAGACCAAGGCACAGCAGATCCTCGTCAACGAGTTGAACCTCGACCCGATGGCGACGATGCGCTTTGCCATGACGCTTTCCGAAGTTTGCCAGAACATCGTGGAACACGCGCAGACCATGGGGTGGGTGGCGGTGCAGACGTACCGCTATCGCCAGCGGTTGGGTCGTCGCGTGGTGGTCATCGCCGTCTGCGATGCCGGGATCGGCTTCCGTCGCTCGCTCGAGAGCGCGCCGGGACGGAAGTTGAGCGACCGGTGGGACGACGGGATGGCGCTGGAAGAAGCGGTGATTCGTGGCGTCAGTCGATTCCGTGATCCGGGTCGTGGCCAGGGGCTCGCCGGGGTCCGTCGGTACGTGGGGCGGTGGGACGGGAAACTCTCCGTGCGAAGCGGCACGGCGCGCATCTCGCTCGTCCCCCCCTGGGACGACGACCTGCCGATGCGCGAGCACCTCTCTCCCCTCCCTGGGGCACAAGTCCAGATCACGATACCGGAACGGGTACCCCAGCGGTGATCTACCACATCTCCGTCAGCTCCGTCCTTCGCAAGACGGTGTGCGACCTCTACACGAACCTGGTCACGCGCCCCACGGGCGTGGCCGTACGTCAGGCCATCGAGGCGGCGCTCGCCGAACTCCCCGAGCCTAACGTCACGGTCATCGACTTTGCCCAGGTCAAGATGCTCGACTTCTCCTGCGCCGACGAAGTCGTGGGGAAGCTCCTCGACTACTATCAGAAGCTCGCCGGCCAGCCGCAGCGCTACTTCCTCATCCGCGGCGTGCACGACGGCCACCTCGAAGCCATCGAGGCGGTGCTGGAGCGCTACAACCTCGCCGTGATCGTCGAGGGGGAGGACGGCACGCTGCGCCTCGTCGGCACGCTCGACGACGGGGCGCGCCAAGCCTGGCAGCTCGTCAACACGCACGGACGCATGCGGGCGCAGGAACTCGAAGTCGAGCTGGGCGCCCCGGCCGAGACCGCCTCGCGCATGCTCGATCACCTCTCGGCGCGTCGTCTCGTGATGCGCCGCGACGACGGCTACATGTCGCTCTCCCTGGCGCTGTGAGCCTCGCGTCGAGCCCACCGCTGCAGGTGGTGGGCTTCTGGGCGACCCGACGGGGCGATGCCGAGCGCGGACCGCTGGTGCGCATGCGCCCCGACGACGCCGCGTCGCGCCTCATGAACGAGGGCGACCTCGTCTGGGTCGAAGGGCCGCGACGCCAGGAGCTGGCGACCATCGCGCTCGACCCCAGCCTCCCGCGCGGCGGGGTCGCCGTGCGCGACATTGCGGGGATCGCCGTCTCGGAAATCGTGCGCCTCGTGCATCCGGAACGCGAGCGCCCCCGCATCCCGGGGCGCCCCGCCTAACGTTCTCGCGGCGCCGGGGCACCAGGCGTCGCCCGGGCCTCCCGCCCCCCCCGCGGGCCGTGGCGCGCCGAGGTTGGCGTATCGGCCCTCGCGCCACCCCTTCCTGTCGGCGAACTCGACCGTGCCGGTGCGGCGTCACGCACAACCTGACCAAGGGGCCCCCTCGGTCGTCATGTCTCACGGTTGCTAGCTTACCGCCCCGTGATCCGATTCGCCTCCGTCACCAAAGAGTATCCGCGTACCGGCGTCGCCCTAAACGACGTCTCGTTTGCCGTGAACAAGGGAGAGTTCATCTTCCTCACGGGACCGAGCGGCGCCGGGAAGAGCACGATCCTCAAGCTCATCTACTTCGACGAACTCCCGACCAAGGGTGACGTCTGGGTGAGCGGGACGCGCTCGAAGGGGGTGACGCGCAAGGAGATCTCGCTCCTGCGCCGAAAGCTGGGCGTCGTCTTCCAGGACTTTCGCCTGCTGGAGGATCGCACCGTCGAGCAAAACGTGTCGTTCGCGCTCGACGTCATCGGGACGCCGCACGAGAAGATCCACCCCAAGGTGAGCCGCCTGCTCACGCAGGTTGGGCTCTCGTCCAAGTCGACCAACTATCCGCGCGAATTGAGCGGGGGCGAGCAGCAGCGCGTGGCCATCGCCCGCGCGCTGGCGAACGACCCCTTCGTCCTCGTGGCCGACGAACCGACCGGGAACCTGGACGAACGCGCGACGCGCGGCGTCTTCCAGCTCCTGCGCGACATCAACGCCGCCGGCACGGCGGTGGTCATGGCGACGCACAACCTCGAACTGGTCAAGCGCGCCGACCTCCGCGTGCTGGAGATCAACCGTGGGGCGGTGGTCTTCGACAGCGCCGACGAAAAGCGGCGCGCGCCGGAGCTGACGCCGTGAGGAGCCCCCGATGAAGCTCGCCGTCCGCGAGGCGCTGCTGGGGTTCAAGCGTGCGCCGGTGCTGAGCGTCCTGAGCATCACGACGATCGCGTTCTCGCTGTTCGCGTTCGGGCTCTTCTCGCTCGTGGCGCTCAACATCCGGAACACGCTGCGCTCGGTCGAATCGCGCGTGGAGATCCGCGCCTTCATCGCCGACTCGACCTCCCCGGAGTCGATCGCGCTGGCGATGGGCGACGTGGGGGCCTACAAGGAAGTCGCCCGGGTGGAGTACGTGAGCCCGGAGCAGGCGCTGGAACGTGCCCGCAAGGAGCTGGGGGAGTTCAAGGACGTCTTCGAGGCGGGGTTCCTTCCGGCCTCGATCGACATCCGACTGCGCGACGGCTATCGCGATCCCGCCACGGTCAAGCAGATCGCTGAGCGCGTGAAGCAGCTAGCGATGGTGGAGGACGTGCGCTTCGGCGAGGAGTGGGTGCAGAAGCTGTACAGCATCCGGAACGTCGCCACGGCGGCGGGGATCATCCTGGGCCTGGCGTTCGCCGCGGTCTCGATCATCGTGATCGGGGCGACGATCCGCATGGCGGTGATGGCGCGCAGCCGGGAGATCTCGATCATGCGCCTGGTGGGGGCGACCGACGGCTTCATCCAGCGCCCGTTCCTCATCGAGGGGTTCGTGAAGGGGGTCCTGGGCGGGGCGATGGCGCTGCTGCTGACCTGGCTCGCGGCGACGCTCATCTCCCGCTACTTCATCCGCACCGAGTTCTTCGACCTGCGCCTCGCCATGCTCGGCTTGTTAGGCGGGGCGGTCATCGGCGTGGTGGGGAGCGCCGTCTCGGTCGGGCGCCAGATCCGCCGGGTGCTGTGACGCCCGAGCGCCGCGACGGCGCGTCGCGCCGGCCCACGTGGGGACGCTCGCCCGTAGTGGCGGCGCTGGCGCTGGCGATGCTCGCGCTCGTCCCCTCGGTCGGTCGTGCGCAGAACGCCGAGCAGCGGCTCCGGCAGCAGCGCGAGGAGCTGGAGTCGATTCGGCGCGAGCGCTCGGAGCTGCAATCGCGGCTGCAGGAGTTGCAGGGGCGCGCACACGACCTCGCCGACGAGGCGCAGAACCTCCACCGGCAGGCCGAGACGACGGCGCGCCTGGTGCGCTCGCTCGACGCGCAGCTGATCACCATCAATGCCGACGTCGACTCGACGACGGTCTCGCTTCAGCGGGCCGAGGGCGAGGTGCAGTCGCGCCGCGGGACGCTCAAGCGTCGCGTGGTCGACATCTACAAGCGCGGCCCGATGTACACCACCGAGGCGCTGCTCTCCGCCCGGACCTTCGGCGAACTGGTCGGACGCTACAAGTACCTGCACGAACTGGCACTGCACGACCGCTCGGTCGTGCATCGCGTGGAGGTGCTCTATCGCGAAATCGAGGGGCAGCGCGCCCTCCTGCTGAAGCTGCAGGAGGAGCTGCAACGCAATCGCGAGGAGAAGCTGCTCGAGGAGCAACGCCTGCGATCGCTCGAGGGGGTGCGCACGCGCAACCTCGCGCAGGTGAAGGAATCGCAGCAACAGATCCAGGACCGGCTGGCGCGCATCCAGCGCGACGAGCAGCGGCTGTCGCAGCTGCTCGCCTCGCTCGAGGAGACGCGCAAGCGCAACGAGTCGCGGCCCAACGCGCCGGCACCGACCACGAGCACGCTCAAGACGGCTGACTTCGGGAAGCTCGATTGGCCGGTGGACGGGGACATCATCTATCGGTTCGGCCGCGTGATCAACCCGAACAACACGGCGATCCGGTGGAACGGGATCGGGATCCGCGCCACCCAAGGGGCCGCGGTGAAGTCGATCGCGTCGGGCGAGGTGATGGTCGCCGATCCCATCGGCACGTACGGGCTCACGGTGATCGTGCAGCACGGCGGCGGCGACTACTCGGTGTATGGCTCGCTGTCGCGCGCCGACGTGCGCAAGGGAGACAAGATCGGCAAGGGACAGGTGATCGGCGCCGTGGGGCGTGCAGACCCCGACATGGACGCGCACCTGCACCTGGAGATTCGCCCCAAGGGGCGCGCGACCGATCCGCTGGCCTGGTTGGCGCTGCGAGCGGGGAGCCGGTAGGGCGGAGGGGAGACGGGAGACGGGAGTGCGCGCGGCGTTGCCGCGCGCGTTTCACTTGCGGCTTCCTTGGTGGTTGATGGCGGCCTAACCTTCCCTTCCCCTCTCCGTGTTTCACCCGCCCCGCATGCCCAGGCAACCTCCCGTCTCCCGTCTCCCGTCTCCCGCCTCCAACACCGGCCCGTTAGGCGCGCACGTCTCCACGGCCGGTGGCCTGACGTCGTGCGTCCCGCGCGCCAAGGCGATCGGGGCGACGGCGATGCAGATCTTCACCAAGCAGGCCAACCAGTGGAAGGAGCCCGGCGTGACGCCGGACGATCGCACCACCTTCCTGGAGACGCTGGCCGCGACCGAGGTCGTGGTCTCCAACGCCCACGACTCGTACCTCATCAACCTCGGCTCCCCCGATCCGGTGCTCTGGCACCGGTCGCTCATCTCGTTCATCTCGGAGCTGCGGCGCTGCGAGCTGTTGCAGCTGACGTACCTCGTCTCGCATCCGGGCAACTTCATGGACGACCGCGCCAGCGGGATCGCCCGCAACGCCGAGGCGATCAGCATCGCGCTGGCGGTGGTGCCGGGGCGGACGACGCTGCTCATGGAGACGACCGCGGGGAGCGGGACGGCGATCGGCGCGAACTTCGAGGAGATGGCGTTCCTGCTCGAGTCGATCGATCCCGCGGTGCGCCATCGCGTGGGGGTCTGCGTCGACACCGCGCACGTGTTCGCCGCCGGCTACGACCTCGTCAACGCCTACGACGACGTCTGGGCGCGCTTTGGCGACACGATAGGCTTTGCGCGGTTAGGGATGATGCACCTCAACGACTCCAAGGCCCCCTTCGGCTCCCGCAAGGACCGTCACGAGCTGATCGGCGAAGGGGCGATCGGCGAGGGGGCATTCCGCCGCATCATGACCGACGAGCGGCTGCGCGGCGTGGCGAAGGTGATCGAGACGCCCAAGGGGGACGAGCCGGAAGTGATGGACACGAAGATGCTGAACCGGCTCAGGTCGTATGCGGTTTGAGAAGACGGAAGACGGGAAGACGGGAAGACGGGAAGACGGGAAGACGAGAGGACGAGTGAGGCCACGATCAAAAGCATGACACGGGGGTTCACGGAGGTTACCCGGGGGTTTCACGGAGGAAGACGGCGTCGGCGTGAACGCCTCCGTGTACCTCTGTGATACCTCCGTGAACCTCCGCGTCGAGCTTCTGTAGTTGCTCTTTCTCGTCTTCTCGTCTTCCCGTCTTCCCGTCTTCCCGTCTTCTAGAAGAGAATCTTGTACACGAGGGCGAGATTGCGACCGGGGTTGGGGGCGAAGCTCTTGATGCGGCTGGTCGCGTCGTAGTACATGGTGTCGAACAGGTTGTCGGCGCGGAGGACGATGTTCTGCACCGTGGCTCCGCCGAGGATGGTGAAGCCGATCGAGAGGTTGGCGAGCGTGTACGAGTCGGTCGCCACGTCGAGGGCGTCGCCCGAGACCTTCTGCTGCCTGAAGACCTGGCGCACCCCGCCACCTAACGAGAAGCGCCCGTTGTCCCAGCGCAGCGTGGCGGCGAGACGTCCGGCCGGGATGTAGGGGAGGTTGGAGTCGTCGGTGAAGCGCCCGCGCACCCAGTCGGCGCTCGTCCCCAGGACCCAGTGCCGGGCCACCTCGGCCTCACCCTGCGCCTCGAGGCCGAAGATCCGGGCGTCCTGCTGCACGAAGTTGACGAGCGGCACCTCCACCGGCCCGTCCTCGCCTTCCACGTCGACCGTCCCCACGGCGCGCGGGGCCACGTAGTCGCCGATGGCGTTGACGTACGCGCTCACCTGCGCGAAGCCCTTGGTCGACTGCGTGCGCAGGATCCCCTCGATCCCCGTGCTCACCTCGGCGGTGAGGTCGCGGTTGCCGACGTCGTACGTGCCGACGGCCACGTGATAGCCATCGGCGAAGACCTCCTCGACCGTCGGGGCGCGGAAGGCGCGTTGCGCGTTGACGCTGAAGTTGGCGGCCTGCCCGACCGGGAGGCTCAGGCCTAACGATGCCGACGCGCTGTTGAAGTCGCGCGACTCGGCGGGGCCGAACCGACCGGCATCGGCCTTGGTCTGCAGCGTGAACCAGTCGTAGCGCGCCCCCAGCTGCAACTTGGGCACGCGGGCATCGGTGCGCACCGCGCGGCGCAGCGGGAGTTCCTGGAAGAGGAGGAGCCCCACGTTGCGATTGGTCGCCCCGGGGGTGAAGGCCTCCTCGCCCGTCGGCTTGTAGTCACGGAAGTAGCCCTGCAGGCCGATCGTCCCCGTCAGGCGCTTCCCCTGCGTGCGGGCCATCACGTTGACGGTCTGCGTGTTGAGGAGGAAGCTGGTCCCCACGGCACCGTCGGGTTCGATCTCGTCATGCTCGTAGCGCTGCACGGTACCGTCCACGCGCACCGTGGGGATGAGCCCAGCGCCGGTGTTGACCGTGGCGCGCATCGCCCCCTGCGTGCGGAGCCCGTCGAGGCGGATCGCCTCGCCGTCCGTGGGAAACGGGACCCCGAACTCGAACGAGGTGGCGCGGAACGCCGCGCCGACCTGCACCCGATCGCCCGAGTAGCCCACACCGATCGAACCACCGTTGGTCGAGGCATCGGTGTTGGCGAGCGTCCCGCGTCCGCCCACGCGGAGGTCGTCCGTGCTCAGCCAGGTGCCACGCGCGGTGAGCGCGACCTTCGACCCGAGCGGAATGGTTCCGCCGCCGCCGATCACACCGCCCGGCGTCACCGATTCCCCCTGACCGCCAAGGAAGAAGGTAGGGCGCGTCGGCACGTCGGTGGGGATGTCGTTGGAAATGACGTTGACTACGCCACCCAAGGCGTTGTTGCCGTACAGGAGCGACGCGGGGCCGCGAATGACCTCGATGCGATCGGCGCTGAACGGATCGATCGAGAGCGCGTGATCGGCCGATGCGGACGAGAGGTCGCCCGTGCGTTCGCCGTCCTGGAGGACGAGGATGCGGTCGCCGGTGAGGCCACGGATGACCGGGACGTTGGCCATCGGCCCGTTGTAGCGCATCGCCATCCCCGGCTCGTTGGCGAGCGTCTGGGCGACGGAGCTGCCGAGGTTGAGGGCGAGCCCCTTCCCCGACAGTTCGACGGCGGCCTGCGTGACCCCGAGCGCATCGGTCCCGGTGGGGGCGGCGCTCACCAGGACGCCGGTCAGGCGCAACGGTGAGGCGCGCAGCACGAGGTTGAGCACGACGTCGGCTCCGGATTCGGGGACGGTCACCACCGCATGTTGCGGGGCGAAGCCGATGAGCGAGACGTCGACGTGATAGACGCCCGGCGCGAGGCCACGCACGGCGAAGGCGCCGTTGGCGTCGGTCTGGAGGGCGCGATTGACCACGCTCACCACGACCTGTGCGTTGGCGAGGGGACGGCCCGTGGAATCCTTGACCGTGCCGACGATGCCGGGCGCAGCAGCGGCTGACGCGGCGAACGAGGTGAAGCGGTGTGGCGCAGGCGAGAGGGCGTCGACGCGGCGTGGCGCAGCCGCGACCGTCAAGAGCGTCCCCGCGATGATCGCGACGAGCGTCGGAATCCTGGCGCCGCAAACGGCGGTGGAAATAGGCATGAGTGAACTCGCAACATGGCGTGAGGCCCGGATGCGGCGCGATTGCGCCTGTCGGGCGAAGCGTCCGGGAATGTGCGATCTCCGCGCGCACCGGCAGGCGCGGCGCGGTTCACTCAGGCTGGCGGGGCGCGCGACCTGAGGGTGCCGTTCCAGTCGAAGCTGGCGTGCCCGATCCAGTCGGCACGGGAGGGCCACGACGCAACGCCGATGTCGCCGAGGGCGAGCGCGCAGCGGCTCGGCGGGAAGCTGTGTCGCCGCGCTGCAGAGTACGCAGTGCTCCTCGTGGGCAATCGCGTGCGGCGAGCCCGGCTCCTCGAAGTGCGTGACCGCATTCTCCGACAGGGCGAGGGCGGCCGGACGGGCGTCGATGATGGACGCCACCCCAGGGGCAAAGCCCTGCAGGACCGCCACAAGGGCGGCCAGCAAGCGGAGGACGACGCGGCGCGAACGCATGCCCAAAGCCTAGTGCCCGACGTCGCCTTGGACAATTCCCCGATGCCGCCGTGCGGTTTCGCAGGAATTGTCATGGAGTGCGTCGAAACCTCGCCTAGCTTGCCTACCAGCGCCGCCATTCCGGCGGGGGCTTTCAGGGCGACGAAATATTCCCAGCGGAGCGCGCCCACGTGCACAAGTCGTTCTTCCTGCGCCGCTGCACCGCATCGCGATCCGTTGGACTGGCGATCCTCTTTCTGCCGTCGCCACTGCTGCCCGGTGCCCAGCACCGCGATTCCACGGCGCGGCGCGCGAAGGCGGACTCGCTGCGGGCGGACAGCATTCGCGTGGCCGACTCGCTGGCGATTGTCCGCGAACTGGAGGGGAAAGGACAAGGGGAAACCAGCTGGCACCTCCCCTGCCGGGCAGGCGGGTGCGAGTAATCCCCGCCTGCTCCCCGACCTCAGCGCGGTGGGCGACCTCATCGGCGATCTCTCGCCCAAGGGAAGCACCGAGGAGGATCGCTCGCCTTTCGGCATTCGCGAGGTCGAAGTCGCGATTCAGGCCGCCGTCGACCCGTACTTCCGCGGCGATGTCTTCCTCGGGATTTCGGACAACGAGGGGGTATCGATCGAACAGGCGTATCTCACGGCGAGCGCGCTCCCGTGGGGGCTCGAGCTACGCTTGGGACGCCTGCTCATGCCGGTCGGGAAGGAGAACACCACGCACCGGCACGACCTGCACACGATCGAGTACCCGTACGTCCTGCAGCGCTTTCTTGGGCCCGAGGGACTCAAGGGAACCGGCATCTACGCCAGCAAGGTCGTCTCGCCGTTCGGCTTCTATCAGGAGCTGATCGTGACGGCGGTCGATCGCTTCGGCGAAGTGAACCCCGATCTCGTCGCCGACGAGCCGGCGAACAAGAAGCTGACAGGGCTCGGATACTCGGCTCGGCTCCGCAACTACTGGGATCTGTCGCAGAGCGCAAACGTGGAATTGTCGGGATCGGTCATCTCGGGCGAGCGCGAACAGCCATTGAACAATCCGCTCGCTGACGGGACCAACGCAGTCGATGTGCGACAGACCGTGTACGGCGCGGACCTGACCGTTCGCTGGCGTCCGCTTCAGCAGGGGCTGTACCGGTCGTTCATCCTGCAGACCGAAGTGCTGCGCCAGGTGAACGGTGTGCCGGCCAGCGACGTGGGTTACGCTGGCCCCACGCGTGACTATTCCGGCTTCTACGCCTACGCGCGCTGGCAGACGGGGCGTCGCGGCTACGTGGGGGCGCGCACGGACGTGCTGCAGGATCCCGACTACGACGGCGGGACGACGCGGGCCGCATCGGCGTATCTCGAGTTCTTCCCAAGCGAGTTCTCGAAGCTCGTGGCGGGGTATGAACGAGTGATCCCGCCGCGCACGAGTGCCGCGGCGTACGACCGGATCATCCTGCAGGCCACATTGCCTCGGCCCACAAAGCCGCATCCCTTCCCGGGTGACTCATTCTCCACGTCCGTCGATCCCGCGCGGTGCCATCGGGCGCCGAGCTGCCGTGTTGCTGGCCGCTGTTGTCTCACTCGCCGGCACACGCCCGGCCGCGGCGCAGCTGCGCGTCGTCACGAGCACGACGGACCTCTACGACATTGCCCGGGCGGTCGGCGGCGACCGCATCGTCGCCACGCACATCGGCGAGGGCTATCAGGATCCGCACTTCATCGAGGCCAAGCCATCGTTTGTCCTCCAACTGCAGAAAGCCGACGTGTGGGCCTTCGTGGGGCTCGACCTCGAGATCGGGTGGATGTCGTTGCTGCTGGACGGCGCGCGGAACCCGAGGATCCGCCTGGGGGGGAGCGGATACCTCGACGTCTCGCGGGCGATCCCGGTGCTCGACCAGGCGCGCGGCACGGTGGACCGCTCGCAAGGGGACGTGCATCCGCAGGGGAATCCGCACTACTGGCTCGACCCCGAGAACGGCCGCAAGATCGCGGCGTTGTTCCGCGGGACGTTCAGTGCGCTCGCTCCCAAGGATGCGGCGACCTTCCAGTCGAATGAGAAGGCCTTCGATGACAAACTGAACGCCGCCGAGCGGGACTGGGCGGGAGACCTCGCCTCGCTCAAGGGCAAGCCCATCGTCGCCTGGCATACGAGCTGGCGCTACTTCGCCGAGTATACGGGGGTGGACATCGTCGGCTTCATGGAGCCCAAGCCGGGCGTCCCGCCGTCGCCGTCGCACCTGGCGGGGCTCATCCAGACGATGAAGCAGCGCGGCGCACGCGTGATCATCATGGAACCCTTCTACGACCGGAAGACCGCGGACTTCGTGGCGAGCAAGGTCGGAGGGACGGTGCTCATCCTGCCGCCGTCAGTGGGCGGGGTGAAGGGGCTGGACGACTACGTGGCCGTGATGCGCCACAACATCCAGCAGCTCGCGGCGGCCGTGCGATGAGCGCCCTCGTCACCTTCGAGGGCGTTTCGTTAGGCTACGGCGGCAAGGCCGTGCTCTCCGGGCTCGATTTCACGCTTACCGAAGGCGATTTCCTGGGACTGGTGGGGCCGAATGGCGCGGGGAAGACGACGGTGCTGCGAGCGCTGCTCGGGACGCTGGCCCCGTTGGCGGGGACAATCCGTCGGGCGACCGGTCTCCGCTTCGGCTACGTGCCGCAGCGCGACCAGGTGAGCGCCCACTTCCCGCTGCGCGTCCTCGATGTCGTCCTGATGGGGCGGTACGACCGCATCGGGTTGGGGCGACGGCCGGGAGCCTCGGACCATGCACTCGCCTATCGCGCGCTCGAACAGGTGGGGATCACCGACCTGGCCGAGCGGCGACTGACGGCGCTCTCCGGCGGGCAGAAGCAGCGCACGCTCATCGCGCGCGCGCTGGTCGGCGACCCGAATGTCCTCGTGCTGGACGAGCCGACCAGCGGGATGGACCTCGTCTCGACCACGCAGATCCTCGGCCTGGTGCGCGACCTGCACGAGCGCGACGGGCTCACCGTGCTCATGGTGAGCCACGCGCTCAACGAAGTGGCCAACTACGTGGAGCGGATCGCGCTCGTGGTGCGCGGACAGTTTCGCGTTGGTGCGGTGGACAGCATCCTCACCGAGGAGACGCTGGGCGACGTCTACGG